>JBGOTL010000095.1:0-14608 GCA_041476465.1 Candidatus Acidiferrum sp. | reverse complement strand
TACGGTATCTACGGCGCATGTATGGCCGTTGGAATGTTCGCGACCTGGTTTGCGAAGGAACCGGAGCGCGCGGATGCGGTGATGGATGAAAAAAAGCGCGAAGCGGCGCTTTGGACGCCGCGCGGTTTCTTCGACGCTGTTGTGGGACCGTTCATCGCTTTCTTCCGTGCACATGGCTGGCTCGCGCTTGTGATGTTAGCGGCAATCAGCCTCTACCGGTTGCCGGACTTCATCATGGGTCCGATGGCGAATCCCTACTACCATGACATCGGTCTTTCGAAGCAAACGGTCGGAGCGGTGCGCGGCTCAATCGGACTCATCGCTACGTTTGCGGGCATCGCAGCCGGCGGATTCTGCTCGCTGAAGCTTGGCTACATGCGCGCGCTCGTCATCGGGGGCATTGTGCAGGCAGCCGCGATTGCCGCGTATGCGACTCTCGCGTTCGCGGGCACGAGCATTCATCTCTTCGCGCTTGTCATGGCAGGTGACAACTTCGGCATCAGTTTTGCAGGCGTTGCACTTGTCGCGTACATGTCGAGTCTCACCAATCTGGGATACACCGCCACGCAGTATGCGCTCTTGAGTTCAACTTATGCCTGGCTGGGAAAGATCTTGAAAGGATTTTCCGGTGCTGCGGTCGAAAGCCTGAGCACCACGCACGGTCTCATTCACGCCTACGGCATTTTCTTTATCGCTTGCGGGCTGACCGGCGTGCCTGCGATCCTTCTGTTCGCCGCATTGGGTTACTGGCACAGGCGGAAGCAACCGGCGCCAGCCGCTGCCTAGGAAAGTCTTCACTCGCTGAGCGAAGCGCGCAGTTTGCGCTCCGATCGTTCTTACGGAGCGAAGGATCTCGTCTGATCCACACCACGGCACAATCATTTGGTTGAGATTCTTCGCGCGAACCCGGCGCGAAGAGGAAGCGGGCTTCGAGTTCGACTTCGTCAAACTCTCAGAATGACAGCACTATTGATTTCTACTCTTTGGTGAGAACGACCGGAGTGCCGCGCCCAACATTCAGCGTGCGTGATGCGTTCCCCTTATTGATGGCAATTTCAACATAGCCGGTCGAACCGATGTAAGCCACGGCTTCCTCGGCATTTCCGAGGGCGAAAGTATCCACCAGCCGCGTAACAGGCTGACTTCCCACCTGGAATTTTATGGCGCCGCTGGTCAGCGCCGCTTCCGGCAAATCCACCAAGCGGAAATTGGTGATCAAGTTGCCGAAGGAATCCACCTTCAACACCACTCCTTTGGCGGCGCCATCCAAAATTTTCGGCACGGGCAGCGCAAAGTGTTTATAGTCCGTAATTTCCTCACCCATGCTGGCCGTCTGCCAGCCTTTGGAAAGCCAAGCCGCCACCGGGGCGAAAATGTCGCGTCCGTGGAACGTCTTGCTCACCGGCTGATGATAGTAGTGCTCAGCGGTGACGTGACGCACGATCACGGGATGCTCGCGTTCGTATACCGCGGAAAGCACCCCATTGTCCGGCGCAATAAAGTACTGATTCTGCCCGCTCACCAGCAAGGGACGCCGATCGGTGCCTACACCTGGATCCACAATCACCACATGAATGGTTCGCGGCGGAAAATACGCGTACGCGGCGCCGATGGCCAGCGCGCCATCCAGCAAATCATACGGCGCGACTTGATGCGTGATATCCACCAGCTTGACTTCGGGATTAATCTTAAGAATGACGCCCTTCAACGCGCCCACCAGGTGGTCGTTCGTACCGTAGTCGGTTGTAAGCGTGATAATCGGATTGGTCAATGGGTTCTCCCACCTTAGTTGATTGGCGTGCCCAGCACACCTGCGAAGTGGGGAGGCACTTCGTACTCTATGACGCTAACGGACGCCGCCCATGGCGTCAAGAATTCGCGCGGCGGTGTGCTGCCCAATCGCCAACGGTCAGAACTCCGCAGGCTATATCTGCCGCCTATCAGTTAAATCGGACGTATTCAAAGTTCAATGGTTGGTTGTTAATCCCACGCGCCGGCGGTGCAATCCAATTCGCAAATTTGCCGGGCTCAACGACGCGTCCGCTCATCAGGGACTGCACATAGGCGTGATCCTGCGGGCTCGCCAGCCATTCGAACTGGTGACTCTTCCACGCCTCCTCGGTCAATACCTCTCCCTCGGGGCTGATGAAGTGTCCCGCGAAATTGCCGATCGCCCGGTGGAAGCCTTTGTGCGGCAAGGTCAGCCGGAAGGGAATGCCTGCCTCATCGATTACCCGTTGCCAGCGGGCAACTCCATCTTCAATCTCGCCGATGTAATCATCGCGCAACCTCTCGTTCAACGACGTCAGCGCCGACACCTGCTTGGTGACGATTTTGTTTCCCACCACTTCGTACACCGGATATTGCGCGTTTGTAAGGACGTGATCGTCGGCAAGTTTGGTTTCCCGGTACCGCCCCTTAAGGCCGCTGGTGTAGTAATTCGCGGCGTTCGAAGAGACGTCCGAGCCGTAAAGGTCCAGGGTAACGCTGTAGTGAAAATTCAAGTACCTCTGTATCGTCTGCAGGTCGATCACTCCCAGCGCCCGCACATCCGACGGGTCATCGACCTTGTTTTCCTTCATCACCTCGCAGGTTCGTTGAATGATGCGGCCTACCCCGGTCTCGCCGACGAACATGTGGTGCGCTTCCTCGGTCAGCATGAATCGGCAGGTCCGCGCGAGGGGATCGAAGCCCGATTCCGCCAGGGCGCACAGCTGGAACTTGCCATCCCGGTCCGTAAAGAAAGTGAACATGTAAAACGCGAGCCAGTCCGGCGTGGGTTCGTTGAACGCGCCCAGAATGCGCGGGTTGTCGGTGTCTCCGGAGCGCCGCGCCAGCAACGCTTCGGCCTCCTCGCGGCCATCGCGTCCGAAGTAGCGGTGCAGCAAATACACCATGGCCCACAGATGGCGACCTTCTTCAACGTTCACCTGGAAAATGTTCCGCAGATCGTACATGGAGGGACAAGACGCTCCCAGCATCTTCTGTTGTTCAACCGAAGCGGGTTCCGTGTCTCCCTGAGTTACGATGACGCGCCGCAGCGTTGACCGATATTCACCCGGAACGTCTTGCCAAACCGCCTGGCCCTTGTGAGTGCCGAAATTCACCTGGCGGTTTTCGTCGCGCGGCTGCAGGAAAATGCCCCAGCGGTATTCCGGCATCTTCACATAGCCGAACTGCGCCCAGCCATCCGGCTCCACGCTGGTCGCGGTCCGCAAATACACGTCGTAACGGTGGCTCTCATTCGGCCCCATGTCGGACCACCAACCGAGAAATGCCGGTTGCCAATGTTCGAGTGCGCGCTGCAAGACGCGGTCTCTGCCCAAATCGATGTTGTTCGGAATTTTTTCAGTGTAGTTAATCATTGCGAGCTCCTCGCCGGACTGGGACGGCTATCCGCTCCTCAAACTCTCTCCCAGTCAAATTTCACGGGCGCGCCGGTTCCATACACCTTCAGTGCGCCGTTTGCCCCAACAGCGTTCGGACGAATGAATATCCAGTTTTGCCAAGCCGAAAGGCGGCCGAACACTCGCGTCTCCAGCGTCTCGGTGCATCCAAAACGCAAGTTGGCCTCGAGTCCTGTAAGGGCATCGGGGGAAAGCGCCACGCGCGACTCGATGGCTTGACGAATTTCGTCTTCCCAATCGAGATCATCAGGCGCGGAGGTCACAAGTCCCGCATCGAGGGCCTCGCGAGCCGAAAGCTTGGTTCCAATTCGGCCCTGGAGCGCAGCGATCTGTGCCGCATCCTGATAGTAGCGCGCATTGAGGCGCGAGAGCTGATTCACCATCGGCAGCGGGCCGAAGTTCATTTTCGAGAGCGTCAACGTGGCGATGGTGTCGCTCTCTTGTACGTCGCGCATGTAAATGCGGTCCGCGGCGATCGCCAATTCCAACAGCGTGCCCGCGAAGCACGACCCCGGTTCGACGATCGCATACATGGAACGCGAGGTGACATCAAGTCGCGCGAAAGTCCTCCGCATCATGCCAAGAACTTCGCGGACGAACCAATTCGTTTGATGATTCAACAGGAATTCATCGATCGCCAGGACCGCGTCTGGGTTACCGGTCGTCTTGATAATCCACAGGCCCAAATCAAGCTCGCTGGCGCGTAGCGTCAGGATGGCGTCATCCAACTCTCGCGCCATCTGCAGCGGCCACCATTCGGCGCCCGCCGCCAAAACCTTTTCTAATGTGCCCGCGGTAACGGACTTTGGCGCGCGGACCGCGAGTGTGGCGGTGCGAGCCTCGCGATTCAACTGCACGTCCACGTATTCATAATGCAAGCCGGCCGCATCCACCGTACGTTTGAGCGGCGTCAGCGCTACTCCCTTGGCGCCGTTGGGACGATCGCTTTGCTCGGCTAGTTTCAGAGCGCGTTGTTTCACGTGCTCCGCAAACTGCTGTGGCTTCACCACCTCATCGACGAGTCGCCACTCTTTGGCTCTTTGCCCGCGCACACCGTCAGGATTTGTGCAGAACACGTCGGCGTGGTCCCTGCGAACCCTGCGCTTATCGGTGACCCGGGTAAGCCCGCCGGTGCCGGGCAAAACCCCTAACAGCGGAAGCTCGGGCAAACTGACCGCGGACGATCGGTCGTCCACTAAAATAATCTCATCGCACGCTAGGGCAAGCTCGTAGCCGCCGCCGGCCGTCGTTCCATTGCAGGCAGCGAGGAATTTCAGGCCGGAGTGTCTGCTTGAATCCTCGATCCCATTCCGCGTTTCATTGGTGAATTTACAGAAGTTGACTTTCCACGCGTGCGAAGAAAGACCGAGCATGTAGATATTTGCCCCGGAACAAAAAATGCGGCTCTTGGCGCTGGTAATGACAACCGAACGAATCTCCGGGTGCTCAAAGCGGATCCGCTGCAACGCGTCGTGCAGTTCAATGTCTACCCCGAGATCGTAGGAATTCAGTTTCAGCTTGTAACCCGGCCGGATTCCGCCGTCTTCGGCAACATCCATCGTCAGCATTGCCACCGGACCATCGAAAGCGAGGCGCCAATGTCTGTACCGGGAGGGATCAGTTTGAAAATTTACGGGATCCATTCTTGCCTGGGGCTCATGAGTTACGGCGCCGTCCACGAGGTCCTCCTACTCCTGATTAGCCTGCAATGCTGCCTTCAATTGGGCGCAACTTTCGTTCACGGAATTATACATCGGACGGCATTTTCCGGAATGTAGTTGGAGAATATAGAGAATCTACGGAATTTACCTCTAGTCGCTTCGTTGTGTATAATCAACAAGCTGGAGAAACGAGCGGGCGTCGTACAATGGCAGTATAGAAGCTTCCCAAGCTTCGGACACGGGTTCGATTCCCGTCGCCCGCTCCAGAAACCTGCTGAGTCCGTTCACACGATTGTGAAGAGAGAAGTTCGGAGCATTGCTATATCAAGAGCGTGCTGATGCGAACAATCCGCTTTGGTCCTGCCATTAACGTCTTCCACGGTAGCGAGCCCGCCTCGTGAGCAGCCTTCTTGGTCAAGCAAGGCCGCTGTGCCTTTACACTTCGGTTCACTACCGAAATTCGTGACATTGCTAGACCTGTAATCGCTACCTTAATTAAGGTATAAGTCTGTAGTTTAGGCCGCATGTACTTCCCGATAGTTTCATGGCGCCAATCTCGAAATCGTGAAGTGTCGCGTGCTTATAACTTCCACACTCGAATTAATGACGCTCACCCACGCGATAATAATCAGTCGCGGTCTCGTAGACGCCCTGCCTGATGAAGCTAGCCTGGCGGCCATCCACACTCGTAGCTACGAATCCTTTCTATTACACTCGTTTAGTTTCGAGCCTGATGTATGATCTGCATATCGCGCTAGTTGTTGTAATTCGCCGTTGCAGGAGCACCCATGGACCGACGCAGCTTATTGAAGTCCGCGGCCGCCGCAGGACTCGCGGTCGGCTTGTACAAGACCAGTGCCAACGCCTCCATTCCGGAGCACAACTGGGACAAATATGATTGGGGAGGGGGGCCTCCGGTTCCCGACCGGCTCTATCAAGGACCGTTCCCGCAGTATGGCCCTTGCGCGGTCGTTCCCGACAGCGATGTCGCGATGGTCACGACGCCATCCAAAGAGATCGTCAGCAACTACGGGACTGGCCTGATTGTCTATGTTTCCGACGACACCGGACCGCTTCAGGTCCCGGGTCAAACGATGGAACGAACGCTCGAAGATCTGATCAAGCTGCCTTTCGCGCAAAAAATCTACATCCGCCCCAACTGGCGCGATGTGCAGAAGCAGCCGGGCAGACTCGACTTCCCGCAGTGGTGGAAGATCACGTTCGACCTTGCTCGCCGCTACAACAAGCGAATCGGCTTCCGAGTCATGCTGGAGAATCCCGATTTTCCGGATCCTGGTGTCCCGGATTTTCTCCTTAGCAAGATTCCCTACGTAAAGCTCAAAGGTGAATGGAAGGGGAATCCCGCGCAAATGCGCTACCGGAAAGATCACCGCGTACCGCGTTACGATCACCCGGCATATCAAGCTGCCTTTCGCGAATTGAATGAGCTGCTGGCCGCCGAACTCAACGGTAACCCGTTGGTCGAGTTCATGGACACGATGATGTACGGTTTTTGGGGCGAAGGGCACACCTGGCCATTCGAGGGCAATCCCTTCCCCAGCCAATTGGTTGCGGAACAGACCTGTGCAGCCATGTTCGAGATGCAGCTCGAGCAGTGGAGCAAAGTCCCGCTGGCCACAAATACTCAACCCGACTTCAGCTCCGTCGGCAACGCCGACCTGCTCGATCGCACGATGCGCACCGGTAACTGGTTGCGTACCGATACAATTTTCATAGAGAACACTCAAATCGAGGCGTTGAGCAACCGTCCCCCTTGGGCCGCCGCGATCTGCGAGGTTGGTTTCACCACCGGCGATCCAAAAGAACTTCGCACCGACGAAGATGGAATTACGAACAACGAACAGATCATTTCCCACGCAGCCGATGTTGGAGTCAACTATCTGTCGCTTTGGAGTTGGCACAACCAGTCCGCCGGCAACATCCTGAGCTACTACGACAAGTTCCCGGAACCCATCGATCAGATGGCTCGCCAGATCGGCTATCGCATTCGCCCGTCGTTTCTGTGGACCTTCCAACGAGACGGAGTTCCGGGTCTGGTGATCGGGCTTGCGAACGACGGTATCGCGGCTGTTCCTGGAGTGCTTCGACTAAGCATGTTCAGCGAAGATAACAAGATAAATGTATCCGGCTGCATCGACCCTGGCTATCCGAAGCCGGCTGGCATTCATCAGGCGATGTTGATGCTGCCCGCTGGCGCCAAATGGGAAGGCCTGCGGCTGAAAGCCGAACTGGAAGTCAAGGGCGTACGTTACCCGGTCCGTTGGGCATGCCGGCAAAAGGTCAATCCCGATGGGTCATTGACGCTGCGCCACAACTACAATCCCGTGCAACCGTTGATCTAGACGCGAATGCATGGCAGGCGGGTTGATCACGCAAGCTCCGCTGGGGCCACCGCGCAGCAGCAGAGGAGCTGTCAAAAACTATAGGAGTCATCCATGTTGAGATCGGACGTGAATCGCCGGGAATTCCTGAAGATCGCCGCTGCAGCCGGGGCTGCCTTGGCCATGCCCGCTCCAGCACATACTTCTGCCCCCTCCAAAATGATCGGCATCCAAGTCGGAGCGGTTTCGTTTGTGGATGAAGGTACCGAAAAAGTTCTTGATGTGCTCCAGGAACGCGCCTGCGTGAATACGCTTTTTCTTGCGGTGTTCACCTACGGTCGAGGTATTGCTGGAAGGCAGATCCCAGGCCAGCCGTTGCCCGATCACGGCAAGCAGGAGTACGACCTCAATTTTCACGGCGGGAACTTCGCCACCCCTCATCTCCAGTACTACAAAAACACGGTTCTCAAGGACATGCGTGCGCCCGACCATGGCAACCTGGATATCCTCGCCGAAGTGCTTCCTGCCGCCAAAAAGCGCGGAATGAAAGTCGTCTGCTGGCTTGAGGACGTGTTTCGCACCGACTTGCCGAACATTGAGAAATTGCAGGAACGAGATCTGTACGGGCGGAATGCCGAGACGCTGTGCGTCAACAATCCGGACTACCGGAATTTCCTGACCGGTCTCGTCGAGGACTATACCCGTTCCTACGACATCGATGGACTTATGTGGGGCTCCGAGCGACAGGGTGCGCTTTCGGACAGTCTGGGAGCCACCCATGACATACCACCGGTCGATCCGGGCCAGGTGACTTGCTTCTGCGAGTTTTGTCAGAACAAAGCAAGACTGCGCGGTATCAATGTGGAGCGCGCCCGGCAAGGTTTCCTGGAGTTGGAAAAATTCGTTCGTTCCGCGCGGAGCGGCCATCGCCCCGTGGACGGCTACTACGTTCAATTCTGGCGGCTCTTGTTGCGATATCCCGAACTAGCCGCCTGGGAAATGCTCTGGACGGACAGCCTTCGCGAGACCTACGCCGCAATATACAAGACCGTAAAGACAGCGAAGCCGGCCGTGCCCGTGGGTTGGCACATCTGGCACAACAATTCCTTTAATCCCATCTACCGCGCGGAACAAGACCTTCGTGAGCTCTCGAATTATTCCGACTTCATTAAGGTCGTGATGTACAACAACGTCGGTGGCGAGCGCATGGCGCTGTATGCCGGCAATATTGGCTCGACGCTTTATGGAGATCTCTCGAAACAGGGCGTCATCGATTTTAACTATGCAGTGATGGAAATTAAGGAACGCAGCTACGATCAGATTCCCCACACGGGCCTTTCGGCCGATTACGTCTTCCGCGAAACAAAACGCTCGCTGGAGGGGGTTGCCGGCACGAACACTCTCATCTGGCCAGGCATTGATATCGATATCCCGACTGAGCCCAATAACAGCAAGTGTACGCCGCAAAGCGTTAAGGAAGCGGTTCTCGCGGCTTTCCGCGCTGGCGCGCCAGGCGTGCTTCTATCTCGCAAGTACTCTGAGATGCGGCTCGCCAACCTCAGCGGCGCCGGAGAAGCGATTCGCGAGTTGAAACTATCTCCTTGAGAACTGCTTGCTGGAGCAATAGTTTTCATGCCGGGGTTTGCGGTATGGTTGTCCCGTTCGATGCGCGGCTCGGTTCATGCTCTCGATTAAATGGGTGCACAACGCCGCAGCAGTTTGTAACTGCCTTCAGTTTCCATCTGGTTTCCAATTAAGCCGTCGCGCGAAAAGCAAAGTGCCGCCAGATCAATCGCTTTCAGGGTTTTATTCATAGCTTCCCAAGCTTCGGACATGGGTTCGATTCCCATCGCCCGCTCCATAAGTTTCGATGTCTCTGTTGCCATTACCCGGTCAAATCGTTGAAAATACCCCAACAGTGGTTGGTTTTGGACACCAGTCGGACGAGGTCCCTACGAAGGAGCATTTCATGAGCGGGTTTAGCACCAGACGCAATTTTTTTCAGCGAATCAATATAGCCCTCACTGGGTTTGTGTTCACGCGGGCACTGCCGTTTCAAGAAGCCGGCGCAAAACCTCAGCCTCTCGCCGAAGCGGTGGACTACTACGACAAGCTTGGCGTGACCAAGACAATCAACGCCGCCGGAACGTACACCTATTTGACTGGCTGTACCATGCCGCCTTCCGTGCAAGCGGCGGCCGCACTAGCAGCCAAGCATCCGGTGTACTTGGCGGACTTGCAGAAGGCGGCCGGCGAATACCTCGCTCGACAACTCCGCTGCGAAGCGGCCATGGTCACAGCGGGCGCGGCTTCTGCGGTAACTCTGGCTACGGCTGCCTGCATGACGGTGGCAAACGGATCTACAGCGAGTCATGCCATGCCTACCGAAATGAATGGCCTCAAGAACGAGGTCATCGTGCAAAAGGCTCATCGCTACGATTACGATCATGCGATGCGCAACTGCGGAATTCGCTTCGTCGACGTCGAGACCTTGCAGGAGTATGAGGCGGCTTTCACCCCTAATACCGTAATGTGTTTCTTCTACAATGCCGCCGAAGCGGGAAAAATCAGCAGGGAAGACTGGATTCGAGTCGCCCATGCGCACGGAGTGCCGTGCTTGAATGATGCCGCCGCCGATGTTCCGCCAATCTCGAATTTGTGGAACTACACGCACATGGGATTCGACCTGGTTGCTTTCTCGGGTGGTAAAGGCATCAGAGGCCCGCAAAATGCCGGCCTGCTATTGGGGAAAAAGGATCTTATTGCTGCTGCCACCACCAACAACAGCCCCAATGATGATGTCGTGGGACGTGGAATGAAGGTCGCCAAGGAGCAAATCGTCGGGATTGTGGCGGCGGTGGATTGGTTCCTCAGCCAGTCTGACGCGGAGTTCGCTGCGGAGTTTCGCAGGCGCGCCGATCGCATTGCCGCGGCACTCAAAGATATTCCAACCTTGACGGCAGAAATATTTATCCCGCCGATTGCTAACAACGTGCCGCACTTGCTCATCCGCTATGACCAGCAGCGCGTCAAAATCTCTCCCAAGGAAGTCAAGAAGCAGCTGCACGCTGGCACTCCGAGTATTGAACTAAATCCCGCCACCGGTTCCACGGAGGCGAGTGCTGGCATTCCGAAAGATGCCAATAAGATCGTGGTGGGTGTCTGGATGCTGGAACCCGGCGAGGATGCAATCGTAGCGCGCCGCCTTCGCGAGGTTTTGATGCAGGCGACGACCAGTTGATTCACGAGCGGTGCCCAGCCAGACACCGGTTATCGCACCGATTGCAAAGGCCGTCCCGCGGATCCTGGACAAAAGCGCGTATCCAATCAGGACACCTTGTCGACGCGCACGCGGTTGTCGTGATAGACCGCGCCGCCGCCCATGTCTGAGTCGCGCTCGTCGACAGTAGCGTTGATCGTCGCGCCCTCTTTCGAGAAGCCCGGCCAACGGCCCTTGGTGCTGGCGACCACGCCGGGCCGTACGCGATCACTCACGTCCGCGACGCCAAAGAACGCGCCTCGAGCGTTGGCTACCCGCACCTCGTCCCCCGTGGCAATTTGTCGGGGCGCGGCATCGTCTGGATGCATCAGCAGTGTTGCCGCTCCCGATCGCCGTTGCTGCCTTGGCACGTTGGCGAAGATCGAATTCAGGAAGTAGTGATCGGCGGGCGTCACCAGGGCGAGCGGGTATTCGCGGGCCAGGGCCGTATCGCGCTGCGACGTCTCGTGCGCGGGCGTGTAGCCCGCGACTGGATCCAATCCGGACTGCGCCATCCGATCGGAGACGAATTCCAGCCTGCCAGACGCGGTCGGAAAGGCGTTAGCGAACGGTACAAACGGATCGGGATAGTTCAGCCGCATCCAACCGCGAGCCTTCAGTTCCTCGAAGGTGATACCGGC
Source organism: Candidatus Acidiferrum sp. (assembly GCA_041476465.1). Taxonomy (GTDB): domain Bacteria; phylum Acidobacteriota; class Terriglobia; order Acidiferrales; family UBA7541; genus Acidiferrum. The sequence goes on along the minus strand of JBGOTL010000095.1, from coordinate 3,298 downwards.
CAGCGACGGATGCCCGCTATCGAGTAGCTGCCGGGCGATCGTCTCGTCACTGTCGTACAACGCCGGCGTATCGAGGCCCATCGTTCGCGCCAGGCGCCGGAACATCTCCGTCGCAGGCAGGCACTCGCCCGGAGGCGGGACGGCTGGCTCGTTCCAGGCCAGGTATAGATGCCCGTAGGCGATCAGCAGATCGCGATGCTCGATAGCCATCGTGGCTGGCAGTACGATGTCCGCGTAACGTGCAGTGTCGGTGAGAAAGTGCTCGACCACGACGGTGAACAGATCGTTCCGCGCGAGGCCGCGCAGGACCTTCGCCTGATTTGGGACGCTCGCCGCAGGATTGCTACCATACACGAATAGCGCTTTGACCGGTGGATTGTCGATCTCGAGCAGTCCTTCACCGAGTCGCTTCGCGTCCAGCGCGCGCGTTTGCCGAGGCCTGAGATCATCGCGGCACAGAGCGGCCCAGTTCACGCCAAAGAAGCCCCGCGTGTCGTAGAAGACGCCGCCGCCCGGGTACCTCCAGTCGCCGGTAACGCCGGGAACGCATGTGATCGTTCGCACCGCCATCCCGCCGCCGCCGTGACGTTGCAGCCCGATGCCGATGCGAATGCCCGTCGGCCGCGTCTCGGCGATCCGCTTGCCCAATTCGACGATCGATTCGGTCGGAAGCCCCGTAATCGCGGCTGCGCGGGACGGCGGAAAGTCGAGAATACGCTGGCGAAACGCCTCCCAGCCGACGGTGCGCTCCCCGATGAATTGTCGATCTTCCTTGCCTTCAATCAACACAACATGCAGCAGGCCGAGGGCGAGCGCTGCATCTGTTCCGGGCAACGGCGCGAGGTGCCAGTCGCTCGCCGCAGCCGTCCGCGTCCGAATCGGATCGATGGAGACGATGGACGCCCCGTTCTTCCGCGCCTCCAGGATGGGTCGCCACAGATGGGGATGTGTTGAAAGTACGTTCGCACCCCAAAGCACCACGAGTTTCGAGAATCGGAGCGTCTCCGGGTCCATTCCGACGCGATTGTCGCCCAGCGTGTAACCGGTGCCGAATCCGCCTGCGATCGTACACATCGTGTACACCTGACGCGACGTGCCGAGCACGTTCCACAGCCGTTCTCCGGCGCCGTAGATGCCCTGGATCAGCCCCATGTTGCCGCTGCCCACATAGGGCCAAATGGCCTCGGCACCATGCTTCCCAATCACGTCGCCGAGCCCCGCCGCGATCCTCTCGAGCGCCTCATCCCACGAAATCCGGGTGAACTCTCCACTCCCCTTCGGTCCAGTTCGGCGCATTGGATACAGCACGCGGTCGGACGAGCGAGCGTACACCAAGTAGTTCTCGACTTTGTTGCACAGCGATCCGCGCGTGTAGGGATGCGCAGGATCGCCGCGAAGTGCGACCGGTTCGCCGTTTTTGACGGTCACAATCCAACTGCATGTGTCCGGGCAATCGAGTGGGCACGCGCCACGAATCTGCCAGACATCGGGTTCAGGCATCATCGGTTCAGGTGACCATCACTGACGCGGGGGCTCGGGCGTGACGTTAACCAACATGTTCGGCCGCAGATTAAGGGTCTCGACGGTCATCTTCGAGATCAAGCTGTTTACTTTGTCAGGGAGCGTCTGATCAGCGCGCTCATCGAGAATGGCCGCCAGGTTTGCGCGCGGACGCAGGCGGACGTAGCACGGCGTACTGCCGCCTACGACCATTCGATACCAGAGCGTCTCTCCCTGCAGTTTTGATTGCTCCGCGGTGAGCGCCTCCTCGAAAGCCTTGCCCGCCCCCGGGTTGAGCTCCACCGTTGTGTACTCGGCTCGAAGAGTCGGAGTCGGCACACCATTCCCGCGCGAGAGCGCGGGCAGGAACTCGTAAACTCCGTTCCCCAGGAATTGGGCGTGCGGCAGGACGTTGAGAGTGTTGTCCCGCTCGTCTTCGGCCGGTGATACCGGGTTGCTCAGGGTGGCGGCCGTATGTCCGAAGGTCGCGTAAATGATCCACCGCTGCCGTTCAGTTGATGCCCAGACCGAGTAGCTATACCAGCGAAACGTGTCCTTGGCCTGCCGGTGCCACTCGAGGTGGCGGATGTACCCGGCCTCTAAGTCGACCGTTTGGCCGTCAAGCGCACGGAGGATCGCAATCCGTGCGTAAGGACCGGGGGCCTGTTCCGTTTCCGCCGTCTGAGCAGTTTGAGCGGTGAAGAGTGTCGGGAACACAGTCCCGGCGAGAACTACTGCCCCAACGATTCTGATCCAACGATGTTTCATGATCTTTCCTCCAGAGAGCGGGTTCGACGATCGGAATACCCATCTCCAGCGCTGGATTCTAATGACAACGAACCGCCGTTTATCGACAGAAAGCAGACGTTTTCCGCCAAAATATCACGCTCTGCTTGCCTGGAAACCGTTCCCATTGCATATTTGACGGACACATGTCGAAGACCAGCTCAACCACAGGCCAGCGCGGGCGCGCGCGCCTCAAGCGGCGGCGAATCATCGTTGTTGTGGTGCCCCCTGTAGATGAACTCGATCTCGTTGGCCCCATCCAGGTTTTTGGCGCCGCAAATCGCCTGGCTCGCAAGACCATCTACGAAGTCGAGATTGTAACCAATGCAAGAGATCTCAGAGTTCAGGGCGAGGGAGGATTACTTTCTTTCACTGCGCAAGGGCGCTTCCAGGATGTCAAAGGGAAAGTCGACTCAATTCTTCTCGTCTGTGGGCTTGGCACACGTACGGCGCGCGACCCCGCCCTTTTCGCGTGGATGAGAAAGATTGCCCCCGTGGTTCGCCGATTGGGGTCGGTTTGCGTTGGGTCGTTTCTATTGGCCGAAGCAGGTCTGCTGAATGGGAAGAAAGCGACCTCGCACTGGAAATTCGGACCTGAATTCGCGAGCCGCTATCCAAAGGTGAAAGTGCAATTCAATCCCATCTGGGTTAAAGATGGAAACATCTACACCTCGGCCGGAATCTCGGCGTCAATCGATCTGGCGCTGGCCTGGGTGGAGGAGGATTGTGGAGGCAGGATTTCCCATGAAATAGCGCGCGAGCTTGTTCTGTTCTTGCGCCGCCCGGGCGGACAAACTCAGCTGAGCGCTTCCTTGTCGGCACAGGCATCGGAAATGAAGGCGATTCGTGAGCTTCAGGTTTGGATTGCGGAAAACCTTCATGGCAATCTGTCCGTGCAGAAGCTGGCAGACCGAACCGCAATGAGTGTTCGCAATTTCGAGCGCGTGTTCACGCGCGAGTTGGGAAAAACGCCATCCCACTATGTTTTGCAAATGCGAGCCGAAGCTGCGCG
>JBGOTL010000094.1:0-14870 GCA_041476465.1 Candidatus Acidiferrum sp. | reverse complement strand
GCGGGCCGGGATCGCCCACAACCTTGGCGGAGGTCTTTTTCGTGACGAAGACAATGCGCCGCGGCTCTTTCTTCGCGTCCGAGCTAAAGCCCGTTTCGATCTTATTCTTTTCCATCGTCGTCCTTAGGCTTTACGGTCAGACCACCGTCCTTTTGCACGCGCCAGAAATGAATTCCGATGAGCAAGAACGCGACGAGCGGGAGAATCACGACATGAAGCACGTAAAAACGCAGCAACGCGTTTTCGCTGACGATATTCCCACCTAGCAGCAGGAACCGAATCTTGTCACCAACGAAGGGCATCGCAGAAATGATGTTAGTGCCAACGGTCACGGCCCAAAAGGCAAGCTGGTCCCAGGGCAAGAGATAGCCCGTGTAGCTGAGGAACAGCGTGACCAGGAGAAGCACGACACCAACCACCCAATTGAACTCATGCGGCGGTTTGTAGCCCCCGCGGTAGAACACGTGAAACATGTGCCAGAAAACGGCGAGGACCATTAAATGCGCGGCCAGCCGGTGAAGATTGCGAAGAAAAACTCCATTCGAAACGACAAACTGAAGATCCTTCATGTCGCGATAAGCATGCGGCGCGGCTGGGTGGTAATAGAACATTAGCAGGATGCCGGTGACAAAAAGAACAATGAAAAGGATGAAGGAAATCGAACCCAGATAGTACGAGGCCCGTACGCGGAGGGACTTCTCGCGAACCTTGACCGGCAGCCAGTGGAGGAAGAGATTGCCGAAGATGGCGAGGCTGCGCGTGCGGTTCGTGTTCGCCGGGCCGCGGCGAAAGATGGACTTCCAAACTTTCGTTTCGCGAAGATTCTGTAGCGCGGAATGTAATGTTGTTGCCATCTCTTCCCTTGGGCACTGGAATTACTGCGACGGACCTTCATGAAACAAATCGCGGTTGGCGGGTCCCGTCACTTCGATAGCGCCGAGCAGACCCCGAGCCACCCGGATCAAAGCATGATCCACCAATTTATAGGACCCCGGCACTTGCGGTTTGATTTCCAAAATGGTCGCGCCTCCCGGCGGCACCACGGTGGTTTGTACCGAAGTAAGAGGCGGGGAGCTGAATGAACCTTGGTTATAGACTCGCTCCAGGACTTGTCCGATCACGTGCGGGGAAGATATTAGATTCGGCCCGCCCACACCGAAGAAAATCCGAATCGTTTCACCTACCTTCGCGCGCATGGGATGTTGCTCTGTGAGCGCTCCCACCGCGCCATTGAACACAAAATATTCCGGCCGCTCATCCATCAACTTGGGCAGACTCATCTTCTGATGCCCTTGCTCCCCCAAATCTTCCACGGTGTAGATTTCACCCTGCATCACATAGAACTCGCGATCCACGCGCGGTAACCCGCCGGGGGGCTCGACGATGATCAGGCCATACATCCCGTTTGCAATATGCTGAGCAGCCAGATTCGTTCCGCAGTGATACACAAATACTCCCGGAACCGCAGCCTTGAATGTAAAAGTCCTGCTTTCGCCCTGCTTCGCTTCCGTTAGCTCCATTCCGCCGCCTGGTCCAAGAGCAGCATGCAAGTCAATCGAATGGGAAACGAGCCGCCCTTCATTCTTTAAAGTAAGCTCTACCGTGTCGCCTTGTCGCACACGAATCATAGGTCCAGGCACCTTGCCGTTGAACGTCCAATATTCGTAAGTGGTGCCCAAGACCCTGTCCAGCTTGCCTTCCAGCTCCTGCGCCACCAGAGAAACTTTGACGATCTTCGGCTCGCGATTTCCCACGGGAGGCGCCACATCCGATGGATCCCGGACGATGTCCACGGCGTTCGGCACTGCATCCTGCCCTGGATCTTGCGTCTTGATCGCTTCCGAATTTATCTGCGCGTCTGCGGTGCCGGACAACGAAGATTGGCCTCTTGCCAGCGGCGCGCCAATCCCTCCACTAAACGAGACCACAAACAACAGGATGCCGATTCCCTCTCGAATACGTCTGCCTTGCAGGACCATCATAATCCTCCCAACTGCGCACTTCATTCTGCTATCGAAATGCGCTCTCGCATTAGACTTTCAAAACTTGCGCCGACTTGATGTTTTGCAGCTTGTCGACGAGCAGTTCGCCATCCGCCGTCAGCGAGATAGCGAAGTGCGGAAGCGGCCGCGGCGCGGGGCCTTCGATTTTTGTGCCGTCCGCTTTGAACTTGCTCCCGTGGCACGGGCACGCAATCATCTCAGTGTCGGGCTTCCATTGCGTAACGCAACCCAGATGCGTGCACACGGCGGAAACCGCGTAGAAACCATCGGGCATGCGCACGATATAAACCTGCTGCTCCTGAAGAAATGTCACGGAATGCACGGGATAAAGATCGGGATTCCCGGCGCGGAATGTCGTCGAGGGTTCAAATAAGACATTTGGCGAAAAGAATTGATACGTAACAGCGACGGAGCCAAGGCCGGCAATTCCAAGCGCACCCAGGGTGATTTCATTCATGAAGTCACGCCGGGTGATCTCATTCCCCCCTTGGACCGGGTGTGGTGCTTCGGTAGCGGACGAATGCTTCATGTCACTCATGAATGGAGCAGAATCTCCTCAACTTGAACTAGATTCGGGTCGTGATCGAATACTTCGAAAGCTTCCATGGTGATGGTGTGAACGGGGCAGCGCTCCGCGCAGAGCCCACAACGGATGCAAATGGTTTCGTCTTTTGCCATCACCGAACCTCGGGCGGTGGAAAGTTCTTCGGGCGAGAGGTGGAGAAGTTCGTGGGCCCGCGAATCCGATGTTGCGGACAACTGTCGCCGGGTCTCATCGGAGAATTCGAATTGGCTGAGCGGAACGAGCTGCAGGCAATTTTCCGGACAAACATCAACGCAGCCCCCACAAAGGATGCACTCACTGCCGTTCGCCTCGGTCCCTTCAAAAATGGTGTTGATCCAGCACTGCAGGCAACGCGACGCTTCTCGCCTGGCCTGCTCCTCCGTAAAGCCAGTTTCGACTTCGGCTATTCCGGTGCGGCGTTCGAGAGGAATGACAGGCACCGCCAGCCGGGAATACTCATCGTATCGCTCCGTCATTTTGTGATGATCAAGAACTGTGATTTGCACATACTGCGGCTTGGGCTTCCACTCGGGTCCGCGAATAAATCTGTCGATTTCTTCCGCGGCTTTCTTGCCATCCGCGACGGCGTTGATGATCAGGCGCGGACCAAACGCGATATCCCCGGCCGCGAAAATTCCCGGCGCCGTGGTCATCAGCGTTGGGGGGTCAATCTTCGGGGTTCCCTGCCGGGTAATTTCGATGCCATCTGACGGTTTTAGGAACGAGAGATCGGAAGCTTGCCCGATGGCCAGAATTACGGTGTCGCACGGAATGATTGTTTCCGTGCCGGGGGCGAAGGTAGGGCTGAACCGTCGCTGGGCGTCGAACACGGACGTGCAACGGATTACTTCGAGGCCCGTTACCTTGCCGTTCTGGCCGACAAACTGCTTCGGGCCGAGGGAGGGATGCATCTTGATCCCCTCGACCAAACCCTCTTCAATCTCTTCTTCCGAAGCGGGCATTTCCTCGCGCGATTCTAGACACACAAGGTGCACTTCACGAGCGCCCATACGTAGCGCCTGACGGGAAACGTCCATGAACTCTTTCATGGCGATGTCCATTTCGCTGGACGTCAGCTCGTTGGGGAGCACCACACCCGCGATATCTGTCACCAGTTTTTGTTGTTGTTCGCGCATGGCGGAACGCGCCACGTCGATGGCCACGTTGCCTCCCCCGATGACCACTACGCGTTTGCCGATTTGGAAGCGGTAGCCAAGATTAACGTTAAGGAGGAAATCGATCCCCTTTACGACGCCGTCCAGGTCGTGCCCCGGAAGATTGAGGTCCCGGCTGCGGTGCAGGCCAAACGCGAGCAGCACAGCTTTGTAGCCCTGACGGCGAAGGTCCTCCAGTGAAAAGTCACGACCCAGCCGCGTATTCAAACGAAGTTCCGGCCCCAGGTCCAGAATTTCGCGAATCTGGGCCTGCAAAACACCGCGCGGGAGGCGATATTCCGGAATGCCGAGATGCATCATTCCGCCCGGGACAGGTGCGGCTTCGAAAACAGTCACGGGATAACCGAGCAGCGCCAGATCGTGCGCCGCCGACATACCGGCCGGACCCGAACCAATAATGGCGATCTTTTCCGGGCGGAAGGCACGGGGCCGTTCTGGAAAGACATCGATGGGATTGCGCGATTCCGGTCCATGGCGCTCGGTGACAAATCGCTTGAGGGCACGGATGGAGATGGGCATGTCAAATTGCCCGCGTCGGCAAGCGGGTTCGCAAGGATGCCCGCAAACGCGGCCACAGATGGAGGCGAAAGGATTGGGGACCCGGGCGTAGCGGTAAGCTTCCTCGTACCGCCCCTGCGCAATGAGCGAGACATACCGCCCGGCCTGCGTGTGGACAGGGCACGCCTGCATGCACGGGAAGTTCGATTCAAGCCACTCGAGGTCCACTAGTTTGGTTCGGCTGGCCACGAGGCGCGTCCCGGGTCCCTTTCTCACTTACTTCTTGACCGTCAGTTCAACGGTTGCTGTTGCGGTGCTAACATCCACAGCTTGCGTGGACGGTTTACCCTCTTCGCTCCAAGTCTTCAATGTGTACTTCCCCGCGGGGATATTCTTGATATCGAAATTGCCGTCTTTGTCGGTCACCGCAAAATAAGGCGTAGGAACGACGACGACATAGCCGGACATTTCCGGGTGCACGTTGCAGAGAAGCGAGGCCGTGCCCAGATCGTTGAATTGGAATGGTTTCTTCTCGCCTTTCGGCCAAGTGCCGAGGTTGTGAGAGAGCTTTTTGTTCCCGCTAATCGATGGCCAATACACGTTATGCCCGACAGGGTCGCTGTTCAAGAAATCCACCGTGGTTCCCTGCTGCACGGCAACGACATGCGGAAGGAACGCCATCTTCCGTTGGTCGATAACGATGTGGTCTTTCGGCGCATCGAATTTCTTATCCGCAATCACATCGACGTAGACGGCAATGTTTTCTGCGGACTTGATCCCTTGCACGCTGACCTTGCCCTTGACTTCATTAGCCCAGTTCGCCCCTGCGAGTGCCAGCGTAATACTCGCTGCAACTGCTGCCTTCGCTGCAATTCCCGATAGATTCATGGCATTCCTCTCGTATTTGATGTGCGTGCGATTCCGTTTCCGAGCCCGGTCTTTCTAAAAGACGTAGTCGATGCCCGTCTGAAACGTATTTGGGCGGAAGTACAGTATGTTGGCCGGGTTCGCCGGATCCACGTACGGACTCCCGAAGGTGTATTGATATTCACCAACGACTTTGACGTTGGCGCGCACAAGCACCTGGAACCCCGGGCTGAAGCGGTTCCGCGTGTGGTAGTTCACGGTCAACGAACTATTGACGAAGTCGGCGTGCGAATTCACGGCGTCATAGTGGAAAGTTCCGATCAGCCAAGGATAAAACCAGTAGTTGGCGCCGGCAAACCCGCCTGAGAATTTCACTGCAGGTGCGGCAGCGATCACGGCAGGATCTCCGGAGACCACATGGTTGTCGTCATGACCAAACATTCCAAGTCCATATAGTTCCAATTTCCGGTACTTGAATCGAATATCCCCGCCCACCCGATAGAACGGTTCTTCAATGGTCGCCAAACCGGGGAACAATACCCCGTCCTGGTTCTGCTGATTCTTGCCGTAGTAGTAGAGGAATCCGAGCCGGATCGAGGTGTGGTCCCGGGGACCGGTTGCCCCTGCTGCCTGGATCGCACTGCGGCTTTCTGGATCGCGCTCCAGGTTGAATTTCTGTGAGACACGGAAGTAGACGTCTTTTGAACTGCGAGACGCCCCGGAGTCATTCGTTCCGTTTGCCACCGCCAAGGACCACGTAAAATTCCCGTTGTTGGGGGAACCGCCAAATTCGATACCGCGCTGCGGGGCGCCCAGCGCGAACTGGTTATTTGCAGTCCCCAGGGCTCCCGCCACGTTCGGCTGGCCGTAAACGTCGTAGTCCGAGAGGTAGATGGTTCGGGCCTGGGTGAATGGGAGATCCAATTCAAATTGCCCGAAGCGCACGTTTAATGCATTCTTCGGAAGCTTGAAAATGTGGCCGAGATCGTTGTATTTGATATACCCGTCTCCCAGTCCGCCCTCGGCTCCAGCGCCGCCCGTAGAAATGTCGTCATCAATCCAGAACGAGAGGTTTTGCCCGAAGCTCCCCGCACTGATGATCGTGAACGTGTTTGGAGCAAAAACGTCGGTCCGCGGTGTGAATCCGTTCTGCTGGATGAACCCCGCGGGCTGTTTGCGATTCACGGTGAAATTCCCTTCGTACCGGAACGCGATCGGCAGGTATCCGGGAATCTCGCCGGGGTAGACGGCGCCGGGGAATGCCTCTTTTTGAGCTTTTGCGCCCAAGAGTACGGGTGGCTCTTTCACGAACACTTCGTCGTCCTTCGGGAACTTGAACCCGTTCTTCTTGAAGGCCTCGCCGAAGTCATTCAATTCCGGATAGTTGTTGTGGCATGTCGTGCACGACGTTTGGTACTTCCGCGAAAACGCGGGGATCGCAGAAGTTTTGGGCACCGACGCGAGCATTACCCAAATCACGATCACAACCGCAGTCAGACTTGCCAGAATGCTGTTGTTAACTATACGGCTTTTCATTCGTTTACCCTCCAAATTTTGCCCACCGAACCGCGGGCCAAATAGCCAAACCCACCGCTAATCTTCAACGGTCTGCATTGTTACTTGCAGTTCAGTTGCCCGACCGTGATGCACGTCACCGAGTGATGTGACGGATATCACACGCGCAATTTGAAGGGGGGGAATTCCTGGAAGGGGAAACAGCGAGCTACGAACCCATGACGCATTCGAACCCCGCCTTATTTTTGATGATAAGGGTCGAACCTTTTACTTACAAGAGCTGTTTCTCCTTGAAATCTCGAGCATCGCGTTTTTCGGGGACCCCACGAATCGTGATGATGCAAGCACGCCGTGAGGAGGAATTCTTCGGCAACAATTGATCTAATGGGGTCAATCTTGAAGTGGAGGGGGGCAGCGCCCAGCTGAAAACCCAGAACTAACCCTGGTTATTGGCTGCGGCCGGCCCCTACCGTGACCAGTGAGATGAGATAGAAGACGATTCCGGCGAACATCAGGAGCATCCCAATCCCGACGAAAATCAAGAAGGCGAGAGGCCGCGCCCAGAGCAAGCAAACGGCTTCCACAAGCAGTCCCAGGATGATGAGAATTGCCGCAATTTGGAGCCGCTTCTCGATTGCATTCGCACCCGCCATTAATGAGCTCCGTTCCAGAATTTCACTTGGTTCAACTTTGCCACATCATGGACTACGTCGTGGCAGCCGCTGGAGATACATGAAATCTTGTTGGATTTCACCGCAGGCAGCAGGTCGGGATCGGCGTTGTGCACGGCGCCTTCTTCAAAGGACCGCGCACCTGCGTGGCAATGCAGACATTCCCGGTTGTTGAAGGGGGTGTATAACTTGATGTTCTCCGAAGCCGGAGGTTTTGTGAGGTAATAGATGTACACGTGGCGCAATCCGTGAAGCTTTACCATGAAAGTGCCGAACATCGCGTAGTCGGTGTGGCATGTATAGCAGGCATTGTCCGCGGGGACACGATGGTTCTGGAAATGTGCCGCGGCGAGATGAGCGGGATCGTCGACGTAGAGGGTTTTTCCGAAGGCTTCCATAGTGTGGCATGACAAACAAAAGGCCGTGCTCTTCGAGCGCTCGAGCTCACTGGATAAGCCCATCGTGGCGCAAAGAATCGGCAGGAAAAACAGCAATAGAAATGCGGTTATTTTCCCCCCGCGGGTAGCCGTTGCACCGGGCCGCGAGACGAATACGCCGATCAGGATCGCGCTGAAGGCGATGAAAAGGATGAGAAGAGTTGTGGGCAATGCCATCGGAAATAACCAAAACGAGAAGCCCGGAAGGGCGATTCGCGCATTTCCGGTTCGTCCTTCCATTCGGTTTGCTTACAATTTTTTCGCGAACGCCCGAACATATCCTACTAGGTCTTTCACCTGCTCCGCCGTCAACGCTTTGTAGGGCGGCATTTTGCCCTTGCCCTTGGAGATGGCGTCGCTCAGGTCGGCATCGCTCATTTTTTGTACATCTTCCGAAGCGAAGTCTTTCACCTTCATGGCCTTGCCGGTGGTTGTTTCGCCCTTGCCATCCGGTCCGTGACACGCCGCGCACTTTGCCTTATAAGTGGCTTCGGCGGTGTTGTCGGCTCTTGCGGGCGCGCTCAGGAAGCCGATAGCAGCCAGGAGCACTGCTCCGAAGGTCATCGTTTCAATCCAGCCCATTGTTTTCCGCATGATTCTCCTCCTAATTGAAATCGGCGAGGCATTGATATTGTTTCCGTTCGCCGTCTTTCTCGATCCCGTGTGAACTCCAAAATACTCCCGTATTAAGCCGGGAATTCCATTCCTTTTAGTTTCATTCCGCCATCGAATCCAACTCTCCTTCATTCCGTTATCCTATTTCCCGATCCTTCATGTCTTCTGCTCACGGTGCTCAATCTGGCGGATGTAAAAGAAGAGTCCCACCACGACCATCAAGATGAACACAAGAGCAAATCCCAAACCCCGCCGGCGATAGTCGCGTTCCGCAAGCGCATTCTTTCCGGCCTGCAAATTTTTCGCGGCAAGTTTCAAGCCCTCCTGGATGTCCTGATTCACGAGTTCCTTCTGGAAACTATGGATCGTGACACGAGCCTTGGTCAGCGCATCTCGCGCCTGGTCTTCATCCAGCCGGGCCTGGCTTACTTCCATTCCCGAAGATTCGGCAACACCAAGCACGTTGTGAGCGTTCTCGAAAGCCTCGTCCAAACGGGTCAAGCCACTGAGCATTTCCACCCTTGCTTGATCGCATCTATCTCCAGGCGTGTGACACCGCATGCAGACGGCCTGAGGGCCCGCCCCAAGTTTCGCATCCGAAGGGTGGGTAATTCCGTGGTTGCTGTGGCACACGACGCATCCGGGCAACCCCGCCGATTGAAATGCCGCTTTGTGCGTGCTCTTCTGGTACATCTGGTCCTGAAAGACGTGACATTTCGAGCAGACATTTTGCACCGTGTCCACGCCCGGTGGCGCCGCGCCATGATTTCCGTGGCACGTGGTACATGTCGGCGCGCTCAGGTCGCCGCGAAGGGCCAGCGCGTCGTGGTGTACGCTGGTGCTGTACTGCGCGAACTGGTCCGTGGGGATCGCATAGCCCTTCATGTAGGAAGCGTCGGCATGACAGCGGGAACACGTTTGAGCAACGTTGAGCGGGTGGATTTTCGATCGCGTGTCGCTGGCGGGCCGCAAGTCATGCACCCCATGGCAATCCGTACATACCGCGACCTTTGGGTCACCCTTGGCGAATAGCTTCCCGTGGACACTTGTTTTGTATTGGCTGAGCTGATCGGTTCGCAGTGAAGGATTGTACTGGCGCATGAATGTTGCATCGGAATGGCAGCGGCCGCAGAGCTCCGGGACCTGGCTACGCTGGATCTTGCCGCGAAAGCCCGCCGCTTTACTCATGGCATCCATGTCTGCCTTCGTGGGATCCCCGCCGTGACAGCTCGCGCATGTCAGGCCCTTCTGGGAATGAATGTCGCTGGAGAATTGTTGTTCGGTGACCTGAAGCGGCGGATCGAGCGCGCCGTGGCAATCGAGGCAAGTATTCTGCGCCTGGGCGGAAATTGTGCCTGCAGATGCAAGCACCACGAGCAGAAGGAACAACGCTCGCGAAAGTCCGTTATTTCGCCATGTATCCATAGATTGTCATCGCGATGATATAGCTCAGCGCGAATACCCCTGCTCCCATGATGAGCCTGCGGCCGCGTCCACGGCCCAGTTGATCGAAAAAAGGAAGCAGCATCCAAAGAAGTCCTGCAGCACCGAATACGAGGATGCCCACGACCTCGCCGTCCAGAAACCACACCTTTGCCGGAACCTTTTTGAGCGTCTGGAACATGAACATGAAATACCACTCAGGCCGGATGCCCGCCGGCGCAGGTGCAAACGGGTCGGCCTTGGTGCCCAGCTCCCAGGGCAAGATCGCCGCCAGCGCTCCGAGAACTCCGAGAGCGATGTACCAGGCCATGAACTCGCGCAAAAGAAAGTTGGGAAAAAACTTCATCTGCCGCGCCTCCCCTGGAGAGGCATTCCAGTGGGCTTCCACGCCGGGTGTGACGCTCATGCCGAAGTATTGAACCAGCGCCAGGTGGATGAGCACGAGCAGCGTCGTCAACAAGGGCAATACCGCAACGTGGAATCCGAAGAAGCGCGTGAGTGTCGCACCGGTCACTTCTTCGCCGCCGCGCAGGAAAACCATGAGGCTGTGGCCGATAAGCGGCACCTGACCGGTGATCTCCGTCCCGACTTTGGTAGCGAAAAATGCCAGCGTATTCCACGGGAGCAGGTATCCACTGAAACCGAATCCCATCGCCAGGAACAGCAACAACATGCCGCTGAGCCAGGTCAGCTCTCGAGGCTTGCGGTAAGAGCGCAAGAAAACCACGCTGAACATATGGGCGAAGGCGGTGAGAATCATCAAGTTTGCCGCCCAGGAATGAATGGATCGAATCAGCCAACCGAACTGCACTCGGGTCATAATGTACTGCACGCTTTCGAACGCTTCATTGGCTCCCGGCCGGTAATAGAGCAGCAGAAGGATTCCTGTGCACACCTGGATCATGAACAAGAAGAGAGTGATTCCGCCGAGGAAATACCAATAGGAGAGCTTGTGGATTGGAACGGTCTTCTTCTTCAGCGGCCCGATGAGCTCCGCCCAGTGAAAGCGCTCATCCAACCAATCCTGTACGCGGGTGAATAAACTCACCTCAAGCCTCCCGCTTACGGCTGACGACGATTTCGTCTCCGCGCACGTGCACTTGGAAAGCTTCCAGCGGACGGGGAGGAGGGCCAGAGGTATTACGTCCGTTGAGGTCGTACAAACCGTTGTGGCACGCGCACCAGATCTGGTGGAGGTCGTTACGATACTGCACGGTGCAGCTCAAATGCGTGCAGACAGCCGACAAGGCGCGATACTCGCCTCCGGAGGTCATCAGCAGTAACGCGGGGCGAGTTCCAAATCTAAAAATCTTGGAGCCGTTGGGCTTTAGATCTCCGACCTTGGATGCCACAACTTCATCGCCGCCAAGGTCCGCCACAGGTGGCGGAATCAGGTAGCGCAGCACGGGGTAAACAAACGACACGACGGAAGCAAACAGTCCGCCTCCCAATAACACCTCGACGATGCGCCGCCGCGGTGTGCTGACGGAAGACGGAACCTGGTTCTCCATGATGCTCCTCATGCTCTCTGTATGACCAAGTTAGTGCTTCTTGCCAAGCTCGCGAACGGAGCCCACCAACTGTTCAATCTGCTCCTTCTTCAATTTGCCGTCAAAGCCTGGCATGTTGTGCTTTTCCGTTGTGTCAATTTCGGCCAATTGAGTATTCATCTGACTCGCCCCAGACATCAAGTTCGTCTTTTTCGGCCTTTTCGCTTGGGTTTGTCTTCGAAGAGAACGCCAAAAAGCTCGTATACCTTCTCCTTCGCTATCGAGAGGGCATGACGTCCGCGGGCAGTGGACCTATACATACGTCGAATCTTGCCCGCTTTTAGCCGTTCATGTGAACGGAGAAGCCCTTTCTTTTCCATGCTGTGCAACAAGGGATACAGCGTACCGGGGCTAAGTTTGTAACCATGCCGGGCGAGCTCTTCGATCATTCCAAGACCAAAAACCCCTTCCTTTTCGGCGTGGTGGAGAGTATGGAGACGAATCAGTCCCGAATACACCTCCCTTTCGTCCCAATACTTTTCTTCCGTAAGATGCATTGCCGGATCCCTGATCGATAACTGAAATCACCATTGCGCACCCTTTCTCTTAAGAGCTGCGGTGCGCATGCGGGTGCGCCGTACCGAACGCACGCAAGAAATTAGCGCTTCTTTCCTAGCTCGCGAACGTAGCCCACCAACTGTTCGATCTGCTCCTTCTTCAATTTGCCGTCAAAGGCTGGCATCTTGTTTTTCCCCTTCGCGATGATTCGGTTGAGATCGGCATCGGTTTGCTTCTGAACATCCTCGGACCGGAGATCGCGAATCTTAAGCGCTGTGCCCATGACCGTTTTTCCAGCGCCGTCCGGGCCATGACATGAGGCGCATTTTGCTTTGAAGAGATCTTCACCGGGACTTGTTTGAGCAACGGAAGGTGGCGCTGTACAAAAAGCCGTCACCAACATCACGGCTGCCAGTACTGATTTCCATCCTTGCTTCATCAAGTGCTCCATTGATCTTTCTCCTTTATCGCTTGACTAGGCGGTCTGTGGCATCTTCATGCCACTCGACCTGCCGCTTTATGCCTTTCCTGACAAAAGACTTGAACACAGATCAGTGCTTCTTGCCTAGCTCGCGAATGTAGACAACCAATAGCTGAATCTGTTCCGGATTGCACTTCTTATTATATGCAGGCATTTTGCCAACGCCATTGCTGATCACGCTTGCCAGACTTTCATCACTCTGTCCCTGGATTTTCGGCGAGGTTAGGCTGGGAATTCGCATGCTCCGGCCGACAGTGCCCGCGCCCGAACCGTCACTCGAGTGACACGCGGAACATTTGGCAACGTAAATCTGCCGCCCACTCTTGGGTGCTTTCGCGGCGGTCGGCGCAGTAGTCGCCTTTGGTTCCGCTATCTTTCTTTCTTCCGCAGCGGGCAACGGCCGAGAGACCGTGCTGCCTGCCGAGTTGGGAGACGGAGCAGTTGATTCCGGCTGTGCCGTTATTGGAGTGGGAAGCGAAGGCGGCAGTTTCGGAGTTGGTACAGGGGTTTTTGCGATTTCGACAGGCGGGCGCACGTCGCCGCTCTTGGTTAACGCACGTATGTGCGATACGAATTGGCCGACTTGCACGGGATTGAAGGTCTTGGCGTAACCCGGCATTCTGCCTTTGCCTTTGCTAATAGTAACTGTTAGTTCCTCATCGCTTTGGGTTTGCACAGCCGCTGAAGTCAAGTCGGGAATCTTCAGACTCTTGCCGATGGTGGTCCGCCCCGTACCGTCCTGAGCGTGGCACGCGGAGCATCGGTCCTGAAAAACTTTATCCACTTGGGGTAGCGGTTGAGCCTGCGCTTCAGCGACCGCTTGTCCAGCGTCGGGGTTCCCAACTGTAAGGTCACGTAGGAAAAGAGTCAGACTGCGGACCTTTTCATCGTCGAACTTCTTGGTGGGAGGCATCTTGCCTTTGCCCTGAAGAATGATTTCGCGCAGCTGATCATCCGTCATGCTTTTGATCGAGGGACGAATGTCGCTGAGCTTCAGGCTTCGCCCGATGGTGTTGCTGCCGCTGCCGTCAGGGGCATGGCAGGCGGAACACTTGGCGATGTAGAGGTCGCGGCCCCCCGTCTGGCCAAACGCACTACCGAGCAAGACCGTAAAGGAGATCGTGATCGATGAAAGAATTCTTCGCATAGCCTTATCGACCTATCCCGGAGTTAGAACCAAGTCACAGGCCGAACAAGCCGCGGGCAGGGGATGCCTGCCCGCGAGTTGTTCCAGATCTTACTTGATGAAGATCAAGCGAATCTGAAAAGTATCGTTTTGCCTGTGGTTGGTAGCGTTAAGTTGGAAGTCCCGGTGCTGATATTCGGCGATAAATTGAAGGCCGTTCTGCAACGGGATGTTGACGTACGGGGTGATGGCCCACTGGGTGTTGAGCGCCGGGTATTTCGGGCGGTACCAGTCATAGCGCAGACCGGCAGCAAGGTACTGGTTGAGAGTATAGGTTCCTTCGGCAAATGCACCCTTGCTGTCAAACTTGGTGCCGTTCGGATTGGTGTCGCGCCCATAGTCAAATCCCCCCATCGGGAGGAATCGCTTGCCGATTGGATAGGACGCATATGCCGCAAAGCGGTCAAAATCGTTGCGGAACGCAGTGGGCGCGGAGAAGTCAAAATCGGTATTGCCAACCGTACCGAAGGGTGAAGCGGATGAGGCGGCTGTTACGCCACAGACCACGCTGGTAGTTGCGTTCACCTGGCCGATCTTGGTGCCGTCCGTGCACGCAGTAGGCGTTGCCATGTTACCGCGGTAATAGAGGAGTGAAATGCCGCCGCTGTTGGGATTTAGAATATACGTAGCAATCGCCGAGAAGTCCGGCGTATTGTGCGCTACTGAATCGAAGGGCTTGCCTAGCGCGGCCACAGCCTGGTTTGCGCCCTTCCACGGTCCGGTCTGTGCTGGGAACGGAAGAAAAGCCTTGGCCTCATTGTCCCAGCGCATGAAGGTGCCGCCTAAAATGGCGGCGCGCACCGAGAGTTTCTTGAATTCGCCACCAACTTCGAGACCCACTTCATCGAGGCCCCAGGGCTGGAACACGTAGGGGACAGCCCTGCCTCCAGCCGAAATCGGATTCGTCTGGAACAACGTGCGCGCGTTGGAGAAAGGGCGGTCCGATGCCCCGAAGCCTTCCCACGGGTGGAAAATGCCAGCGCGTGCGGTGAAGAACCTGTCCGCGTTGCCCTTCACAAACCGGACGTAGGCGTTTTCGACTTCGAAGAAATCTTCCGGTGAAAATGACAGCTCGGACAGCGAGCCAAAATACTTCCCCCAAGAGCCAGTCAAGGGGTAGAGGGTGGTTTCCATGTAGCTGAAAGTATTCGTGCGAGTGCGTGAGCCGGGAACACCGCCGATGACATTAGCTACGGCGGCGCCATTGGGCTGGTTGGTGAGCTGGGTGTCGTAGCGTGCCTGGACGCGGGCGGAAAAAAAATCACCGAGCTCGAACTTCTTCTCTTCCTCTTTACCGATCTGTTCTGGAAAGCGGAAGCCAGCGGCCCGAAACTTGTATCCGGTTTCATTCAGCCGCGGGATGGTC
>JBGOTL010000093.1:0-15233 GCA_041476465.1 Candidatus Acidiferrum sp. | reverse complement strand
CTCCTTCTTCCACAAGTTCCGCGAGCGCGGCGGCCAGCGAGGTGCGCGAAGTGCGGGCGGCGATCCAGAAACTTTCTTCCGCGCCCAAAGCATCATTGAACGGAAATGCATCCGAGCCGTACATCATCTTGTCCGGGTACAAGGTAATCAATTGTTTCAGCACGCCTTTGAACTGCGAGGGATAGAACATTTCCGATTGGAACGAAGTGTCCAGATACACATTCTTCACCGCGGTCAGCAGCGCCGCTTCCCGCTCGTACGGCCACCCGCCATGCACCAGCACGAAGGTGACATTCTTGTAGCGCGCATCCCGGACAACATTCTCGAGATTCAGCACGTTGCCCTGCCGCAAACTAAAATAATTTCCGA
Source organism: Candidatus Acidiferrum sp. (assembly GCA_041476465.1). Taxonomy (GTDB): domain Bacteria; phylum Acidobacteriota; class Terriglobia; order Acidiferrales; family UBA7541; genus Acidiferrum. Next base: position 14,864 of record JBGOTL010000093.1, on the reverse strand, counting down.
TCCCCACGCTGGTATGAAAATGCACCGGCAGCTGGAGCTTCCCCGCCTGATCGATCAGCACGCGGAAGATGTAGTCCTGAAACGTCCGGTAGTCCTCCGCGCCGGGCACCCCGCCAGAACGGTATTTCGCGTAGATCGCTTCGGCTTGCGCGCGCGGCGGATCGCGGAAATATAGTGTGCGGAAATACGCGGCTTCGAATTTCATGGCTACGCCGCCTTGCTTCTGATTGTCGCCCAGCGTGCGCCTCACGAACTCTTCATAGCCGGCGAGATCCGCGGGCAATCCTTCGATGTTTTCCTGCTTCTTCCACCGTGCCAGCATCTTTTCCTGCAGCGGCACGTACACGCCCATGTCCGGCGTGCTGGCCGCCTGGTCGCGGTTGTCGAAGGGATAAAAGAAGGAATCCGCGAAAAAAACCCAGTGGAACCGCTTGGCATCCAGATACGGCGCCATCATCGCGCGGTTTGCCAGGCAGATATCCACATTCAATTTATCGAGGATGGCGTTGAAATAAGCCGCGCCGCCGGACTTTTCCGCGGCCTTCTTTTTGTCCGCAAGCCATTTGGCGTGTCCCGGCTCAAGGTCATCGTAGGGATATCCGAACAGGGCTTTTGCGGCAGCCACAAATTCCGGATTATCCTGGCGCAGACGCAGAAGATCGCTCTCATCCGGCGGCGAAGCCATGGCGTCCACGTCGGTGTCATCCCCAAAACCGGGATGCGCGTGGTTGTCGTAGAGGGGGATCAGGTCGATCTGTTTCAGTAATTTCTCATAGGTCTTCTGCACATCGCCCGCTGGATACGGCTTCGCTTGCGCCGCTACGGCCGCCGCGCAAGCCAGTCCCGCAATCAATGCCATCGTAAACTGCGCCAAGCGTTTCATTCTTGCCCCCCTTGCATCATTTCGGCGTGTCCGGCCAAGAGTCAACGGTTTGCTGGCGCGTGCCAGCGGCTGGCCACTCGCGCAATTCGCTCCAGCGATTCCTCCAGCAGATTGCGCGCGCTGACCAGTGAAAACCGCAAATAATTCTTGCCCTCCGCGCCAAAGGCTGCGCCGGCAATTCCTGCCACGCCCGCTTCTTCCAGCAGCAATCGCTGCACTTCTTCCGCGGGCATTCCGGTATCCTCAATATTCACCCAGGCGTAAAACGCGCCATCCGGCCCTTGGCAGCGGAAGCCCGGGATGCGGTTGAGCTTCTCCACAAACAGATCGCGGCGCTTGCGGTACTCCTCCACCATGGCTTCCACCGCATTCGTGGAATCCTTCAGCGCTTCGATCGCCGCCACCTGGGTAAATTCCGCCGTGCAGGTAAAGGTATTCAGCACCAGCAAATCCATGGCATCGATCACATGTTTTGGCGCGACGGCGTAGCCCAGCCGCCAGCCGGTCATCGCGAAGCTCTTCGAAAACCCGTCGATGATCACCGTGCGCCCAGCCATCCCCGGCAGCGCCCAGACGGATTTATATTCGCCACGGAAAAGAATACGCGCGTAAATTTCATCCGAGAGAACCCACAAATCGTGCTGCACGGCTAATTCCGCGATCTTGGCCAGCGCCGCGTCGTTGAATACCGTGCCTGTCGGATTATTCGGCGAATTGAAGATGAGCATGCGCGTCCGAGGCGTGATCTTCGACGCGATTTCAACCATGTCCGGCTGGAATTTGTTCTTTTCGGCCAGCGAAAAACCAACCGCCTTGGCTCCCAGCCCTCGCGTGAACGATGGATAGATGGGAAAACCGGGATCGGGATATAACACTTCATCGCCGGGCTCGATCAGCGCCATCATCGCGAGCGACAGCGCCATCTTACACCCCGGCGCAACCAGCACTTCTTCCGCATCAACTTTCAGTCCCCGCGTCCTCTTTAAATATTCGGCAATCGCTTCACGCAGCGGTGGAATGCCACGCGTGGAAACGTAACGATCACGCCCCGCGGCTACGGCAGCGCGCACGGCATCGACCACTGGCGCGGCCGCGTGAAAATCCGGCTCGCCGAGTTCGAGGTGGATAATGGAGCGGCCCTGTTTTTCGAGTTCCTTGGCGCGCGCGAAAACGGCCAGCGCTCCTTCGCCAGTCAATTGTGAAACACGTGTGGCGATGCTCGGCATATGGGCAAAATCATATCACTTTGCCGGCGGAAGTTGCTTCTCCGGAGAATGGCGCTCCGACAGTCGTCGGCTGGTTTACGCTGGCGGCACAACGTTGCAAGTCTGCTGGACGCCGGAGCCTGCAGCAGTGCAACATCAAAGCAAGATGAAACGTGCGAGCTTCGTTTTAAGGAGGGCTCGTGAGAATAATGCTGGTGGAGGACTCGGCAATAGAGAGGCAGCATATTGGCCGCTATTTGAAAGAATGGAATTTAGATTTTGTCGCTGTCGAAAACGGTGCGGAAGCGTGGAGTATTCTCCAGAGCCCGGATGCACCGAGTTTGGTTCTTCTTGATTGGGTGCTCCCAGGGCTCGACGGCATAGAGCTCTGCCAAAGAATAAGAACTCTGGGGGCCAACGGGACTTATATCTATACCGTGATGCTCACGGCCAAGGACAGGAAACAAGATCTGTTAACTGCAATGGCGGCTGGAGCGGATGACTACTTGGCTAAGCCCGTCGACCCGTCGGAGCTAAAGGCGCGCATTCTAGTCGCAAAAAGAATACTTGAACTCCAGCAATCGCTGAGATTTGCTGCAACTCACGATTTTCTGACCAAGCTCTTGAACCGAGCAGAGATCCTCGCATCGCTGAAGCGAGAGCTCTCCCGCAGTGAACGCGATGGCAAGCCAGTTGCCATCATCATGGCCGACCTTGATCACTTCAAGAGCATAAACGATTCACTGGGACACGCGGCCGGTGACGCGGTACTGAGGGAAGTCGCGGAACGATTGAAGTTAGACTTGAGGACCTACGATCTGGTGGGACGCTACGGAGGCGAAGAATTCCTGATCGTCTTACCCAACTGTAGCCTGGTCGTTGCGTCTCGACGCGCTAATGAAATCAGATGTTTGGTCTCTAAGGATGCGATCGTTACTACGTTCGCCACCGTGCCCGTTACAATGAGCCTTGGAGTGACGGCCAGTGATCAGCCGCAAAATCTCACAATTGAAGGGCTCCTGCAACAAGCGGATGAGGCTCTCTATAACGCTAAAAAGAACGGCAGAAACTGTGTTGAAGCATTTTCCGCAGCGGACCAAAACAAAGCGAGATAACGCGTCTCTTTGTGGCGTAGGAATCGGAACAATTCCATTACCGGGCTCATTCTTTTAGATCCCCATAGGCAGCTCAATCACCAGCCAACTCATGATAAGTCGGATTCCCGGTCATGTGGTTTCCAGCCGATTTCACTTGTCCGGTTAGCGCTAACTGGACATCTGGATTTCTTGTGTAGAACCCGATTAACCCTCGACCTGGTCGCGAGCGCGCGCGACTACTTCGGTGCCCCATGAGTAACCTCAGCACTGTTTGTGCATATTGTGGCAACTATTTTCCAAGAAAAACTGGCATGAGTGAGCATATCCTTGCAACTCTTGCCTGTAGTAGTGTATTGCGTACCTGTTGGACTGACCCAGCGATTGCTGTTCCTGGGCCGCACCTAGCAGGGTCACATGCCCGAGCGAGGGCATCTTGAAAAAACAAGTCCTTCATTCAAGAAGACAACACAAACGAGTCGAAACGCCTCAAGGCGTATCGGTCTTCTGGCGATGTGGCCGAATCGAAGATACGTCGCAAGTTAGAGATGTGAGTGTGGGCGGGCTTTTTATCGAGACATTGAAGGTATGCCCCGTCGCGGCGACGGTTAAACTTCACTTTCTTGTACAGGACGGAGAGATTACGGCCGATGCCACCGTGCAGTACGTTGAGGCGCGCAACGGACTAGGTCTAAAATTCAAGACTGTTCGCAGAGAAGATCAGGAACGTTTCGCGGCAATGATTAAAAGGCTAATCCAGTGAGACTAACGGGTCACCGGACAGATGCCGGGCTAGGACTGCACTTGTTGCAGAAGCAGGAAATGTTACCTCCGATTGCCAAAAACAAAGGGCGCTTGTTAAGAGTCACAAGCGCCCTTGAATTAAATCAATTCGTTGAATACCTCAGGGATCACCTCCTTCTCGACAAGTGCGTCGATTCAAGCCTGGAACTATTTTTATCACGGGGAATCCCTATGTGTCTACAACACGGGCGATGCTTGAGGAGATGCGTTTTGCAGTGGTTGGTAAGTCGATGATCGGAAACTGAGCCACTACTCAACTGGCACACCGCTTGACGCCGTCCGCCCCCGGGGAGACCATCGTAGCTTGGAAGGTTCACGCAACCTGCCATGCCCGTACGCCGTCTAATGCAATAGGTCGCGTCCCCTTGAAGGTGGTAACTATGACGTTCCGCACTGTGTTGCGTTCAGCGCTTCTTATCCTGTTCTGCTTGCTGTTCGCGGGTCCGCGTCCCGCCGCCGCGGATTCCAGCCATGCACGTATCGTGCGCCTGAGCCTTGTTCAGGGCGACGTGCGCTTTACGCGCGACGCGCACGGCGATGCGCTCACCGACCAGAAGGCCGCGTGGGAAACCGCGATCCTGAATCTCCCCATTCGCCAGGGATACGTGGTGGCCACCGACAATGGCCGCGCCGAAGTCGAATTTGAAAATGGCGCCATGGCGTTCCTCAACGAACACAGTGTCCTGGAGTTTTACGATCTTTCGCGCAATGACGGCGACGTCACCACGCGTCTGGTTCTTCGCCAGGGCACCGCTTCTTTTTACGTGCACCCCGGCTCGGGCGACTACTTCAGCGTCACGGGCGGAGACTTCACGGTTGAAGCCGCCTCGCGCACCAGTTTTCGCCTCGATAATTTTGACGATGGCAGCACCGTGAGCGTCCAGAAAGGCCATCTCACCGTTCTTCATAAGGCCGAGAGCACGCCGCTGGAAAAGGGACAATCCCTAGCCATGCACGGGGGCGAGGAAAACACCATCATCAGCCGGCTCCCGGAAGATGACGACTTCGACCGTTGGGTCTCCGGCCGCATTGATAGCGTGTCCACCGCCACGAACGCTGCTCTGCAATACACCAACTCGCCGTACTACACCTCCGGCTTTGGCGATCTCTCCACCTACGGCTCATGGCTTCCCGTTGGCGGCTACGGCTATGGCTGGCGGCCGTTTGGCATGGGCTTTGGCTGGTCGCCGTTTGATAGCGGTTCGTGGTTTTTCGATTCCGCTTTTGGCTGGAGCTTTATCGGCTTTCAGCCTTGGGGCTGGACGCCTTATCACTTTGGAGGCTGGATCTATTCTCCCGCTTACGGATGGGTTTGGGTTCCCAGCGGCTTCGGTTATGGTCGCGGAGTTTCCTGGCACCCGGTCACCGCGGTATTTGTGCGCTCCGGCGGAAAGACCGGCATCGTGCCCTTGCATCCCGCGGACGGACGCGGCAAGACACCAATTAACATCACCCATGGCGTGATGCCGGTAAGCGGCCGCGGTGATTCTGAAGCGATCGCCGCGACTGCAGGCGACAAATGGAAAGTTTCTAAGACTCCGCCGCGTGGCGCTCTCATCAGCAGCCTGGCTGCTGCAGCGCCCCCCACGCGTGTTTCGCGCACCGTGCTCGCCGGCACTGGCGGTTCCCGCGCCGTCACCGTGGGCCGCGATTCCTCGATCTCCTACGATCCTCGCGAGCATCGCTTCGTGAATAACAACGCGCCGCCCGCTTCCACCACGGCAAAAACAGAAACGCAAACAGAGTCCGTGGCTAAAGGCGGCGTCGAGAATGCTTCCGCGCCGGCGCGAGTCGTGGCCAAGCCATCTGCCCCAGGCGCCATCGTCTCCGGCAACGCACCCGCAGTGCCGCCCGCGATTCGGGCTTCAACTCCGCCGCCACCAACGTCTCGGGCTTCAACTCCGCCGCCACCCGCGCGCGCGTCCATCACTCCTCCGCCAGCTCGCTCGTCGGGAGGTTCCGGCGGTTCGCGTGGCGGTGAGCCTGCCCGCGGTAGTGGTGGTTCCCGCCCGGCAGGGCCTTCTTCAGCACCGCGCTCTGCCCCGCCACCCGCACCGCATCCATCGCCCGCGCCATCCGGCCGGCCACACTAAGCGGCTGCTGAAAAAGTCAAAATTGTCATTCTGAGGGTTCGACGAAGTCGAGCTCGAAGAATCTCAACCAAATGTTTGTGCCGAGGTGTGGACCAGATGAGGTCCTTCGCGGAGTTTACCCTGAGCGCAGTCGAAGGGCTCAGGATGACAACGACAGCAGGATTAGCCTTACAAATACGTGGTTTGCTGGTGAGAAATCCGGGTTAGCGCCGGCACATCTTGCTCACGAAAAAATCATTCCCGCATAACCTACCACGGCGGCGTAGTCGCCGGACACATCTCCCGACGTCGCATATCTCGCTAGCTCGGCCTGCTTTGCGCCCAGCGCATTCATCGCCGTCAGCATCGCCACCGCGGGTCCCAGCCCGCACATGGAAATCTGTTCGGTTCGGCAAACATCGTACAAGCCGCGCGCATCCAGCGCCAAAATTTGCTCGATGGCCTTGCGGTCTTTCACGCGCGTGGTGGCGTCATCCTCGTAATGGTTCAAGTCCGACGACGTCACCAGCAGCAGGTCATCATTTGAATTTTTCATTACTCGCGCAATTCCCTCGCCGATACTCACTAACTCCTCAAAGCGCAGATTCCCCAGCGCCACCGGCACAAACGTAAACTCCGGCGCCAGCAGTTGCAGAAACGGCAGCTGCACTTCCAAGGAATGTTCCGCGCTGTGCGCCACGGTGTCTTCCCTGAGTAACGGGCACTCCGCGCGCAGCGCCATCGCCAGCTCCGCGTCAATCACCGCATCCCCTAGCGGCGTGCGCCACGCCCCGCTCGAAAGAATCGCCGCCTGCGCACCCGGCGGGCGATGCCGCACGCCAAGTATCACAATTTTTTTCGGCAACGCGATGCGCGCAAATACCGCGCCCGCCACATGCCCCGAGTAGACGTAGCCGGCATGCGGCACCAGGCACGCCCGCGCGCGCACACGATTCTTTCCCGGTTCCGCTTGCGCGTACTCGTAAACCAGTTCCTTCAATTTCTTTGGAGTGGATGGATAAAATTGTCCAGCAACCGCAGGCAGGCGTAGCAAGCATGCCCTCCGCAAATCAGAGGGGCCGCGAAGGTTTACCTTTAAGTTTGTGTCCCAGAGATTGCGCTCGCGGCGAGGTCGGTGTCCACTCCTTGTGGTGTTGTACGCTGATGCGCTTCTGGTGTCAATGGGTTTGTGGACACTTGGCGGTGCTGGTGTCGTACCCCATCATTTGGCGGGGCGGTCGATTTGCGTGGGCCGCATGGCGAGGCGGGCGATGAGGCGCAAGAGCGCCGGGGAGCCGGGGAGGTAGCGCTTGCCCTTTCCGGCAGGCGTGCCCTTCGCCTGCCGGATGGCCTGCGGGAGGAGCTTCTTCGCTTCGCGCATCAGGGCGTTGCGCAGTTCCACGGTGAGCACTAGTCGCTCGGCTTCCAGCACGTCGAGGCGGTCGCGGAGTTGCTGGGCTTTGTTCTTGCTGGCGGATCGCGTTGGGGCTTCGAGGAGTTTCTTGGCGACAGCGCCCACGGCGCTGCTGATGATGGTTTCCTTGATGGTCATGGTGTCCACAAGTCGGTGCGGTCGCCGCGCTCGATTTGCTCGAGGAGTTCTTCGAGCTCAGCCTGGCCTTCGCTGAAGATTTCCTTGATGAGGCGGAGTTCTTCTTGGTGTGCGGTGGTGTCCTCGGGGTGGGCAAAGGTTTGGGTGTGGAGTTCGGAGATACGCCGCGAGCGTTGCTCGCGGCGCTTGTACTCGGCGCTCTCTTCGCGGGGTTCGCCGCGCCACGGCCTGCCCATGAGTTGGGACTGCACGTAGAAGTGCAGCCATGTTTGTTGATCGTTTCCGGTGTCCTCCTCGTCCGGGTGCAGGACGTTCAGGAGTGCGCGGGCGGTTTCTGGGTCTAGTGGCATTGGGTCTCCTCCCATCGGCGGATCAGTTCTTCGGCCGAAAGTTCTTCCTCGATGTGCAAGCGGCCGCTTTCGTCGAGCCACCGCAGCCACGGTTTGTCAGGCCGGTTGGTGGTGAACAGGCCTTCGCTCTGCGAGCTGCGGCCCTGTGGCTTTCGTTGTCGCCAGAGGGTTTCGGCGGCGTGCTTCTTCCACCAGGCGCGAGCTGCTCGCCTGCGGTTGGCGGTCTGCTTGGCGCTGTAGTCTTGGTGTCCTTCGGCGGGCTTCGCGGCGCGCAGGCGTTCATCGAGGCGGTCATTCATATGAGCGGCGGGGCGGTGGACTTATTCTGGCGTCCGCGAAGCGGACGACACCGCCCCGCCGCTCTTTCCGCATCTTCCCGGCCTGATTGTACCACTGTACCGATGGGTGACTGTTGGCGAGTAGGTGACTTTTGTGGCCGTTTGTATCCCGCGGGCGCGGGGGCGTGGGACCCCTTTTTTTGTGGCGTAAGTCGTGTCGCTGCTTCCCGCGGGGTTCCGCGCAGCACCCCGCGGGGATTGCTCTTTCCTCTACCGAACCGTCAGCCGCGAATGCGGCCTGGGGTGTTGCTGTTGCTTTTGACTTACAAAAACACGCGCCGGGTGGGGCGCTTCGCCCCACACGGTGACCCACATGCGAGCCGTTTCGGCGGACCAGGATTCCTTTTTGCGGGACGGGTGCATGCGCTTCGCACCCGCCCGCAAAAAGGACACCGACGATATGTGCGGTGTCCCACGCGCATGGCTGCTGGCGAGCCACAGCGAGCCAGCGATTAGCCGGTTTGCGCGATGGGCACAGCACGGACTGAGACGAACTGCGAGCCGTGTGGGGCGGGGCCGCGCACGATAGAGGATGCGTTTCGATACATCGGGCGCGGCCGAGCCCACACGGCGCGAACCGGACAGCGTGCGCTTCATTTCCGCACGCTGCTTTTTCCGGCCCGAGAGCGGACAGCGGTGCGCGTTTAGGCCGGGCAGATAACCACGCGGTTGACCGGCCTGCGCACGGAGGGCCGGAAAAAGTGCACGCAAGGGGACCCATGCCGTGCGAAGCGTTACGGCATGGGGTTGCGTGCATCCGGACGACCGGCGTGCGCGCATGGCGAGTGCCAGCCCGCCGTTGTTTGGGCGGGCTGGCATGAGACATGGCCGCACGACGCACCTTGTTAGTGCAGCACGATTTGAGCGAAGCGAAGTGCTGTGCCTTTGACTTTGGTTTAGATGAGGGGCGCGGGATAGGGCGCGCACGCCGCGAATGCGGCCTTGTTTTCTGGCGCGCGCCCCGCAAGCTTTGCCCGCGCCCCGAGTCCGCATCACGGACACCAGCGACGCAGCGAATGTTGAAGCACGCTGGCGGACGCGATGCTTTTCGCGGCGGCCTGCGTGCCCGTTGACGTCAGCACGAACACGGCGACGGAGCGCTGGCTTGAAATGCCCGGACCGTTCACGGGCCTGCGGCGTGCTGGCGTGCTTTGGTTTTCGCACGCTGCACGACGCAGGCTCCGGGCTGGGTGTGTTCGCTCGATGGTGGTGGGATGAAGGGGAGGGGCGGGCGGAGTGCGCATCAGCACCAGCGGCGCACGGAGCCAGCCCACCCGGGCGATCCCTACGGGCGATCCCTACGGGCGATCCCTACGGGCGATCCCTACGGCGCGGGGAATCGGTTTTAGTGTCCGTGTGTTCGGGCTGGGCGAAGGTCCACGCGCAGAGCACGAAGGCGACGATGGCGCTGAGCACGATGAACCAGCTGAAGGCGCTCACAGCTTGGTGTCCAGTCTTTCCGGCATGTAGTTCGGGCACTTGCAGGCTGGGAAGTTGCAGGGGTTGGGCGGCGCGATGGTGTGGTTGGCGCCGTCGCGGTGGTGGATGTTTTTCCCGTGGCCGCAGGTGCAGCTCTTCATGCGCGGCCCGGGTGCAATCGTGCAGCTGGCTTCTTCTCTCGCCAGATTTCCAACTGGAGATGTGCGTGGGCGTCCGCGATGGCGTTTCGGGGGCGGTTCTTCGCCGAAGAGAACCAGCCGAGCAGGAAGTGGTTGGCGGCTCTCCTGATGCTGGTGCCCTCCGCTGAACCTTTCTCCCACTGTGGCCCGAACGTCCTGTGCGTCCACTTCACCAAACAGCGGTACTTGTGTGGCGTGCTCATTTTGCACGGTGTCCTCTCTTTTCGGGGTGGTGGCCTCCGGTGATGGCTTCCCTGGCCGCGCATTTGATGGCCGCGTTCTTGCAGATGGTGAGGGCTTCGCGTGCGTTGAAGGAGAGGGTCTGGTGTTCGAGGATGTATTCGACTTCGTTCGCTGCTTCGGCGTAGCTCATGGCTTTTCCCGCGAGAGCTTCCGAGCCGCTGTTGATTGGTTTCTTGGTGTCCTTCTTCATTGTGTTTTCTCCGTGGGCATCCTGAGTTCGGCCAGCATCTTCGCGAGGACTGCTGGGTCATGCGGCGCGAGGTATCCGGCTGTTGCGTGCAGGCTTCGGTGTCCGAGAAGCTGCTGCACGGCACGAAGGTCTTTCGTGTGTAGGTAGAGGGCTGTTGCCGTGGTGCGGCGGAGGTCGTGAATGCGCAGGTCGTCGCTTACGTTGGCTTTCTTTTTCGTCTTGTACCACCAGTCCTTGAGGTTGAAGTTGGTGACGCGTCCGCCGAGAACAACGTGGAGTGGTGTCCTTGTGTCGTCGCGTTTCATGGCGACGAGGAAGAGTTGGTGGAGTTCGTCGGACACGGGGATGCGGCTGATGTTGTCGTGTTTGCGGTTCACGGTGAGGATGCGGTGCTCCGGGTCGTAGTCTGCGGCGCAGGCGCGGGCTGCTTCTCCGTGGCGCAGGGCGAGGTCGATGCAGAGCATGAGGAAGGCTCGGAACCAGAGCGGGGCGGCGCTGAGCAGCCGTGCTCTCTCTTCCGCCGTGGCAATGCGGCTGCGCGGCGCTGGCTGGCGCAGGCGCGGGACTTCTGTGGCGAGGCTGGTGCCTGCGTGGGTGTCCACCCATCCGAGGAACTTCCGGAGGTACTGGGTGCGCACATAGGCGGTGGCCTTGGCGTGGGCGGCTCGCCACTGCTCGACGAGGGCGCGTACGAGCAGGGGATTGAGTTGTCGTGCGGTCAGCGAGGACCAGCAGCGGCCCGCGCTCTTCGCGGCTTGGTAGCTGTTTTTGTTGCGGCCTTGTCCTTCGCACCACGCTTCGGCGAGTTGGCCGATGGTCCCGAGCGTTGGGCTTTTTTTGATGCGACGAGGGAGCGCATCTTGGTCTGATATCGCACGGCGTAGGGTTTCGATGTGAATCCCTTACGTAGGCGTGTTCCGGTGTGGTCGCGCCAGTCGGCGAACCAGAGTTTTCCTTTGTGAATCATGACACCTGATGGACACCGGGTTAGATTTCGCCTGCGTTTTAGCGGTCGGTGGGAACTCGCGAAGGTTTACCTTTGAACCGGATGGCCTTCTGCGACGTGGGGTCGTAAAAAATCGTCACTTTATCGCCGTACTGATAGCCGCCCTTATCGATAATTACCTGCATCTTCGCCGCGGCTTGCTCGGAAAGGCTGAACGTTTGGATGGCCATGTCGTTGCCTTTGGCGCGCGCGGTGATCTGCGCGGTGTTCGCGTGCATCACAAAACCTTCAAATTTGGTCAGTCCATTCGGCTTGGGCTTCGGCTTCACGGCGCTAATGACGATGGGCACCGCGGTATCAACAATGATCGGCACCACGGGATTCTGCGCGGCCGCGGGCGAACAGCATATTCCCGCCAGCGCCAGAAATGCCGGCAAACCGAGGCTCGCGACTTTGGCTGGATGCTTCATTCCAATTCTTCCGTGGCAATCCGCAATGATTTCAGAAACCGCACATCCTGTGGCGTCATCGCCAGTTTTGCCGCCGGGCGCTTTTCTTGATCCTGCTCGAGCGATTCCTGATCCACCTGGATGCGCAGCGACTCCAGAAAGCGCCGGTCTTGCGTAGAGAGCGCCGAGGGCTCTTCGCCGTCGGCATCCCGCTTGGCCAGCCCGATGGTCGCGTCCAGCTTCAGCACGATATCGTAGCCGTGCGCGCGCACTCCGGCGATTGCTCCGGTGATGCGGTCGGAATCCGACACCGTATCATTGATGGCGTGACCCAATTCTCGCAGCAAGTTTTTCAGGTGATCGTCGAGTTGCAAGGCTGGTTCTCCCTACCACTGCGGCCATTTTAGGCCTGCATTTTATTGGATACAAGGGGGGTATTTCGCGTTGTCTCCAATTCGTTCACATTGCGTACCCTGTCCCTGCGGACGGGTTGGGCAATCGTTTGCCGCTTCATTTGCGTTAAGATGCTCGCATGTCCAGTGCAGCCTCAGTCACGTCGCGGAGCGGCGGCTTCCAGCGTTTTTGGACTGCGCTCAAGGCGCTCTTTCACGAAGTGACCGGAGCTATTTTCGCCGTGCTGGCGCTTGCCTGGCTGAACTCCGCGTTTCGCGCATGGACCCGCGACGCCGCGCACTGGCTCATCGGAGTCGCCGTAGCCGTCGCCTTGCTCTTTCTCTTTTTCGCAGTAACATCGTTTCGCCGCGCTTGGCGCACGTAGCGCCGAATTATCGCCTGGCATCTTTTAGGTGGGAGCAACCGAGACCTCTGAATGTCCGAGAGCAAACCAGCACGCCCTGTAAGCAACGAACGCAAGAAACGTTTCACCACGCTATCCGGTTTTCCGGTCGACCGCCTGTACACCGAAAATTATTTGCGTGCATGGAAGGCCGATGAAGCCCTTGGCTACCCTGGCGAATTTCCCTACACGCGCGGCATTTATCCCACCATGTATCGCGGACGCTTCTGGACCATGCGCCAGTACGCGGGTTTCGGCACCGCCGTTGAATCCAATCAGCGCTACCGCTATCTCCTGAGCAAAGGCCAGGCCGGCCTTTCCGTCGCCTTCGACCTCCCCACACAAATCGGCATGGACTCCGATCACCCGCTGGCGTTCGGAGAAGTCGGCAAGGTCGGCGTGGCCATCGATTCCCTGGAAGACATGGAGACGCTTTTCGAGGGCATCCCGCTGGAAAAAGTTTCCACTTCCATGACCATTAACGCCACCGCCGCGATTCTTCTCTGCCTGTATGTGGCCGTGGCGAAAAAGCAAGGCGCGAACCTGGAAAAGCTTTCCGGCACCATTCAAAACGACATCCTTAAGGAATACATCGCGCGCGGCACCTACATTTATCCCGTGCGCCCCGCGATGCGCATCGTCACGGACATTTTCGCGTGGTGCCGCGACGTCATCCCTAAATGGAACACCATCTCCATCTCCGGTTATCACATTCGCGAAGCCGGCTCCACCGCCATCCAGGAAGTCGCCTTTACACTCGCCGATGGCATTGCTTACGTGCAAGCCGCGCTCGACGCCGGCCTCGGCGTGGATGAATTCGCGCCGCAACTTTCTTTCTTTTTTAATGCACATAGTGATTTCCTTGAAGAAATCGCCAAGTACCGCGCCGCGCGGCGCCTGTGGGCCAAAATCATGTGCGAACGCTTTCACGCAAAAGACCCGCGCTCGCTCCTACTGCGCTTCCACGCGCAAACCGCCGGGTCATCGCTCACCGCACAGCAGCCGGAAAACAACATCGTCCGCGTAGCCATTCAGGCGCTCGCCGCGGTGCTCGGCGGCTGCCAATCCTTGCACACCAATTCGCTCGACGAAGCTCTCGCATTACCTACAGAAGATTCCGCGCTCATCGCCCTGCGCACCCAGCAGATCATCGCCAACGAAACCGGCGTCACCAACACCATTGACCCCGTCGCCGGTTCTTACGCCATCGAGCACCTCACCAACGAAATCGAAAAGGGTGCCGTGGATTACATCGCAAAGATCGACGCCTTGGGCGGCCCTTCCGGGGGCCCTTCCGGTGGAATGTTGCGCGCCATCGAATCCGGATTCGTGCAAGGCGAAATCCAGAAAGCCGCGTATGAATTCCAGCGCGCCGTCGAGAGCAAGGATCAAATCGTCGTTGGGGTGAATGAATTTCTTGCGGAAGACCAGCGCACCATTCCCACCTTGCGCATCGACGCCCAAATCGAACGCTCGCAAATCGCGCGCCTCAACGCCCTGCGCGCCAAGCGCAATGCCGCCGCAGCCAAAGCCGCGCTAGCCGAACTTCAGCGCCGTGCCGCCACCACCGAAAATCTTTTGCCCGCCATCCTCGCCGCCGTCGAAGCCCACGCCACCGTCGGCGAAATCTCCGACGCCCTGCGCCGCGTCTTCGGCGAATACCAGGAATCGGTCGTCATCTGAATCGCCCTTTCTTCTCTGCGCTCTCTGCGTCTCTGCGTTAAATCTTCTCCCGTCTTGCCCTCCTCCTGTAATTTCGCACAAGCTGATTCCGGCTTTCCGCTGTAGTATTCTTTCCACCAAGCATATCCATGAAGCTGATCCTCGCTTCCGCTTCGCCGCGACGCGCGGAAATCCTGCGCGATGCCGGCTTCTCGTTCACCGTGCTTTCTTCCGCCGTGGACGAAACGCCGGTTCCCGGCGAATCTCCGAACGAAATGGTGCAGCGCCTCGCCATGGCTAAAGCGGAACTGGTCGCCGCGCGCGCCGTGGGCTCGGCCATCGTCATCGCCGCGGACACCGTCGTGGTCCTTGAAGGCCGCATCCTCGGCAAACCGCGTTCCACCGATGAAGCGCGCCGCATGCTAGAACAATTCTCTGGCCGCACGCATGCCGTGGTTACCGGGGTCGCTCTTGTCCGCCTGCCGGACATCGAGCACCTCAGCTTCGTCGAATCCACGCTCGTCCAGTTCGACGCTCTTTCGCGCGATGACATCACGCGCTACCTCGCCACCGAAGAGCCTTACGACAAAGCCGGCGCCTACGCCATACAGGGCCGCGCCGGACGCTACATCCCGCGAATCGAAGGCTGCTACTTCAACGT
>JBGOTL010000092.1:0-15470 GCA_041476465.1 Candidatus Acidiferrum sp. | reverse complement strand
TCCACCCCAGCCGGCTGACGCAGAGCAACATCGACGCCCTCACCAAGCGCCATAACCACACTCCCAGGAAATGCCTCGGCTTCCAAACTCCCGCCGAGATCTTTTCCTCGCTACTGTTGCACTTGAAATGTGAATCCACACCCTCGCTTCGCTCGGGATGACAGTGTCAGCAGGCTAGCCTTGAGAGTAAGGGGTTTGGTGGAGAGAAATTCGGGCTAACTCAGCGAATTAGAAACACTTGCCAACGCCCTTTCGCGTTCTTGCGCGAGCAGGACGATCAGGCGGGCGGTCTCTTCCACATCCATGGCGGTATTGTCCACCAGGACAGCGTCCGAAGCGCGAACTAGCGGAGAAACTTTGCGCTGGCGATCACGGAGGTCGCGCTCGCGGACTTCCTCGAGGACTTCGGCGAGCGTGAAAGTGTCACCTTTCTCTTGATGCTCCTTCCAGCGGCGCTCGGCACGCACTTCCGGAGAAGCTTCCAGAAAAATCTTCAGCTCTGCCTTTGGAAAAACAATGGTGCCGATGTCGCGGCCTTCCATGACAATACCGCCGCCAGCGCCCGCGCGCTGCTGTTCCACGACGAGCACCAGGCGGACACCTGCAATCGTCGCCAGATGCGAGGCGGCTTGCGCTACTTCCGGCGTGCGGATCTCGTGGGTGACTTCGCGGCCATCGAGAAATACGCGGTTCTTCAGACCAGCCGCTTCCTGCTGCGGCGTTGGCGGCTTCAGCTCGATGTGCGTGTCTTTTGCAATAGTTTCCAACCGGATTTCGTCGCCGAGCGAAACTTTCTGTAGGATTGCTTTCCATGCCAGGGCTCGATACATCGCGCCGCTGTCGAGGTAGAGATAGCCAAGCAGCGCGGCGACGCGGCGCGCCACGCTGCTTTTGCCGGAACCGGCGGGGCCGTCAATCGCAATGGTGAGTTTTGGCAAGTGGATATGCGATCTAAAATCCCATGATGTTGTAGCCGCAATCGACGTAAAGCGTTTCGCCGGTGATGCCGGAGCCGGCATCGGAAAGCAAGAACGCAGCCGTTCCGCCGACCTCAGCGGGATCGACGTTGCGCTTGAGCGGGGCGCGCTCCGCGTGCAACCTCAGCAGATCGCCCAGACCGGGAATTCCACGTGCAGCCAGCGTTTTGATGGGGCCCGCGGAAATAGCGTTCACGCGGATATTCCTTGGACCAAGGTCATACGCCAGATAGCGCACCGACGCTTCCAGCGCCGCTTTGGCCACACCCATCACGTTATATTTCGGCACGACCTTTTCCGCGCCGTAGTAAGTGAGCGTAACGATTCCCCCGCCTGAGGTCATCAGCGGCGCGGCGGCGCGGGCCACGGCCACCAGCGAATAGACGCTGATGTCATGCGCCATGCGAAAACCTTCCCGCGTGGTGTTGAGGAATTCGCCCTTCAGCTCCTCCGCGGGAGCGAACGCCACGCTGTGCACCAGCCCGTGCAAAACGCCGTAGCGCGCATTCAAATCTTCGAAAAGCTTGGCGATCTGGTCATCCTGGGAAACGTCACACATGAAGCCCGCCGCGCCCGGCAGATCCGCAATCAAGTCCTTTGCTTCCTGCTCGAGCCGCTCATTTTGGAAGGTGATGGCCAGGCGCCAGCCCGCTTCCTGCAACTTCAGCGCAATGGCCCATGCAATGCTGCGCTTGTTGGCCAGGCCGAAGATCACTGCGGTTTTCTGCGTATCGCTCATTCCGTCTCACTCCCCTATTCAGGCTATAACCGGCCTCGGCCAGCTTGCTGTGGCTATGCGTTGAGATCCTTCGCTTCGCTCAGGATGACAACGAATAGGACAACTCAAATACGGTGGAACGCTTTCTCAATTTCTTTCAAGGAATAACGCAGCACGACCGGCCGCCCGTGCGGGCAGCTCATCGGGCAATCGGTCTTGGCCAGCTCGCTGAGCAGCCATTCCATTTTCGTTTGGTCCAGCGGCATATTTATTTTGATAGCCGCGTGGCAGGCCGTGGACGCTGCAATCTTGGCTTGCAAAGTATCGATGGAGATGGCGGCGTTTTCGCGCTCGAGGCCATCAAGAATTTCGGTGAGCAGGTGCTCGGCATCTGGAGCGACGATCCCCGCAGGCACAGACTGAATGGCCACGCTCTTCGGGCCCATGGGCTCGACTTCGAAACCGTTGGCGGCCAATTCCTCGGCAATTTTTTCGTAGATGACCAGTTGACGCGGCGAAAGCTCCAGCACCATGGGCATGAGCATACGCTGCGATTCCACTTTGCCGGCGCGGCGCGCTTCCAAATGTTGTTCGAAGAGTATGCGTTCGTGGGCGACGTGTTGATCGACGAGCCACAGGCCTTCGCCATTCACCGCGACGATGAAGCTTGCGCTGACCTGGCCCAGCGGCTTCAGGTCTGTGATTTCTTCGGGGCGCGGCAGGCGCGCGGGAGCGCCGGCGTTCGGCGCCGCAAGATTCCCTGCCCAACTTACGCCGGGCGCGGCCTGCGCCGGCATGGTTTCAGCGCCAAGAGCGCTTCCCGGCTGGAATGAAAAACGCTGCTCGACCGGGCGCATCGGCGCCGATGACAAATCAAAGCCGCCGTCGGAGCCCACGCCGGACCCCACGCCGATTTCCTCCATCGGAGGAATCACCGCGCGCGGCACCGCGGAACCGCCCGGAGGTTGCGGATAGGATGCGGAAAAAGTAGCGGCAGCAGGCGCGGGATTTGGCGAGACACCGCCGGCGGCGGTGGCAAAGCTGGCGATGGGGCGCGCGGCCATCAGCGCCTGGCGAATGGTATCGCGTGTGAAATCATGCACGAACGCCGAGCGGCGGAAGCGTACTTCGATTTTTGCGGGGTGCACGTTCACGTCCACCTCGTCGTAGGGCATTTCGAGGAACAGCAGGGTTGCCGGAAAAACAGTGGGCGGCAGGATATTGCGATAGCCCTCGTGAATCGCGTGGAGGATCAAGCGATCGCGCACCAGGCGCTTGTTCACGAAAATGTAGATGCCATTGCGGTTTGGCCGCTGCACTTCCGGCCGTGAAGTGAAGCCTGTGACCGTCAGCGTAGCCTTCTCTTCCCCGGGCTCCATTTCCGGCTCGGTGATCGCGGAGCGGAACGGTGCGGACACCGGGGAAATTTCCATCAGTTCATCTAGCGCCTGGCGGCCAAAGAGCTGATAGACACGATCCGCCATTTTCTCGACGGGAGCGCAGTTGATGATTTCCTGCGTCGGGGTGGTGAGAACGAATTGTTTATCGGGATTTGCCAGCGCGTAGTGCGTAACCAGCGAGGCGATGTGGCCCAGCTCGGTGGTATCCGATTTCAGAAATTTGCGCCGCGCGGGAACGCAATAAAAAAGGTCCGCCACGCTGATGGTCGTGCCGGGAGGCAATCCCGCAGGTTTTACGTCGATCAACTTGCCACCGGCGAATTCTATCCGTGTGCCTTCGGCTTCGCCGGCATCGCGCGTTTCCAGGAGCAACCGCGATACCGCTGCGATGGTCGGCAGCGCTTCGCCGCGAAAGCCCAGTGTGGAGATGGAGAGCAGATCATCGGCGGAGCGCAGCTTGCTGGTGGAGTGGCGTTCGAAGGCCAGCAGCGCATCGTCATGCGCCATGCCGTGGCCATCGTCGATGACGCGGATCATGCGCTTGCCGCCGACCTCGGTTTCGATGCGGATGGACTTCGCACCGGCGTCGAGCGCGTTTTCGAGGAGTTCTTTGACGACGGATGCTGGGCGCTCGACAACTTCGCCCGCGGCGATTTTATTCGCGACCGATTCCGGGAGTATGCGGATGCGGCTCATGCGTGGTGCTCTTTAGGAGGCCGGGGCTTCAGCCCCGGCGCTGCGGGCGATGTGATTTGGGCTTTAGCTGCAAGGGATTTCGGTGCTGTAATGGGGGTCGGAGCTTTAGCTCCGACATTTAGCTTTTCGGCAACGGGGGGCTTTAGCCACTGAGGAAAAGGATCGAGGTCGTAATGGCCCGACGCGGAGCTGTGTGGCCAGTCGCTCGGCTGATCGACCAGTTTCGCAACCACCGGGTTAAAGCGGATGTAGGCAGCTTGGTTGTCGTAGTCGCTCCAATCCCTGACTTTCGATTCATGGAACCCTGATTGCCAAATTTGCGACTTGCCTCCTCGTACCCGATGAATTTCATGCGAACTTCCACCTTTGATGAGCTGTATGGCTTTTTCCAGGCTTGTAGAGTTTGTGGGCGTGAGAATCAGGTGAAAGTGATTCGGCATAAGAACAAACTCGTGCAGCAAATAGTTTCCCCTGTTTCGATACTCTAAGAGCTTGGCGACAACGATCTCCGCACTCTCACAAACTTGGAATACCGAAATGCTCTGCCAGGCATTGGTTGTGACAAAGTAAGTTGATCCGGGCAACGTTCGATGTGTTAGCCGACCCATAAGACGTTTCCTCAGGGGCTAAAGCCCCTTTTTGCCTTCATCTAAATGTCGCAGCTAAAGCTCCGACTCCAAAACCAAGATTCTTCGCCCGCGGCGATTTTATTCGCGCATGCCTCCGGCAATATGCGAATGCGGCTCATGTAGCCTTTGTTTTTCCACGCGAACTGAAACGACGTACCGAACTGACAATCTGGCAACCCCGAAAGACAAACCACGCTATCAACGGTGTCATAAAAAAGATGACGCCTAGCATCAGAACAGGGGTTGTGCCGAGATTCCAATCTCCATAAGAGAACAGAACGCAAGCAACGAGTGCAACTAACACCCAACCACCTACGACCATTGGAAAGAGGAAGAGAAATCGGTCGATCGAGGAAAGCACCCGCCATTCCTGCGATCTATCCCGAAACGCTTGCTGGCAGTTCGAGCAAGTTCTTTGACCCTTCCCGAGAAAAACATCCCCGGGGCCCAGAATCACTTTGTATACCGACCGACAATTCGGACACCGATAAACTGTCGGGCACAGGATGCCGGTAAAGACAGAACCTGCGGCCACCAGACTGCCAGCCACGCCGTCCTGTTCTTTTATAGCCAATGGTTGATCCACAGTCCCTCTATTATGGAACGGATCACTTCAAGCTGATCCCCAATTGGTCGAGCTGGTCTTCGTCAACCGTCGAGGGCGACTCAGCCATCAGATCCACCGCGGCGGTGGTTTTGGCGAAGGCGATGACTTCGCGGATGGATTTTTCGCCAGCGAGGAGCATGACCACGCGGTCGATGCCGAGCGCGATGCCGCCATGCGGCGGAGTGCCGTAGGTTAGGGCGTCGAGGAAGAAGCCGAAGCGGCGGCGAAGCTGTTCTTCGCTGAGGCCCAGCGCCTTGAACAAGCGCTCTTGAACGTCCTGGCGATGGATTCGAATGCTGCCGGAGCCGAGCTCGACGCCGTTAAGCACCAGGTCGTAGCCTTTTGAGCGCACTTCCCACGGCGCGGTTTCGAGTTTTTCGAGGTCTTCATCCACGATGCCGGTGAAGGGATGCTGCGCGCTGACCCAAGTCTTGTCGGCATTGCTCCATTCGAAGAGCGGGAAGCCGGTGAGCCACAGGAATTTCCACTGATTCCTGTCAATCACGCCGAGCGCTTCCCCCAGATGCAACCGCAATTGTCCGGCGACGAGCGCCGCGGCCTCCGTGCCCTTGATCTGCTCTTTGGCGGAAACGGCAACAACGAGGTCGCCGGATTTTGCGCCGCAGGATTCGGCAAGTTTTTTCACGTTCTCGGGACCGATAAGCTTCTCGACGGTTGAAGTGATTCCCTCCGCCGTGACCTTTGCGAAATATGCGCCGCGCGCGCCGGCACCTTTGGCTTTCTCGGTCAACTCATCGAGCTGCTTGCGCGAATAACCCGCAGCGCCGGGCGCGGCGAACGCGAAGACGTTGCCTTCAATCTGCAATTTTTCTTTCGCCTCGATCGGAAAGCAGTTTGTAACTTCGCGCAGCTCCATGCCGAAACGCATGTCCGGCTTGTCGCTGCCGTACTTGCGAATGGCATCCTTGTACAGCATGTGCGGGAATGGCGCGTCGGCGATGACGCCAGCGACGGCGCAAGCGCGCACCATCACGTTTTCGATGACCTGAAAAATATCTTCCTGGCGCGGGAAGGACATCTCCAAATCGAGCTGCGTAAACTCCGGCTGGCGGTCGGCGCGCAGGTCTTCATCACGAAAACATTTGACGATCTGGAAGTAGCGGTCCAGCCCGCCGATCATCAGAATCTGCTTGAAAATTTGCGGCGATTGCGGGAGCGCGTAGAACTGCCCGTGATGCACTCGGCTGGGAACGAGATAGTCGCGCGCGCCTTCCGGCGTGGAGCGCGTAAGCATGGGCGTTTCCACTTCGATGAAGCTCATCTCGTCCATGGTCTTGCGAATTTCCAGAATAATTTTGTGACGCAGCGCAAGGTTGCGATGCGGCTTCGGCCGGCGCAGGTCCAGATAGCGGAAGCGCAGGCGGGTTTCTTCCGCGGCGTTGGTTTCGTCTTCGATCTGGAATGGCGGCGTTTTCGCGTTATTGAGAATGTGGAGCCTGGTGGCGACCATCTCGATTTCGCCGGTGGGCAGCTCAGGGTTGGCCTTCTGGCGCTGAATGATTTTGCCTTCAACGGCGACCACGAATTCGGAACGCGCTTGCTCGGCCTTGGCGTGGGCTTCCGGCTGCGTTTCCTTGTTGAAGACGACCTGCACAATGCCCATACGGTCGCGCACGTCGAGGAAAAGCAGATTGCCGAGGTCGCGGCGGCGCGCGACCCAGCCCATGATGACGATGTTCCGGCCGGCGTCGCTGGCGCGGAGCGCGCCGCAGTAGTGTGTTCGTTTTAGATTGCCCAGAAAGTCCAACACGTGCTCTTCCCCCTCAAGAAAGCACGGGCTAAAGCCCGTGCACTACATTTTCTTCAGATCCGCGATCAGTTGCTGCTCGGTGACCTTTCGCTGCGAACCGTCGGCAAGAGTTTTCAGTGTCCACTCGCCGCTGGCCAGTTCGTTCTCACCGAGAATCAGGGCGTAGCGCGCGCCAAGCTTGTCGGCTTGACCGAGGGCTTTGCCGAATTTTTGCTCAGCAGGTGGCAACTCCACGACGAAGCCGGCGTTGCGCAATGATTTTGCCGCGCGTACGGCGGTTGGGTATGTTTTTTCGCCCATCCACGCAATGTAGACGTCGCGGCCCGGCTTCACTCTGCCTTTGCCGGCTTCCTGGAGCGATAAAATCACGCGGTCTTCGCCGATGGCAAAACCAATTCCCTTCGTGGGATGTCCACCGAGCAATTCAACGAGGCCGTCGTAGCGGCCGCCGCCGCAGACGGCGTTTTGCGAGCCGAGGCCCTGCGCGGTGATTTCGAAAGTGGTGCGCATGTAGTAGTCCAGGCCGCGGACCAGACGCCAGTTTTCCTTGAACGCCACACCACGCAGACCGAGTTCCTGTTTCACCGCTGCGTAATGATCCGCACAGTCTTTGCACAAATGATCGGCGATGCGCGGCAGCGCGGCGATAATGCCCTGCTCGCTTTCGAGCTTGGAATCGAGAACGCGCAGCGGATTCGTCTCGATGCGCCGCTGGCTGTCGGCTCCGAGCTTGTCCTTCACTTTCAGCAGCTCGGCGCGCAGCAACTCAACGTATTTCGGGCGGCACTCGCGGCAGCCGATGGAGTTGATGGCGAGCTGCACGCCCTGCAATTCCAGTTTCTCGAAAAACGTCATAACCATTTCGATCACTTCGGCGTCAATCGCGGGCGCGTCCGTGCCGCCGAGCACTTCCGCGCCAATCTGGTAGAACTGGCGGTAGCGGCCTTTTTGCGGGCGTTCGCGGCGGAACATTGGTCCCATGTAGTACATCTTCACTGGCTGCGGCAGCGCATGCATTCCGTGCTCGATGTACGCCCGGCACACACTTGCCGTCGCTTCGGGACGCAGTGTCAGGGAAGCACTTCGCTTTGATTCTTCGAGGAGCTCCTGGCTTCGACTTTCCAATACCGGACTTTTGCTCCCAACCCCTTCATTAACTACTATTCTTCTCATCTCCGCGAATAGTTCTACTGCCTTATCGGTGTACGCCTGGAACGTGTACATTTCTTTACTGACGATGTCTGTGTCTTCACCCACAGCACGCGCAAAGAGTTCCGTCGGCTCGAAAATGGGCACGCGAATTTCAACGAAGCCGAAGGTGCCAAACACTTCGTGAGCGGTTTGCTCGACGCGATTCCACAGCGCCGTCTCCGGCGGCAAGAGGTCGCGCGTGCCGCGAATGGCCTGAAACTTGCGCGGTTTTTCTTCTTTCTTGACTACGCCTTCGCTCACTCGGCTGGCTCCTGGCAATAAATATTTTTGTACTCGACGTAGCGCTTGGCGTACTCATCGATGGCCACTTGATCGATGGGCGTCAGCGTGCGCTTCACTTTTCCGGGCGAGCCCATCACCAGACTGCCCGGAGGAATCACAGTGCGCTCGGTGAGCAGCGTGCCCGCGGCGACGATGCTGCCGCTGCCGATGGTCACGCCATTCAAAATGATCGAGCCCATGCCGATGAGGCAACGCGACTCCACATTGCATCCATGCAAGGTGACGGAATGCCCGATGGTTACGTCATCGCCGAGAACCAGCGGATATTCATCGCGCATGACGTGCAGCACCGCGCCGTCTTGCACATTCGTCCGCGCGCCGATGCGAATGTGGTGCACGTCGCCGCGAACGACCGTGCACGGCCAAATGCTGGAGTCCTCGCCGATGACCACGTCGCCGATGATGACGGCGGCGGGATCAATATAGGCCGATGCGGCGATTTGCGGACGTTTCCCGCGATACGGGCGAATCATGCTATCCCTTTTACTTGCAATGACATAAGACGGGCAAAAACCTCGCTCAGCGTTCCCGTGTTCCTACTGGCGAGGCTTAAGATAACACCCGAGTCGCCTTGCTGACAAGGAAAGGCGATGACTTGCGGTGAGGATAGCAAAGAGAGCGCCAGGATTTAAGGTAAAGTTCTTAGTCGATTTGCACGGAGAAGCCGGCGGATGTTGCGCTAACTTTGGCGAGGCGAGCAGCGACGGCGCGCGCCATTTGGAAGAGGCTTTTCGCGCCGGGCGCGTCTTCGCCGAGTAAAACAACGGGCTTCCCAGTGTCTCCACCAACGCGGATGCGCGGATCGATTTCGATTTCGCCGAGCACCGGAACGCCATAGGCGAGCGCGGTCTTCGCGCCTTCGCCGTGGCCGAAGATATCCACCGGCTGGTTGCAGTGCGGGCAGGTGAACGTGCTCATATTTTCGACCACGCCGAGGACTTCCACGTTGACTTGGCGGAACATTTCGATGGCCTTGCGCACATCGGCGAGCGCCACGGTGGAGGGTGTCGTCACCACTACTGCGCCCGTTAGCGTGACGGTCTGGATGAGCGTCAATTGCACGTCGCCGGTTCCCGGCGGAAGATCGATGATCAGGTAGTCCAGCTCGCCCCACTCCACACTCCGCAAGAATTGCGTGATGATGCTGTGCAGCATCGGGCCACGCCAGATCACTGGTTTGTCGCCAGGGCTCAGCAAACCCATGGAGATCATCTTCAAGCCCATGGCATCGACGGGGATGATGCGGCGATCCGGCGTCGCCTGCGGCTCCTGGGTAGTGCCCAGCATGATCGGCACGTTGGGGCCATAGACGTCGGCATCGAGCAAGCCGACTTTGTTGCCCAGCTTTGCGAGCGCGAGCGCCAGGTTTACAGCGACGGTGGTCTTGCCTACGCCACCTTTGCCGCTGGCCACCGCGACAAGGTTTTTTACGCCCGGAATGGGCTGGCCTGTTGGCATTTGTTGTGGTGCTGGAGGCATTGGCTACCTTTTCTCAACGCAGAAATGGAAGAGAGGTTCCTCGACTGCGCAGGCCGACGCTTCGCAGGAGCGAAGAGAGGGAAAACTGTCGGCCTGCTCCACTCGGAATGACGAGTTTGTGAAATTTGTGCCCTTCATGTTTAGGCGCCGTGACACTTTTTGTATTTTTTGCCTGACCCGCAGGGGCAGGGCTCGTTGCGGCCAACTTTTGCTCCGGCGCGCACCGGCTTGGGCGCTTCGGCCTGTGCGGGGCCGGTCTGATATTGCAGATCCTTCTGCTGACGTTGCTGGCGCCGTTCGATCTCGCGCGCCACGGCTGGGAGATGCAGGGGAGCGTCGCTGCGGGCCGCCGCCGCGTCACCAACACGTCCAGCCGCACCGGCAACGGCGGCGCCCGCGAGAGGACGCACCGGCCGGGGCGCCACAGGCTGGGGTACATTCTCCGCTGGAGGTTGTTCCCCTTGTTGCACCTGAATGTGGAAGAGATAGCGCAGCGTCTCGTTGTCGATGCGCGTCATCATGTCTTCAAAAAGAATAAACGCTTCCTTCTTGAACTCCACCAGCGGATCTTTTTGCCCGTAGCCACGCAGGCCGATGCCTTCCTTTAAGTGGTCGAGCGAGAGCAAGTGGTCTTTCCATTGCGAATCGACCACGTCGAGAATGATGCGGCGCTCCAGCCAGCGCATGAGGTCCGCGCCGAACTGCGTTTCTTTATCGGCGTAGCGCTTGTTCACCGCTTCGGCCACGGCGCCGCCAAGTGCGTCGTGGTTCAGAGTGCCGGGATCCGCGCCGGCGGCCTTGGCTTCGATGCCAAACTGGCTATTCACTTCAGCCAGAAACTGCGTGGCATTCCACTGGTCGGGATGCTGTTGGCGCGGACAATACGTTTCCGCCATCTCCCGCGCGACGTCTTCCGCGATGCCCAGGATGTAATCGCGCTGGTCTTTGCCTTCCAGCGCGGAGCGGCGGATCCCGTAAATCGTCTCGCGCTGCTTGTTCATTACGTCGTCGTATTCCAGAAGGTGTTTGCGCGCATCGAAGTTCTGCGCTTCGACGGACTTCTGCGCATTTTCGATGCGCCGTGAAATCAGCCCGGACTCGATGGGCACGCCTTCGGTCATGCCCAAGCGAAACATCAGGGCCTTCACGCGTTCACCGCCGAAAATGCGCATTAGGTCGTCTTCGAGCGAGAGGAAAAAACGCGACGAGCCGGGATCCCCCTGGCGTCCGGCGCGGCCGCGCAACTGGTTATCAATGCGCCGCGCTTCATGGCGTTCCGTGCCCAGGATGTGCAAGCCGCCGAGCGCTACCACTTCGTCGTGCTCCGCTTTGCATTGCCCGGCGAACTGCTCGAACACTGGTTTCCACTGCTCCGTCGGCACTTGAAAAATTTTGCCCTCGTGTTGGAAAAGCGTCATGCGGACCACGAGCTGCGCCGCACTGCCGTTGGCTCCTTCCGCAGGAATGACGGCGGGCGCCGCGGCGTAGGGCATGGCAATCTTGTTCTTCAGGAAATAGTCGCGAGTCATCTGCTCGGGATTCCCACCGAGCAGAATGTCCGTGCCGCGCCCGGCCATGTTGGTGGCCACGGTGACGCCGCCCTTGCGTCCGGCCTGCGCGACGACGTTCGATTCGCGTTCGTGCTGCTTGGCGTTCAGTACCTGGTGCGGAATACCCGCTTTTTTCAGAATATCCGCGATGGTTTCGGATTTTTCGATGGAAATCGTGCCGACCAGTACCGGTTGCCCGCGCTGGTGATAATGACGTATGCCATTCGCGTGGGAGTCATCCTCCTGGAGAATGCCGTTGACCACGGCCTCGAATTTTTCCTT
Organism: Candidatus Acidiferrum sp.; assembly: GCA_041476465.1. GTDB lineage: Bacteria > Acidobacteriota > Terriglobia > Acidiferrales > UBA7541 > Acidiferrum. The sequence goes on along the minus strand of JBGOTL010000092.1, from coordinate 3,867 downwards.
TTCCGTGCGGTAAACGACGTCCGGATACTCCTTGCGGATCAGGGTGCGATTCGTGGGGATGGCCACGACGTCCAGGTTGTAGATCTTGCTGAATTCCGCGGCTTCGGTGGACGCCGTGCCGGTCATGCCAGAAAGCTTCTTGTACATGCGGAAGTAATTCTGGAAGGTGATCGTCGCCAGCGTTTGGTTTTCGCGCTCGATCTTCACGCCTTCCTTGGCTTCCACGGCCTGATGCAAGCCGTCTGACCAGCGGCGTCCCGGCATCTGGCGGCCGGTAAATTCATCGACGATGATCACCTCGCCGTCTTTGATCACATAATCGACATCATTTTTGTATAGCGTGTGCGCGCGCAGCGCCTGATAAACGTGGTGGATGACTTCCATGTGCGCCGGGTCGTACAGGTTTCCGAGTGAGAGCAAGCGCTCGCACTTGCTGACGCCTTCTTCCGTCAGCGTTGCGGTGCGGTGCTTTTCATCCAGGGTGTAGTCAATGTCCTGAATCAGCTTGGGGATAATTTTGTCGACCTTGAAGTACTTGTCCGTGGATTCTTCCGATGGTCCGGAAATAATCAGCGGGGTGCGCGCTTCGTCGATCAGGATGGAATCGACTTCGTCCACAATGCCGAAATGATGCGAGCGCTGGACACATTGCGCCAGGTCGTACTTCATGTTGTCGCGCAAATAGTCGAAGCCAAATTCGTTGTTCGTGCCGTAGGTGATGTCCGCGCCATAAGCCGCGCGGCGCTGATCGTCGTCCAGGTCGTGGACAATCACGCCAACGCTCAATCCCAGAGCGCGATACAGCGGGCTCATCCATTCGGCGTCGCGGCGCGCCAGGTAATCGTTCACGGTGACGATATGCACGCCGCGCCCGGCGAGGGCATTCAACGCCGCAGGCAGCGTGGCGACCAGCGTCTTGCCTTCTCCCGTCTTCATTTCAGAAATTTTGCCGTCGTGCAGGACCAAACCACCGATCAACTGCACGTCAAAATGCCTCATGTTCAGGAAGCGGCGGCCGGCTTCACGCACCAGCGCGAACGCGGACACAATCGCGGGCTCGAAGGCCTTCTGCATCAACTCCCGGAAGCCAGCCTCGCTTGGGTCGGCATCCTTCAATTGCTCCTGCACCTGCAACTTGAGCGCAGCGAAGCGCTCTTTCAGCTCCGCGTCACCGAGCGCCTGTACCTCGGCTTCACGCGCGTTGATTTCCGCGACGATGGGCTGCAATTTCTTGACGTCGCGCTCGTGCTTGGTGCCGATAAATCGCGCGAGTACTTTATCGAGTACTTGGGCTGCATCCATGAAGGTTTTGCCGTTTCCTGACGGTGTTTTGGGTGCTGAACTGGTGCGCGCAGGCCGCCTCGGCAGGCCCGGCACAAACATCTTATTCTAACTGTTTGGATGCACTACCGCCAACCGAGGGTAGAACTCCCCGGAAACATTGGGTTTTTCTTAGCGGCTGACGAGCGTTTCCGCCGGTGCCACCGGCGCTTCGTTCTCAGGCAAGGAGGAACTGTGCGAGAGACTTTCCGCCAACATGCGGCGGTACTTGCTGCGTTCTTCAAGCGACATATCGACAATTTCGAAGGACATATCCTGCGCGCGGTAATCGCGCATCAGAGCGGTGGCCTGCAGGTTGCGCAGCCCGAGTTGCAGCTTGAGTTGCACTTGCGTTCCCGGGGCCAGGTGCCGGCTGATGGTGGCCACGCCGCCGGTCAGGCTGGCCGTCTTGATTTCCAGACGGCAATTTTCCTTCAGGTTAGTGCTCACCGCGGTTACCGGCCTGTGCAAACGCACGCGAGTGTGCCGCCGCTGGCGGACAAACTTGGAGTTGACGGGAACCTCGAGCGGCGCAAGCGACAAATCTTCCTGGCCAATTCCACTCTTCGGCAAGAATTCCCGCGCCCACTCGGGATCCAGCTTTTCCAGCGCCTGCATCGCGGCGATCCGCAATTCCTGCGGGTGAACCCAGCCGAACATTTTCTTCGTTTCCACAACGCGCTTCAGCGTGGTCACCGATTCCGGCGCATGAATGCGCCCCAGCGCTTCGATGGCTTTCACGCGCAGATACGGCCCGGCGTCCACGGGCAAGTCGCCATCGGTGATGGTCAGCAAGCGCCCCAGGGCTTCGCGATCTCCGGTCACGCCAATTTCGTCAACCACCAGCGCCATCACCATGGGTTCCACGTGATCCAGCAGCGCAAGAAGTATCCGGCAACGACCAACAGCTCCGCTGGCAGCGATCTGACGGATCATTCGATCTTGCGCTGTGCGCGGAAAATCCTTCATGCGCCCGGGCAGGAATACCTCCACGGCCTGGGGATCGAGCTTGCAAAGCAAACCGACCATTTCCACGGCTTCCGCGGCCGGCCCGCCGCGCACCGTGCTGCGCAGATATTGAATACCTTCTTCGCCGAGATCCGCCGCGAGATTCGCAACGTGCTCCGCGTCATTCCTCAGCGAACAGCGATTGAAGCGCGCCGAGAGCTGCTCCATCGCCGTTTGCGGCAGCAGCTTCAGCACACTGGTAAGTCCGGCGGCCACTTGCTGCGCGCGCAAGGCTTCCTCGACAAACTCCGGCACGCGGTCTTCGATTCCCATTTTCGTGCGCAGACTGCGGGCAACCCCTGGTCGCTGGGTTTCCACGCTGGCCAACAGGTCCAGCGCTTGCTCCATTGCGGGAAAACAGCGCTTGGTGGCGGCTTCCTGGCTCAAACGCACGAACGCCGCGCTCACCAGCGCCTGCAGCTCGTGGTCCTGTTCAACACTTAAACGCAGGCCCAGATGACGCAGCGCCTCGCTCAACAATTTCGGATCCGCATTCGCGTAGAGTTCCGCAAGTTCCGAAAGACCTACGGCAGTCTTCTTGCGCGCGTCCGCTTCTTCGCTGTCCGCGCAGGCCGCGTAGTTCTGCAGAATACGGATGGCCTCCGCAACGTTCCCTTTTTCGATCAGCCCGGCGACATAAGACTGCACGTTGCGCGGCGGAATGCACCAGGCCTCTCCTGAAAGCAAGACAGCTTGCTTCCCGCTTTCCGGCACCGCCGCCCAGAACTGCCGATCGAGAATTTCGCGGTGCGTCTCGACCATCATTCCCGCATCGCTCATCTTGTCTTCGTGCTCGCCCAATATCTTGCGGAGGTTGTCGATCTCATGATTCATGCGGTCGAGCATCTGGCGAACCGCATTGACTTTCACTTCACCGCGTTCATAGCGATCGAGTGCAAAGCGAATGGCAAGATGTTCGGCAAGCTGCACCAGCACGGAGTCGTCCAGCTTGGCATCCGTGGTCTGCGCCGCCAGACCGGCAAGAGCCTGCCGCAAGGTGTCCTGCGCCGAAGCCGGCAATTGCGACATCTGCTCTTGTAACGCGCCTGCGGCGGCAATGCCTGCGCCACCCCTGGCGCCAATCTTTCCGAAGCTCGTTAACGCGCCGAGAATGCCGTAAATATCTTCTTCGCTGGGCTCCCCCGTGCCAGTGCCCGAGCCGCCGCCCGCACCTCCGGTACGTTCGCGCCCCCCCGGAGCAAATGAGGGACCCGTGTAAGCGCCTGAAGCCTGACCGGAGCCTGAATTCGCGGTACCGCTCCCGAAAGCGACGCCGCCCGGTCCGCCGGGGGCAGTGCTTGTTCCGCCACCCTTGGATCCCTGCGCGGCAGCAATCAATTCAAGGAGCTTCTGGGGATCTTTCATCCACTGCGTAAACTGATCCTTCTCTTCCCCCATGCTTGCGGCCGCGATTTGCGCCGCCATGCTCGCGTCTTTCAACCGCGAATCCGTGGCAACGAAACACACCTCGTTTACGCGGATTCCCAGTGCACCCGTCAATGCCGCCTTCAATTGCAGCGCCAGTTCAGTAGGCTTGGC
>JBGOTL010000091.1:0-15574 GCA_041476465.1 Candidatus Acidiferrum sp. | reverse complement strand
GACGAATATTCCACCGGCAGCAGCTTGATGCCGCAGAAAAAAAATCCCGACGCCTGGGAATTGATCCGTGGAAAAACCGGCCGCATCACCGGCGCGCTTATTGGCCTGCTCACAACCCTCAAGGGTTTGCCGACGAGCTATCAACGTGACCTGCAGGAAGACAAAGAAGCGCTCTTCGCGGCGCACGATCAAATGGCGGATATGATCGCCGTAGCTACCGGGGCAGTCACCTCCACAAAATTTAACGCTGACCGGTTGAAAACTGCGGCGTCGAATCCCGCCCTGCTTGCCACCGAAGCTGCGGACTATTTGGTGCACAAAGGCGTTCCTTTCCGCCAGGCGCATGACATCGTCGGCAAAGTGCTGCGCGAAGCGGAACTGCAAGGCGTTTCGTGGACTTCTCTGCCTGTCAAAACTCTCAAGAAAATATCTCCCGCGTTTGAAGCTGATGTCGCAAGCGTCCTGAGCGTGGAAGCCGCGCTCGCCTCGAAGAAAGTTCCTGGAGGCACCGCCCCGGAATCGGTGCGAGCCGCCATCGCCAATTTGGAAGAACGTCTCAACAAGAAAGCCAAGAAAACAGGAGCCAAGCCATGAGCGCACAAAACGTAAGCCGATTACACACTCTCGCGTCCTTTGCGGAGGATTGGAGGTCCCTTCCGGGATGGACGCGCTAACGCCACGGACCCGGCCATTTCCCGCCGCGACAGCCGAGCTGTCGACATGAACCACGCCCTTTCTGAAGCTTCGCTCCCTCACGGATTTCGTTTTGCCGCCACCGCTTGCGGCTTGAAAAAAACTGGCGCGCTGGATCTCGCTATATTTTCCAGCGATGCTCCAGCTTCGGCCGCTGCCGTTTTCACGCAAAACCTGATAGCCGCCGCGCCGGTGCTGGTTTCTAAAGCAAATTTGCGCGCGTCCAAAGGGCGCATGCGAGTGGTAATCGTAAATGCCGGCAACGCCAATTGTGCCACCGGCGCGGCCGGCCACGCCGCGACCGTGCGAACCGTCGCCGAGACCGCCAAGCGTGTGGGATGCCGTCCCGAGGAAGTTTTTGTGTGCTCCACCGGCGTGATTGGCGTGCCGCTGGCGCTGGAAAAAATTCTGCGCGCGCTGCCCATGATCGCGCGGCACCGGCGCTCCTCGGCGCGTTCGTTCGCGGAGCTTTCGCTGGCCATTTGCACCACGGATACGCGGGCGAAGACCGCAGCTTCCACCTTCAAGATGGCCGGCAAGCGAATTCACTTCGTGGGCTGTGCCAAGGGCGCGGGAATGATTCACCCCAACTTGGCCACCATGCTGGCGTTTGTGGCCACGGACGCGAGAATTGCGCCCGGGCTGTTGCAGAAAACGCTGGAGGAGGTGACCTCGCGGACGTTTAACGCCATCAGCGTGGACGGCGACACTTCGACGAACGACACTTTGCTGGTTCTCGCCAACGGCGCGGCCGAAGCTCCCGCGATTCGCGCGGGCAGCAGCGCGCATCGTGCTTTCACGAAGGCGCTCGAAGAGGTGTGCCACTCGCTGGCGCTGCAGATCGTTGCCGACGGCGAAGGAGCGCAGCGCGTGATTGAAATTGAAGTGCGCGGCGCGAAAACGGAAACCGCGGCGCGGCGCATCGCGGAAACCATCGCTACTTCTCCGCTCGTGAAGACCGCCTTCGCGGGTGGCGATCCCAATTGGGGGCGCATTTTCGCCGCTGCCGGACGCTCCGGCGTGGCCTTCGATCCCGCCCGCGTGGACATCAAGATGGCCGGCATCCCCGTCTTGCGACGTGGCCAGCCGCTGGACTTCAACGAGCGAGCGGCGAGCAACAAGCTGCTTGGAAAACATGTTCCGCTCGTCGTGGATCTGCACGCCGGCAAAGCCAAGGCCCGCTACTGGACCTGCGACTTCACGGCGGAATACGTGCGCATCAATGCCTCCTACCGGACCTAACCGGTCCGGGCCAGCTATCGCACCTGACCGGTGCGGACTTCTTACCTCACTTATCCGGTCCAGGCCTCGTACCGCAGGTGAGTTCTGGTCCGTTTTCCGAAACGCGTGGAAGCGCACAGCCAAGAGTGGCTGTGCCACTAAAGGCAAAGGGAGATCCTTTTCGCGATGCTCCTCGGGATAGACATGCTTGGTCGCATGTCTAGTTAACAATAAGACCCCCTCCCCCCTAGGTTTTTTGTAAGTGTTGATTCCAGGGAGTTTTAAGTTCTCTAGAATGAACACTTGTATAAGTGCGGATTCTAAAGGAATTATGGGCGCGATTTTCGGAGGGGGACATTTCTGAGGGCAGTTGCAAAGAAAGGAGTTAGAGGGGAGGAATTGCGGGAGCGGGGCAGTGGCAAATACCGAGAGCACGAATCGGCAAGGCTGGGGGTCGATATACACAAGAAAGAATAGTAAACTATTTACCAATTGTCAATATAAATCTTCTGTTCATTCGAACGCGCTGTGCAAATCGCAGACCTTCCCAGGCAGATTATTGGGGCTGACTTAAGAGATATAGGTCGGCTTGGCCGCCGGGACGCGCGTAGACCACCACGGAGAGGTCGGGGGAGAAATCAAAGGCGTTGCCCGAGTACCACAACGGGAAAGTGAACGGTAATTTGAGGGCGATCTGAGGTTTGCCAACCGGATCGCCGTCCCGCAAGGCTTGGCGATAAAAAGTGACCTCGCCGCGCGAAGCAAGCGGATACAAGACGGACTTTCCGTCGGGCGAGTAGCGGGGCCCATAGGTTGCTACGCCGGAAAGCAAAGGGATACGCTTTTTGTCTTTCAAGGAAATTTGGTAAATACCAAAGTCATCGCCTACTTCGATGAAACCGAGCAAGCGCTTTCCGTCTGGAGATGCATCGGTCACCGTGCAGCAGTCGTCCAGGAATTTCTCCACATGGGAGCCGTCCGCGTCGGCCTTCCACACAGTTGGCTTGGAACTTCCCTTCGCGACACTGAAGTAGACTGATTTCATATCGGCCGACCAAACCGCCCATCCCCCGACGCCCTCTACGCGCGCGATTTGGCGCAGACCGCGGCCATCCGCGCCCACTAGAAAGAGCCTGTCCCCTCCTTCGATCTGATCAGAAAAAGAAAGCTGCGAACCATCGGGAGACCAATTTCCTGTTGCCAAGACTCCTGAGGAAGCGAGCTTCACTTGATTGCCACCATCGATATCGCAAACCCAAAGTTCGCTCTTATTCCGGTCAACATACTTAAGGTACATCACGCGCTTTCCGTCCAGAGGAATGGAAGGTTGTGACGCATTTTCCGATGCGATGTCCGTGGATGACTTGCTGCGCACATGATACGCGGTTAGAAACCCGGATCCCTTTCCGTTGACATACAAGATGCCCTTGCCACCGGGATAGGACATCGGCCGGAGATCCGGGCCCGGACCAAAGGTAATTTGGGTTAAAGAGCGATCCGCCAAACTGTAGGTCCAAAGATTGGCGAGGCCGTTGACGGTTCGGCTGAGCAACAACTTCTTTCCCGGCTCTCCCCAAACCAGGTCATTGGGATAACCCGACAGCGTAGCCAATTCCTCTGCTTTTCGAGTAGGTACATTTACTTTATATAAGTGGACTTCCTCAAAGGGCCATTGCTTTGCAGTCGTCACCAACAAATCATGGCCGTCCGGAAAGGGCAGAATGGACAAGGGAATAGACTGAGGGTTGTCAAAGCTGTACACGCGCTCTTCGCTGAGACCGGTATTCGCGGTACGGAAGATCTCTTGGCTGTTTGATTTCAAGTAGTAGAGAAAGTTTCCGTCGACTGAAGGTACAAGCGACACACCAGAAGCCAGGCGGCGCGCATTTCCCCCGAGTGTCGGGATGGACCAGACTTCATCACGGCCTAAAGCACGGTTGAAATAGATTTCAGAACCGTCGAAGGAAAAGCTGTCCACGACCTTTTCGCCTTCGTCGCGGGTGAGTTGCAGAGGCTCGCCGCCCGAGGAAAGCATGACGAACAGTTGCGGAATACCCGCAACCGGCGAGGTGAATGCCACGGTACGCCCATCCGGCGAAAGGCGCGCCGTATCCATGGGCTTGTTCCAATGGCTGATTTGCGTGATTTTTGTTTGTGCGGCCGGAGCGCTGGGGCGGGCAAGAAAATGGTAGACGCCGTACCCGGCGGCGGCCACAAGCAGGAGAACGGCGATTGCCGCGGCGGCGAGTCCGCCCTTGTGCTGCTTGGCTACTTCCACGACCGAACTGCTGGAGGGATGCGCTGGGAGCGCTTGGCCCGTGGTCTTTTTTGCCCCCGGTGTGCCGGCGCTCTGCGTGGCGGACTGCAGTTCCGATGCATCAAGCGAACCAGCATCTCCTCTTGAGGAAAAACTGGAGGTCACGCCGGATCGCCCCGAGTCCGTATCGCGCTTCAGCCGCTTGAGGTCGGCGCGCATTTCCGAAGCGGATTGGTAGCGCAGGTCGCGGTCCTTCTCCAGCGCCTTATTGATGAGGTCTTCGAGCTTGGGCGGCAAATCGGGATTCAAGCGAACTGGAGAATTGGGCGCGCGATTCAGGATGGCTTCGAAGATGACCGCCGAAGTGTCGCCACGGAACGGCAAAAGGCCGGTGGCCATTTCATAGAGGACGACTCCGAAAGAAAAGAGATCGCTACGCGCGTCCAGATCCTTGCCGCGGACCTGCTCGGGCGACATATAGCTCACGGTACCCAGAGTCGTTCCCGGGCTGGTGAGATGCATTTCGAGAGTAGCTCCCTGCGTGGTGCCCGCGGTGTCACTGGGAGCCGCTCTTAGGGCCGGGGCGCCCTTGGCCAGACCGAAATCGAGAATTTTTGCATGATCGCGCGCGGTGACGAAGATATTCGCAGGCTTGATGTCGCGGTGAACGATGCCCTTGGCGTGCGCGGCATCGAGGCCGTCGGCGACGTCAATGGCCAGTGTGAAGAGTCTATCCAAGTCCAGCGGCCGGCCAGTAATCACGTGCTTCAGGGTTGCGCCATCCAGATATTCCATGGCGATAAATAGACGCCCGCCTTCTTCGGCAATTTCGTGGATGGTGCAAATATTCGGGTGATTCAGCGCAGAAGCGGCGCGCGCTTCGCGCCGGAAGCGTTCGAGTGCTTGCAGGTCTTTCGCCAGGTCCTCGGGCAGAAATTTCAGGGCGACATGACGGCCCAGGCTGAGGTCTTCGGCTTCGTACACCACACCCATGCCCCCGCCACCGAGTTTTTGCAGGATGCGGTAGTGGGATATGGTATTGCCGAGTATTGGCGCAGAATCGGTCACTGGGCGTGCATCTTACGTCAGAGTGCGAATGCAGGCAATCGCGCAACCAACCGGGCCGAAGCCCGGCTTCCACATTCTGCCGAGAGCCAACAACTGTCTCGTTTAGTTGTGTTTTAGAAACTCTCCTTTGTGTCCGGTAAGCGAGTTGTAGAGCGTTTCGATGAAGGCGTCGGCGTTGACGAATGCCTTCTCCGGCGCCCACTTCTCGCGCCAAGGCTCGAGAATTTTTTCCTGCTTCATCTGCTCGAGTGTCTTGTGGGCGTCGAGCGCCTTCTGCACCACGGCGGAAGTTTCCCTGAGCATCTTGGTGAATTCGCGCACGTCATCGAGATTGGAGAGCGCGCCATGCCCGGGGATGACCTTCACGTCCGCCGGAAGCTGGGCTGTGGCTTTTTCCAGTGCGTCGATCATGCCCTGCGCGCTGCCGCCGCTGGCTACGTCAATGAACGGGAAGCCGTAGCGCACGAAATCGTCGCCCATGTGCACGACGTTGTTCTTTGGAAAGAAAATGATGGCGTCGCCGTCGGTGTGGCCCGCGGGGAAGTGCAGCGCGCGGATGTCTTCACCATTAAGGTGCACGGTGACGTCATGCTCGAAGGTGATGATCGGCAGCGCGGCCTTGGTCTCCGGCTTGTACTCTAATTTGACGGAACCACCGTTGCCTGCGCTGCCGCCGCTGACCAGGCGCTTGCGCACGTTGTCCTGGGCGATGATGGTCGAACCCGCAGTTCCGAAGGGAGTGTTCCCGCCGGTGTGATCGAAGTGGAAGTGGGTGTTGATAACGAAGCGCACGGGTTTGTCGGTGATGCCCAGATTTTTCAGCGCGGCCTGGATCTTTTCAGCCAGCGGTGCAAATTCGTCGTCCACAATGACGATCCCGTCCTCACCCACCGAGGCCGCAATGTTTCCGCCTTCGCCTTCCAGCATGTAGATGTTGCCGGAGATTTTCGTAGATTTAATCTGAACCTTGGAGTAATCGGGCTGCTCTTGCGCAAGCACCGCGCGTCCGCAGACCAGCGCCACTCCCATGAATGCGAAAACCACACAATTACGGACCAATTTGATCATTTTTCTCCCTCAGCCAACCGCCGTGCATTGTAACACTGTGCCGTGTGCCGGTGCGGAAGCAGGTAAGGCGATATGCGGCGATCGAGAAAAAGGTGCAGGCGTACAAGGAGAAGCCCAAATTCTGGCAAGTTATGGAGCAACGCCGGGCGGGCCTGACAGGAGCGACCCGCTAGGCATCCCATTTCCAGTTGGCGAATTGTTCGCGGAGGGCGAGTTTCTTGAATTTGCCGACGGAGGTGCGAGGAATGGCGTCGATGAAGACGAAGGCGTCGGGGAGCTGCCACTTGGCGAAGGATTGCGTGAGGAAGGCGCGTAGCTCTTCCGCTGTGGCACGCGCGCCATCTTTCAAAACGATGGCGGCCAGCGGGCGCTCCTGCCACTTCGGATGCGGGATGCCGACCACGCAGGCCTCTTTCACCGCGGGGTGGCCCATCAGGGTGTTTTCCAAATCCACGGAGCTAATCCATTCACCGCCGGACTTTACGAGGTCTTTCGCGCGGTCCACGATCTTCACGTAGCCGTCCTCGTCCATGGTGGCGACGTCGCCGGTGCGGAACCAGCCATCGTCACTCCAGCGATGCGCCTGGTCGGGCGATTCGTAGTAGCTGGCGGCAATCCACGGGCCACGGATTTCAATCTCGCCAGAGGTGACACCATCCCAGGGAGCTTCTGCCGTTTTTCCTTCGGGGCCGTCGGGGCGCATTAGCCGGATCTCGACAAAAGGCGCGGGCCAACCCTGTTTGGCGCGGACTTCAAGTTTTTTCTCTTCGGGCCAATCGCGCATGTGCTGCCGGAGACCGCCCGAGGTGCCGACGGGAGTGGTTTCGGTCATGCCCCAAAGATGCTTGATGTGCAGGCCGAAACCATCGAGCCGGCGGATGAGCTCAAGAGGCGGCGCGGTGCCCCCAATCAAGACGCGAACGGGAGCGTCGAATTTCCAGCGGCCGGGTTGCTTTTCCAGCGCTTCCAGAACACCGAGCCAGACGGTCGGGACTCCGCAGGCGATGGACACGTGTTCGCTGGCCATCAAGTCAAGAACACTTTCCGGATCGACGTTTGGGCCAGGGAGAACGAGGCGCGCGCCCAGCATGGTTGCGGCGAAAGGAATTCCCCAGGCATTGGCATGAAACATGGGCGCGATGGGCAGGATGGTGTCGGAAAAGTTCACTCCGAAGACCTCGTTGAGGCCGCAACAGAAAGAGTGCAGCACCAGCGCGCGGTGAGAATAGATGACGCCTTTGGAATGACCGGTGGTGCCGGAGGTGAAGCACATGGCCGCGCCATCGTTTTCATCGAGCCGCGGATAATGAAAATCGTCGCGGGCATTGGCAAGCAGCTGTTCGTAGTTCAAGAAGCCTTCGGGAACGGTGTCGCAGCCATAAGGCACAACGATGACGCGCTCGAAAGGCACGTCTTTGCGGAATTTCTCGAAAGTAGGAAGAAGGACGTCATCAATGAGCAGGAAGCGGTCCCCGGCGTGATTGGCGATGGCGGCGATCTCATGCGGGTGCAGGCGGAGATTCAGCGTGTGGAGAATGCCGCCGGCGCAAGGCACGCCGAAAAAGGCCTCGAGATGTCCGGAGTGATTCCACATCATGGAAGCGACGCGATCGCCAGGCTGAAGGCCGAGGCGGGTGAGCGCATCGGCGAGGCGGCGCGCGCGGCGATAGAAATCACCGTAGGAGGTGCGCACGATGGAACGGTCGGGCTTGCGGGAGACAATTTCCACGCGGGGGAAAAGTTTTTCGGCGCGCTCAAGGATCGTGGGAAGCGTCAGCGGAAAATCCATCATGGTGCCGCGCATTGAGGAGACCTCTGCGTGAGGAGCCGGAACGAAGCGCATCCTATCATCAATGGGCCAGCAATGGACCGCCAATGGGTGGCGTCTGACAGGCAGAGTGCATGGCGGCATCTTCGTCAGCCGGGAGCCGGACTATTTCCGTTGCAAAAGGGGTAAATTTTCGAGACCATGCCACTGACCACGGAAGTGTCAGTACTCGCCTGCGGTGGCTCGGCTCTCCGGACTGCCCGTGTCGGATATCTCTCTCTTCTGTGCGCTCCGCGACTCGCTAGTGGGTTCCGGGCAGAAGGAGTGGGCAGGTGAAGAAGCTCTATATCGGTAATCTTCCGTTTTCTGCGACGGAGGAGCAGCTTAACGAGTGGTTCGCGCAGGTTGGTGTAACCCCTTCGGCGGTAAATCTGATTCGCGATCGTTTCACGGGACAGTCGCGGGGTTTCGCCTTCGTCGAAGTGAACAATGACGAAGATGCCGACCGCGCCGTCACTTCCCTCAACGGTCAGAATTTTGGCGGGCGGAACTTGGTGGTCAATGAAGCGCGGCCGCAGGCAGAGCGGGGCAGCGGGGGAGGCGGCGGACGCGGAGGCGGCGGTGGTTACGGCGGCGGGCGCGGCCCGGGTGGCGGCGGTGGACGCGGCGGAGGAGGTGGTGGTGGCCGGGGCGGAGGTGGCGGGCGCGGTGGCGATCGTGGTGGCGACCGTGGTGGTGGTGGAGATCGCGGCAATCGCTGGTAAGCCGGCTCTCCTATTTTTCGTCGCGGCGTTTCGGTTGTGACCGGAACGCCGCGAACTTCCCCTTCTCTGGATTTCCTTCGCGGTAGCTCTGTGACGACAGCCCCGGAGTTGTTTCCTCTCGTGCATAGAACTTGCTAGCCAGAACCTGCGGTTTTGTGTAGTATCCCGGCGGCTTGTTAACCGCTTGGCGGTTACCCCTGAAAAACGACCGCTTGGCGGTTGCGCGCGAAAAACGGCTGCTTCGCGGGTATAGGTGAAAAGCGACCGCTTGGCGGTCAGGCAAATCGCGGATGTTCCCACCCACGTCCGGAACGGCCGCGCGATCAGCCGGGGTTCGTGCCATCGAAACAAATAGCCGGGTAACGTGTTTGAAACAATAGCTAAGGAAAATGACTTGCGCGGCCGATTGTGGAGTATCTTCACCGCTGGGTGGTGAGCCATTAGGTCACCAAGAGCAGGATGCCTAGAACACAAAGAGTGAACCTTCCGGTAGCCGGCGGCATCCAATGGGTTAGGCAGAACGTAGGACAGCGTAGAGGCAAAAGTTTTACGAATGCGCGAAACCATGACGACTTGGCACAAACGCGATTGGCAGCAGTTTTATGAGCTGGCGCGCCGCCCCTGGCAGCGTCACCGCCCGCCGCGGCCTGTCTATCCGACAGGCTTAAATCGCGTGCAGCCCGCGGCTGGATACAGCTTGTCTGAACTGGATGATGCGGGGGTGAATCTCGATCAGGCCGAGCAACTCGGCCTGCCGGTGGACGCCGGGCGCATCGGCGCGTATGGCCCCAACGTCACCGTGCTGCGCGATTTCGTGCGCTCCTCGCGCCAGCCATTGTAGTGTGCGCTGCTGCTGAAGAGCCGTTCCTTACACGATTCGAACAGATCCCTAAACGAAAATGACCGTCTTCGGCTAGTCTATTTACAATTCCGTCCGTCTAACGAAGTGTTCGTCGTTCCACGCGAAACTACGGAGGACTGAGAGCGATGCATATCATCAGCGGTACTGTTTTTTTTGCGCTATGCGTTCTGACCGCGGCGCAACAGGAAAAACCCGCGACCCCTGATATGGCTTCGTGCCCAATGCACAAGCAGCACGAGGCCGTGGCGCAGGATGAACACCATAAGGGTGTGGCGGAACGCGGTGACCAAGCGATGGGCTTTTCCCACGAAACTACAACGCACCATTTCCGGCTTTACGCCGATGGCGGCGCCATCGAAGCGGAAACCAAGGACGCGCTAGACACGGCGAATCGCGATGCCATCCGTTCGCATTTCACGCACATTGCAAAACTGTTCGCCGAAGGTGATTTTTCCGTTCCGATGCTGATCCATGCGGAAAACCCTCCGGGGGGCGAGGCCATGAAGCGGTTGCGCGACGCGATTCAGTACAAACTGGAAAATACCGAACATGGGGGCCGCATTCGAATCACGACGAAGAATGCCGAAGCGCTTCAGGCCGTGCATAGTTTCCTGCGCTTTCAGATCGTCGATCACCAAACAGGCGATTCCACCGAAATTTCCAAATAGCTCTGGTTCCGCTCGCAATCGTTTGTGCGCCGCCGAGGAACCGCGTAAAATAAACGTTTCGAGCGTACGAAATGGCCACGCCCTTTAACATCCTGTCTAATCCAACGGCGCTGCCGGTGCCTTTGCCGGGCGCGCACCCGCGGCCAGACTGGCTGCGTGTGAAGTTTTTTGGCGGCGAGCGCTATCAGGACCTGAAGCGCATCATGCGCAAGCTGGATCTGCACACCGTTTGCGAGAGCGCGCGCTGCCCGAACATGGGCGAGTGCTGGGAGCATGGCACGGCGACGTTCATGATCCTTGGCGATATCTGCACGCGCGCTTGCGGTTTTTGCGCGGTGCCCTCTGGCAAGCCTATTGGCCCGCCGGATGAAGACGAGCCCCTGCGCGTGGCGGAAGCCGTGGCCAGCATGGGTCTGCGCTACGCCGTGGTCACTTCGGTGAACCGTGACGATCAGCCGGACGGCGGCGCGCACATTTTTGCGCGCACCATTGCAGAGATTCGCCGCCGCGTGCCCGGCTGCAAGGTGGAAGTGCTGATTCCTGATTTTCGCGGCGATTGGAACGCTCTCAATGTCGTTCTGGAACAGCGGCCCGATGTCCTGAACCACAACACGGAGACCGTGCCGCGGCTCTATCGCCAAGTACGCAAGGGCGCCCTCTATGAGCGCTCGCTGGAGCTGCTGCGGCGTTCGAAACAAGCATATCCTGAAGTGCCCACCAAAACCGGCTTGATGCTCGGCTTGGGCGAAGAAAAAGACGAAGTACTTGCCACCATGCAGGACCTTGCCGCGCAAGGCGCCAACATTCTCACCTTAGGGCAATACCTGCAGCCGACGCGCGAGCACCTGCCGATTATCCGCTATTTGCATCCCGACGAATTCGCCGAATTCAAGCGGCTTGGCAAAGCCATGGGCTTCAGGCACGTGGAAGCCGGCCCGCTCGTCCGCTCCTCCTACCACGCATTCGAGCAAACCGAATCCGCCCACAAGTAGCATAGGCTGAGGCCCTGCAGGGATTTCTCACCATTCCAGCACTCCGGTCTCCCGAAACTACCATGCATCGTGCTGTCATTCTGAGGGTTCGACGAAGTCGAACTCGAAGAATCTCAACCTAATGTTTGTGCCGAGGTATGAATCAGATGAGATCCTTCGCTCCGTAAAACCGGCCGGAGCGCAAACGGCGCGCTTCGCTCAGGATGACAACGACAGCAGGACTAGCCTTGCGCCAGCGCGGTTGGGTGGTGAGAAATCCGGGCAGGAAGCTGCCCGTCTCCTCGGGCAGGCACACCCCAGCGCCAATTTCGGCGCAGGGAGCTTCGATTCGGTGGGAAAGGGATCTACGAACGGCTGGCGACAGCAGCAGCGGCCTTTTCGGCCTTCTTGACAGCCTTGGCTGCGGTCGAAGCTTTCCGGCGGCGCTTGGTCTTCGGCGGTGTAGCGGGCGCTTCGCCGATAAGCTCGGCGGTCATGATGCTGGTGACGAAAAGCTTTGCGCCGTGATCGTCGAAATCAACTGCGGTGCGTTCCAGGTCGGAAGCGGTCACGATTCCCAGTCCGTACACTACGTGTTTGATGGTTTGGCCTTCCTGCATCACTTGCACAACGCCCTCCTTGAAGATCACTTGCTATGTTTGAAAAAGATATTCTTCCTGCGTGAAAGTTCCCGCGGTAAACCGGGAGCATTCATCCACAGGTTAGAGAGGTGTGACGTTTTCTGCCTGCAGCCCCTTCGGACCTTTGGTCACTTCAAACTCCACCGCCTGGCCTTCATTCAGGGACTTGTAGCCCTCTGACTGAATCGCGGAAAAGTGCACGAAAACATCTTCACCGGTCTGGCGTTGGATGAATCCAAAGCCCTTGCTGGCGTTGAACCACTTTACCGTTCCTTGTTCCTTCACTTCTGAACCTCACATGCGCGACCGCGGAGCGATCGATTGAATTTATGACCGCGAAGCGGTCAACGCCCAGATTTCCCGAACGCCTTGCCATCATGCAACCCGCAAAAAAAGGCCGCAAAGATTGTCCTTGCAGCCTCTGAACGAGTCAAAAGGTGGTACAAGAGCAACAAACGCCAAAAACAAGATTACCACAAAATGGGGTAGTTGTAAACGGTGAGGCAAGACGGGGGAAAACGCCTAGCGTTCCTATAAGTACAATAGAATGAATGTTTTGTAGATAATGACAGTCTTGCGATTAACGTTCCGGGGGTAATTTCAGCCTAGTCCAGCGTTTCCGGTTGGAGGCTCAGTTCGCCTCCTCCCGTGGCCTTCTTGTCCCAATACTTCTTAACCCAGGCTTCCCAGCTCTTGCCCGCGGCCGTATCGCGCCCCGAAAAGGCCAATCCGGCGATATCCGCATAGGGGATCTTCACCCGGTCATTCGAGTCTTTGGGGAGAACCCTGACAAAGGAGCCTGCCAGGGTAGTGCTGGTTACACGATCGAAAATGTAGCCTTCGGTTTTTGAACCATCTTTGCGAGTAATTGTTACATCGCCGCGGTAGTCAAAGGCTTTTTCCAGAGCGATGCGAAGTTCTTCTTCCGTTGCAAGCTCTGGAATCCAGCCTTGGATGCCTTCATGTTTGATTCCCGGCGCAACTTCCAGTTCATCCGGATTCACAGCCGGCTCCGGTACATGCAGCGGCCTATCGGCATGGCGGGGACCGGTCACGCGCGAGTCTCTTCGAGCTGCGACTTTTCCGCCGCGATCTGCACCAGCGGATTATGAGCGTGGACCGGCTTCACCGGAATATTCAATAGCGCCAACGCATCCTGGTCTTCGTACTTGGACGAGAGTGTAGCTCTGGCGGTGGCCCACAATCCACGCAGGGAACCAAAGGTGTGGTCCACCGCGGAAGCTTCATAACCGCTGTGCACCATGCAATTGGCGCACTTGGGATTGCCGGATTCCGTGCCGTAGTTCTGCCACTCGGTTGCCGTCATTAATTCCTGGAATGTATCCGTGTAACCGTCCTGCAGCAGGTAGCATGGTTTTTGCCACCCAAAGATTGAATAGGTAGGCATGCCCCATGGCGTGCACTTGAAATCCTGCTTGCCCATCAGGAATTCGAGGAAAAGCGGTGACTGATTGAATTGCCAGTTGGGTTTACGATTTGCCAGGATGGCGCGGAACAGCCGCCGCGTGCGCGCGCGTCCCAAAAAGTGCTTCTGGTCCGGCGCTTTATCGTAGGAATAGCCCGGGGAAAGCATCATGCCCTCGACGCCCAGCTCCATCATCTCATCGAAAAATCCACGGACGCTGTTGGGATCGGCGCCATCGAACAACGTGGTGTTCGTGGTCACGCGGAAGCCGCGCTTTAGCGCTTCCCTGATCCCTTCGACCGCCAGGTCGTATCCCCCTTCGCGGCAAACAGAGAAATCGTGATGTTCTTTTTGCCCGTCCATGTGCACGGAAAATGTCAGGTATTTGCTGGGCTTGAAAAGGTGCAGCTTTTCCTTCAGCAGCAGCGCATTGGTGCAAAGGTAGATGTACTTCTTGCGCGCCACCAGCCCTTCGACGATCTTGTCGATCTGCGGGTGCATCAGCGGCTCGCCGCCAGGGATGGAAACCATCGGCGTGCCGCATTCGTCCACGGCTCTAAAACAATCTTCCGGGCTTAGTTCCCTTTTCAGAATGTGCGCCGGGTACTGAATCTTGCCGCAGCCCGCGCAAGCCAGATTGCAGCGGAACAGCGGCTCCAGCATCAGCACAAACGGATAGCGCTTGCGTCCCCGCAATTTCTGTTTGAGGACGTAGGTTGCCACCGTCCACATCTGTGAAATAGGTACCGGCATTCGTAGTTCCCGCTTACACGTTAATTGTATTGGGGAATAGCCCGCCCCCAGGAATATCTATTCTAACCGAGGAAGCTCGGTTTTGGTCTACTTGAAGATTCTACGAGTTGCTCTTGAGTGCTTTTACTCCGATGCCGCGGAATGTACCTAGGTGGCACAGGACGTGCTACTGGTAGCACAGGCGCTTTTGCCTGTGCGGTTTTGTGAATCCTAGATGCTAAGTTCGCGGCGCAGCCAGGAGTAACATCAAGCTTGTCCAAAACCACTAAGGCCATGCGCCGAGAGAATCTCTTATCTCTGTTCCGCGAATTTGAGCGCTACGCGAGCGACGTCGCGGTGGTGCATCGGCGCGGCTACCGGCGCGAAGCCTGGACGTACCGCAAGCTGGCCAGCATGGCCTGCGCATGCGCCGTACACCTGAAGAATCGCGGTATTCGCGCCGGCGACCGCGTCTTGCTCTGGGGTCCGAATAGCGGCGAATGGATGGCCGCCTTCTGGGGCTGCCTGTTGCGCGGCGCCGTCGCGGTGCCAGTGGACGATGGGTCAATGCCTGAATTTGCGGCGCGTGTGGCCCGCGATGCGGCGGTCAAATTGATCATCGCGGCCCGCGGCAAACCCAGCTTTGAGCCAGTATTGCCAGTCCTTGTGTTGGAGGATATGTCCGACACGTTGCAAGGCCTTCGTGACCTTTCCAGCAGGCATGTTCCCCGTGGAACATCCCTGCCCGAGTACTCCTCCCTGGCCGATGGTCCGATTACCCGCAATCATGTCGCGCAAATCCTCTTTACCTCCGGGACGACGGCAGAGCCGCGAGGGGTAGTGCTGACGCACGGAAATTTTCTGGCAAATATCGAGCCGCTCGAGCAGGGAATAGATCCTTATCGCAAATGGGAGCGCTGGTTCCACCCCTTGCGATTCGTCTCGCTGGTGCCGCTAAGCCACGTCTTCGGTCAGTTTATGACCCTGTTCGTGCCGCCGCTGCTCGGCGCGGCCGTCTTTTTCGAACCGTCCGCAAATCCCTCGGAAATCATTCGCACCGTAAAGCGCGAGCGCGCTACCGCGTTGATTGCCGTGCCCCGCATGCTCGAGGTTCTGCGCGCGGGGCTGCTGCGCGATATGGAAGCGCGGGGGCGGAGCGAAAGGTTTGCCGCGGCCTTCGAGGCGGCGCGGGGCCAGAAATTCTTGCGGCGCGCGTGGACCCTCCGGCATGTGCATCACCGCTTTGGACTCAAATTCTGGGCGTTTATCTCGGGCGGAGCGGCGCTGTCCGCCGAAACGGAAGAGTTTTTCAAGCGCATGGGTTACGCCATGGTGCAGGGCTATGGCATGACCGAGACAGCTTCACTGATCACCCTGAATCATCCGTTTCGAGCCACCGAGGGTTCGGTCGGGAAGATCCTGCCCGGCCGGGAAT
>JBGOTL010000090.1:0-15636 GCA_041476465.1 Candidatus Acidiferrum sp. | reverse complement strand
GGAATTAGCCCCGGTTTCCCGGGGTTATTCCCCATCGAAGGGCAGATTACCCACGTGTTACGCACCCGTGCGCCGTGCACCCATCCCTGTATTGCTACAGGAACTGTGCACTCGACTTGCATGTGTTAAGCACGCCGCCAGCGTTCGTTCTGAGCCAGGATCAAACTCTCGTTTGAAACTGGTAGCCTGGCGAAAAAAAATCCCGGGATTTGCATCCCAGGCAGCCTGCCAGGCAAATTATTGTCGCTCGAATCACTCAGACTATTGGCGCTCGAAAACTCCAATAGTTTCGAACAGATTCTGGCACATCGTATCGGTTGTCAAAGAGCAAGACCCTCCTGTCCAGCAGAAAGGCATACGCACAACTTGAAGAGTATCTCAAAGGGTGGATAGGTTGTCAATACGCAATTAACGATATCCACAGACATCCCCAGAGAAGCTGCGGATGCTTTCGCCGTGGTAGCATGCGCGCCAGGGCTCTACCGCGGGAGATTGAACCAGAGAAGGGGGCATTGATGGACAAGAGAAGCAGAGTACTGTACTTAGCGTTCCAAGGCATGCTTTGGAGCGCAATCATCCTTGTGGGAGTGAAAATGATGGCGCAGAAGAGGAACGAGGGGCATGTCAAAGTACCGGTGATTGCCGCACGAAGCGAAGACGTGAGCAGCATCGAAGGAATCGTCGAGGCCAGCTACGAAACGATTTCCGGGCCGGTTGGCGCGCCGCGGCAGTGGGGGCGGGATCGCACGCTTTTCGCTTCCAGTGTTCATTTTATTTCACTGGGCAACGATCCCAAGACGGGGAAAGTGGCGGTGCGGGATTCGAACTACCAGGAATACCTGGACGAGTCGGACTCGTTTCTCGTTAAGGAGGGCTTCACGGAAGTGGAGGTGGGACACATCATCAAGCAATACGGCAATGTGGCAACAGTGCTGAGCAGCTACGAAGGCAGAGTGCAGTCGACGGGAAAGATCATCACGCGTGGCGTCAACATTTTTTCGCTGTACAACGACGGCCAGCGCTGGTGGATTCAAACCATGATGTGGGACCAGGAGCGGCCCGGAAATCCAATTCCGGCGGAACTCCTTCCGAAGAGTTGAGATGAAGCCTAATTTGGCGCAAAGCGTCTTGCAAGAGATCCGCCGAAACATGAGGTTGTGTCCAGGCGAGCGCGTGGGCGTGGCGGTGTCCGGCGGGGCGGATTCGGTGGCGTTGCTGCTGCTGCTCGTGGAATTGCGCGCGAGGCTCGGCATTATTCTCAGCGTGGTTCATTTCAATCACAAACTGCGCGGGAGAGCTTCAGACGCCGATGAAAAGTTTGTGGCAAAACTTGCGGCGAAGCACGGACTGGAGTTCCATGCGGACCGCGCAGACGTCGCGGGCAAAGCCAAGCGGGACCGTTTGAATGTGGAAGACGCGGCGCGGCGCGCGCGAACCGCATTTTTTACACGGCTGGCGGGAGAGGGGCGCGTGACGCGCGTGGCGGTGGCGCACACGGCCGACGATCAAGCGGAAACGGTGCTGGCGCACATTCTGCGCGGGACGGGACTTGCGGGGCTTGGGGGGATTCATCCGGTAGCGGGGGTGGTGTTTCGTCCGCTACTGGAGATTCGGCGCGCCGAGCTACGCGCATACCTGCGCGCGAAGAAGCAACCTTGGCGCGAGGATGCGAGCAATCGCGATACGACGCGAATGCGCGCGCGCATCCGGAAAAAGCTTCTGCCACTTCTTGAAAAACAATTCCAAACGGCGACCGTGGAACACCTAACTTCGCTGGCGGAACTTGCGCGGGAGGACGAGGCGTTTCTGAAAGCCATCGCGGAAGAGCGGGCGCGGGCACTAATTCAAAAGAGCGGTGGGCAGGCGCGAATCGCGGTTGACGATTTGCTGGGGCCTTGGGGGAAAAAAGGCTTTGCCACAGAGGACACCCTGGCCAAGTCGGGGCAGGCGCCGGACACAGAGACGAGAAAGGCGACGAAGGCATTGAGCAAGCGGCTGGTTCGGAAGATTGTTGAGGGCCTGAAAATGCGCGGCGGGCAGCTCGGGTCGAAACACGTGGATGCGGTGCTCGAACTGGCGCGCCACGGTGAAAGCGGGAAATCATTGCAATTACCGGGCGGCATCGAAGTACGGCGCGAGCGGAGTGCCCTGGTGTTTTGCTCGACCGAGGGACGCAAAGCCGCTGCGCGATCCGGCCAAGACACAAAAAGCTACGCTTATGAGATAGACCTTTCCAGCGAGGGTGCGCTTGTACAAGTGCCGCAACTAGGTTGTGCATTCCGCCTCAGGGTGATTGACTGGCCTGCCCAGAGGGGAGAAACTATTGTTACAAGCGCGGTCATGGACAGTGAACGATTGCGCAGTCCACTGGTGCTGAGGAGCTGGCGGCCTGGGGACACGCTGCATTCCCTTGGGCGGCAGAACGCCCGCAAGCTGAAACGCCTGCTGAACGAGAAGCGCATCAGCCGGTGGGAGCGAGATGGCTGGCCGGTGCTGACGAGCGGCGGAGTGATTGCCTGGGCTCGCGGGTTTCCGGTTGCCGGCGAATTCGCGGCGGACGAAAGGACTCGTGCAGGGCTGGTGATCGCCGAGGAATCATTTTGAAGAAAAGGAAACCAGCGGTTTTTTCCTCGGCGCGCATCGCCGCCAGAGTAGCGGTGCTGGGGCGCGAAATCACGCGGGCCTGCAAAGGACGACGGCTGGATGTGGTGGTAACGATGGATCGCGGCTTCCTGTTTGCCGCGGACCTTATACGGCAGCTGGATACGCCGGTGGTTTTGCATTTCGTGCGCGAAGACGTTCGGGACATTCAGCAGGGCGGCCGCGCGGTCCGCGAAGTATTTTTTAGGGAGCGGCCGGACCTGAAAAACCGGGACGTTTTGTTGCTGGATGCGGTGATCGACAGCGGCATCACGCAGGAGTTTCTACTGCGGCGCTTGGGCGAAAGCCGGCCGCGATCGTTGCGGCTGGGCGTGCTGCTGGACAAGCCGGCGCGGCGGCGCGTGGCACTGGAGCCGGATTACTTTGGCTTCCAGACTGCATCTAATGAATTGTGGGTAGGCTACGGCTTGGCCGCAGCCAACGGGACGGGACGCAACCTCCGGCATCTTTCCTCCGGAGCAAAAAGGGCGGCGGCAAGAGGCCGTAAGCGGCGAAAGAAGTAAGCCGGGCGAGATAGTTTTGGCGCGGCTGGGATATCAAGTGAGGACAAAGTGAATTCGAGCTCTACGGCGAAAACAATTCTGTTCTGGGTATCGATCGTGTTTCTGGGCGTCATGCTCTGGCAGCTGGTGTCCAAGAACGGGCAAACGCAGCGCGAGGACGAACCCAGTTACAGCGAATTCATGTCCAAGGTAGACACGACGGACGTGAAAGAAGTCACGCTCTACCTTTCGCCCAATAGTTACGAAATCAAGGGAGAGTACGTCCATCCGGCAAACCGCAAGTTTCACCTCACGGTTTTTAAGGAAGCGGCGCCGGACCTGACGAAACAACTCCGCGAGAAAGCGGTGCAGATCAAGGTGACGGAGGTGCGCAGCAGCGACTGGTTGCTGATTCTGCTGAATGCCCTGCCGTTGCTGCTGCTTGCCGGGTTCGTTTTTTTCCTGATGCGGCAGATGCAGGCGGGCGGCAATAAGGCGCTCAGCTTCGGCAAGTCGCGCGCGCGGCTGCTTTCTGCGCAGCAGAAAAAAGCCACCTTCAAAGATGTGGCGGGCACCGATGAAGCCAAGGAAGAGCTGCAGGAAATTATTGAGTTCCTGAAAGACCCGCAGAAGTTCCAGAAACTGGGCGGGCGCATTCCCAAGGGCGTGCTGCTGGTGGGGCCACCGGGAACGGGCAAAACGCTGCTGGCGCGGGCGATTGCCGGGGAAGCGAACGTGCCGTTCTTCTCGATCTCCGGTTCGGACTTCGTGGAGATGTTTGTCGGCGTGGGCGCGAGCCGCGTGCGGGATCTGTTCGAGCAGGGCAAGAAGAACGCTCCCTGCATCATTTTCATCGATGAAATCGACGCTGTGGGACGTCACCGCGGCGCGGGGCTGGGCGGCGGACACGACGAGCGCGAACAGACACTCAACGCGTTGCTGGTGGAAATGGACGGCTTCGAATCGAACGAAGGGGTAATCCTGATTGCGGCCACGAACCGGCCAGACGTGCTGGACCCGGCGCTGCTGCGCCCGGGGCGCTTCGACCGCCGCGTGGTTGTGGCGCGGCCGGACGTCAAGGGCCGCGAAGAGATCCTGCGCGTGCACACGCGCAAGGTGCCGATGTCGGATGACGTGGACCTCTCGATCATCGCGCGCGGAACGCCGGGATTGTCCGGCGCGGACCTGGCGAATCTGGTAAACGAAGCGGCGCTGTGGGCGGCGCGCCAAAACCGCAAATCCGTGGTCATGATCGATTTCGAGATGGCCAAAGACAAAGTGCTGATGGGCGTGGAGCGTAAGTCCATGATCCTTTCGGACGAGGAGAAGAAAAATACCGCGTACCACGAAGCGGGTCACGCGCTGGTGGCGGCGATTACGCCTGGCGCCGATCCGGTCCACAAGGTCACCATTATTCCGCGCGGCTTGGCGCTGGGTTTGACGATGCAGTTGCCCGAAGACGACAAGCATACCTACACGAAGGATTATCTGGAAGGCATGCTGGCGGTTCTGATGGGCGGGCGCACCGCCGAGGAAATGTTTCTTGGGCATATCACCACCGGCGCGGGGAATGACATCGAGCGAGCCACGGAAATCGCGCGCAACATGGTCTGCGAATGGGGCATGAGCGACCTGGGCCCGCTGGCCTACGGCAAGAAGGATGAAGCCATTTTCCTGGGCCGGGAGATCACGCAGCACCGCGACTACTCGGAGGACACGGCGATCCAGATTGACAAGGAAGTGAAGCGCTTCGTCAACACTGGGTACGAAAAAGCGAAGAGTCTACTGGCGGCGAATCGCGAAACGCTGGAGCGCATCGCGCAAGCTCTGCTGGAGCGCGAAGTAATTGACGCCAACGAAGTGAAGTTGCTGATGGAAGGCAAGCCGTTGCCGGAAAAGCCGCCAACGCCTCCCGTGCTGCCGCCGCAGGCCGCGCCCGGCACGGACCCCAAGGTGGTGCGGCCAGAGCTGCGACCGGCACCAGGATTCACGCGGGGGGACTCGCCGGCAAAGGCATAAGAATTTGTTACAAGGACTGTTCCCAGGGGCACGATGTATCGTGCCCCTATTTTTTGCGCAGGGACACCGCTCGCGGCGCTCATTCTTTCGGAATAGGCGTAGAATACGGCCATGGGGAAGAACGACGAAAACCTCAATGTGATTTGTCCCTGCTGCCACGCAAAGCTCACGGTGGATTCGGTATTCGGGGCGGTGCTCTCGCACGAAGCGCCGCCGAAGGCCGGGCCGAATGTGGATTTGACGGACGCCGCGAAGATTTTGGATGAGCAGAACCGGCATCGCGAAGACAAGTTCCGCGATTCCTGGTTTCAGGAATCGAACAAGGAAGACATTCTGGCGAAAAAGTTTGAGGAAGCGATGAAGAAGGCCAAGGACACGCCCGCAAGCAAACCGATCCGCGATTTCGATTTGGATTAAGCTGTTGAATCCCGGCAGGACAGCCGGGAATGTTTGTCCTACTGCTCTGCGATACACTCTCCTTGAACAAAACAAATGGCAAAAAGACGAAAATTCTGGCTAAAGCTGCTTTCCAGAGCCCTGGTCCTAGGCGAGAGGACGCTGGTGATGGGCGTGCTGAATGTGACGCCGGACAGTTTTTCCGATGGGGGGAAATTTTCCGATGCGCGGCGCGCGATTGCGCATGCTTTGGCGATGGAACGAGATGGGGCGGACCTGCTGGACATTGGCGGTGAATCAACGCGGCCAGGCTCGGGCGGAATTACCGCGGAAGAGGAGCTAACTCGAGTCTTGCCCGTTATAGAAGGATTGCGCGGTCGGCTGAAAATCCCAATTTCGATTGATACACAGAAGGCCGAGGTTGCGGAAGCGGCGATCGCGGCGGGCGCGGAAATGATTAACGATATTTCTGGGCTGAGACATGATGCGCGCATTGCGGAAGTGGCGGCGCGGCGGCGCGTGCCGCTGATCCTGATGCACATGCGAGGCGAACCGCGTACCATGCAGAATCAACCATTCGCCCGCGAGGTGATGAAGGATGTCACGCAAGGATTGCGCGTATCCATCGCCAGGGCGCGCAAAGCGGGTGTCGCGAAGTCCCAGATCATCCTTGATCCCGGCATTGGTTTTGGGAAAAACTTCCAGCAGAATTATGGGTTGATTGCGCGGCTGGGAGAATTTGCGAAGCTTGGCTATCCGGTGCTGGTGGGCACTTCGCGGAAAGGTTTTCTGGGCGCGACCCTGGAGCGCGAAGGGAAACCCGCCCCGCCGGATGAACGCATCTGGGGCACGGCGACGACGGTCACAGCAAGCATACTGAATGGGGCGCACATTGTCCGCGTGCACGATGTCGCCGAAATGGTTCAGGTTGTCCGCGTCACCGACTGCGTGCTGAATCCAAGAAAAAGCTCTAAGGATTAACCACCCCGACCCGGTCGGGGCAGGCGCCGCACACAGAGAGAAGCAGCGCCGGCAGGATGCCAGCGCTACGTTGATTGGGTATAATCCGACTGAATCCTGGAAGCCAAAACACGGCCTCAATCACATGAAGAAAGAGGGCAAGCCCATGCGACGTAACGCATTTCTCCTTACTTCCTTACTTCTTTGCCACACTGCTTTTCCGCTTCTTGCCGCGGCGCAGCTGCCGCCGGTGAAGAAGGATCCGCTGAACTCAGTGCAGACGATGCAGGGCGCGGGGGCGTGCTCGGAGACGGAGGCGTCGTCGTGCGCGCAGGCGGCGGCAAAGATTTTGCCGCTGGTGCTGGGTCCTTCGCCGATGGAAGATAATTTGCGGCGGCTTACGGATGAGATTGGCGGGCGCGTCAGCGGAACGCCGGAGATGGCCAAGGCGGTGGAATGGGGTAAAGGGGGGTTTCGCGCGGCGGGTGTGGACGTACACACAGAGAAGTACATGCTGCCCGTGACGTGGAGCGAAGGCGAGACGCGGCTGGAATTGCTGGGGCCGGTGAAGTTTCCAGTTCGGCTGGTGTCGACAGGATGGTCCCCGGCAACGCCCGCGGGAGGCATGGAGGCCAACCTTGTGGATGTGGGCTACGGAACGGGCGAGGAGTTCGCGCGCGCGGGCGGTTCGATTAAGAACGCGATATTGCTGGTACACAGCGACCTGGGCTCGATGTGGGCGGACTTGTTCAACGAGTATTTGCGGCCGCCGGATATCATTTCCCGTGCCGTGAAAGGTGGCGCTGAGGCCATTCTCTGGATGGGCGCGCGGGAGAGGTTGCTTCTTTATCGCCACACAAATTCGCTAGTGGGGGAAATCGACAAAATTCCGCAGGCGGTGGTGGCGCGGGAAGATGCCATGCGGCTGGCGCGAACGGTTGCGGCCTATCCGGGGAAAGTGCGCGTGCGCTTCGACATGCCCAATAAAATTGGCGGGCCGATCGAGCAGGAAAACGTGGTGGGCGAAATTTGCGGGTATGAAAAGCCGGATGAAGTGGTCATTCTCGGCGCGCATCTGGATTCCTGGGAGCTGGGCACCGGGGCCCTGGATAACGGCTGCAATGCCGCGATGGTGATCGAAGCCGCGCGCGCGATAAAGGCGAGCGGGCTGTTGCCGCGGCGCACGATTCGCTTCGTGCTGTTCAGCGGCGAAGAACAGGGCACGGTCGGATCATTTGAATATGTGAAGACGCACCGCGCTGAGCTCGACAAACTGCGCGCGGTGATCATCTATGATTCCGGAATCGGGCGCGTGACCGGATATTCGCTGGGCGGGCGGCGGGACATCGAGACCGGGGTGCGCCAGGCACTGAAACCGCTGGAATCCTGGGACGTGAATCATCATACCTACGACGCTTCGTTCGGCACGGATAATTTCGATTTTCTATTGGAAGGGGTGCCGACCCTGGTGGTTAACAACGAGGAAGCGAATTACCTGCCGAACTATCACGCTGCCTCGGACACGTTTGACAAGGTGGATATTCGCGAGCTGAAACTGCAAGCGGCCATCGCGGCGGTGACCGCGTGGGGCATCGCGGATCACAGCGCAGCGCTCGGCAAACGATTGTCGCGCGGTGAACTCGACGTGCTCGTAAAAGAAACCGGCCTCGATGAACAAATGAAGCTGCTGGGCTACTGGGCTGCGTGGGAGAGCGGCGCGCGGGGGCGAAAACCGTAGGGAGACCGGCCACAGAGACACAGAGAGAGATGAGATCCGGAAAAAGTTGTGCAGGAGCGCGGCTTGCCGCGCCCTCTTTGTTGGAAGAAGTATCAGTTGAAGCAGCAAGCGTCTTCAAAAGCCTTCGGGCTATACTTATAAGGATGGCATCCACACGCGAAACCGCGCAGGGCCAGGGAACTGCAGCCGAAGGCGCTCCGAAAGCCGCGCGCATCCTGGCGCTGGACTATGGCCGGGCGAGGATTGGCATGGCCATCGCCGATGCCGAGGCGCGGTTGGCGCGGCCGCTGGGAACGCTGGAGCGCATCAATCGCAATGAGGATATGCGGCGCTTGCGCGAGTTGGTGCGCGAGCAAGGCGTGAAGCAAGTGATTGTTGGATTGCCGTTGCGGCTGGACGGCACGCGCGGCGAGATGGCCGAAGAAACGGAACGGTTTGCCGGGCGCATCCGCAAACAGATTGTGGTGCCGGTGGAGATGGTAGACGAGCGGCTGACGAGCTGGGAAGCCGAACGCATCCTGGAAGAAGAAGTGGGAAGAAAATTCAGCCAGCGCGGCCCGGAACACACAGCGACTCGAAAGAAAAAAGAGGATGGAAGGGTATCCGTGGATGCGGTGGCGGCCATGGTGATTCTGCGCGAATACCTGGAACGCACGAGCGCGGCGAAGGAGCAAGCTTAGCTTGAAGTACTTGGCGACACTTTTTCTGGCGGTGCTGCTGGCTGCGGCGGGCGCCGCGGCGTGGGTATGGTTCTGCATCGAGAAGCCCTATCAGGGGTTCGCGCAGGAAGGCGTGTTCGTGACCGTGCCGAAGGGCGCTTCGCGCCGCACGGTGGGGCGCATCCTGGAGCGCGAAGGAGTGGCGCGCAGCGCACTGGCGTTTGAGATTTACGCGCGGCGGCATCCGCGGCGCACGCTGCAGGCCGGCGAGTATTTCTTCGATCACGCGATGGCGGGCCGCGAAGTTTTCTGGAAGCTGGCGAACGGCCAGGTCTATCAGCAGCCGTTCACGGTGCGCGAGGGCGAAACGATGTTCGACATCGCCCGCGAACTGGAAGCAGCAAAATTCATGCGCGCGGGCGATTTCCTCTATGCCGCGGGCGATCCGGCGCTCGTTCGCGATTTTGCGCCCGGGGCGCGGACACTGGAAGGATTTCTGTTTCCCGCCACCTACGAACTCCCGCGGCACCCTGCGGCGAACGAATTGACGGCCGAAATGGTGCGCAAGTTCAAGGAAGAGTGGAAGCGCGTGGCGTTGCCAAGAGTGGGCGAGCAAACGGACGAGGGCGACCAGCGGAGCGCGAACCGGATCGTGACGCTGGCCTCGCTGGTGGAGCGCGAAACGCCGCGACCCGAAGAGCGGCCGCTGGTGGCCGGGGCCTTCGAGAACCGTCTGCGCCGGGGCATGCCGCTGCAGTGCGACCCGACGGTGGTCTATGCGCTGGAGCGCATCGGGCAATATAGCGGCAAGCTGAGCGGCAAGGATTTGCGCTTCGATTCGCCATACAACACTTACGCATACAGAGGATTGCCGCCGGGCCCGATCGGAAACCCGGGGGAAGCGTCGCTGCGCGCCGCGCTGGAGCCCGCGCAGACGAAATATCTCTACTTTGTGGCCAACACGCAGGGCGGCCACTTTTTCAGCGCCACGCTGGCGGAACATAACAGCAATGTGATGAAGTACCATCGGCTGCTGGCGGGAGAACCGGCCGACCCTCCGCCCGCCGCAGGCAGCAGAAAGAAGCCACGCAAGCTTCACCAAGGCGCAGCCCGATGATTGATGAACTGAAGACCAAGAAGGCTATGATCCTGGAGGCGGCCCGCGCGCTGGGCATAGAGAAGTGGACGCTGGCGGAGATCGATCAGTTGCGGCGCAAGCTGCTGGCCGAACACGGCGAAGCCGGGAAGACCGGGACCGACTACATCGCAGAGGTGCTGAAGACTACGGGTTGGAAAGTGATTCTAACGCAGCAAGAAGAGGCTGAAGATCAATACGAGGAGGAATTCGAAGACCTGCTGCATTTCAAGACGCTGGAAGACGCAGAAGTCAGCATCATGCGGCTGGATGAACTCAAGCGCAAATTTGCCGCGCACAAGGAACAAGCCGCGGTCAACCGTGTTCTGGAAGTCGCGCGGCTCGGCAAACGCCGCGCGGAGATGATCGCGCGCAATCACAAAGTGGAAGCGCACAAGCGCATCGAGAAAGAAGAGATCGCCAGCTGGTTCCGCATCTGGCTGGAAACGCCCGAAGCGTTCTTCAACTGGCTGGACGTCCGCAAGGAATCACCTGAATTCAAACAGAAATTCCCGGCGCTGGAGTCCGAGGAATGAGCACTGCCCCGGGCGCCGGGACGCCCGATCTGCCTCCCTTTTCACTGGACGTGCAAGCGCTGGACCTTGGAGCAGGAATCAACGCCGTCGGCCTGGAATTGCTGGGGACCGAAAGCCGCGAGCCGGTGCGCGGCCCGGACGCTGCCAAGATTTGGGCGGCAGTGCTCCCCGCGCTGGTCGCGAAAGATGCGCACGTTTTGGACTTTTTCAGCCACATCGATCGCGTACGCGAATTCTGCGCGGGACATGGGATTGCGTTTCGCGAGGCGGCGGACCGCTGCCTGGTACTGCCGCAGCCCTCGCCGCAACAATTGCGAGAGCTAGTCGAACGGTTCGAGGGCGAAACATTTGGCGCGCGGGCGACGACGCTGGAAAAATTGGACGATGCAGCGCTGGAAAAGGAGCTTTCTCGCCGCGGCCTGGATGCTTACGAGACCGGGTACGCCCGTTATACGTTTTGCGCGGTGGTGGAACCGGAGGACGGCTGGGTAACGCTGCTGAGCAATTCGCTGTGGAGCAGCGAAATCATCCGCCGGGTGCGGCCAGCGGTGCAACCGTTTGATGTGTACATTGCGCGGCCCCAATAGATGAGGCGTTGACGGGCTTCTGAGTGGTTGCTAGATTGCTTAACTTGTTTGTACAAGGACGGAAACAACAGATGTTACGTGTGCTGACATGGACGATTTTGGCGACAGTGGCGGCGATTTCCGGCGGCTGCGAAGGCCGCACGGGTGTGCGCAACACGATCACGCAAGCGCCAGGAACAAGGCCGATGGTGAAGGATGCCACGCAGGAAGAGCTGCTCGATAAATATAACGCGGTTGCCGCCGGCGTGAAGACGCTGAATGCGACCGTGGAGCTGAAGCCCACGGCAGGTTCGAAGTATAGCGGCGTCATTGACGAATACCACGAAGTGAAAGCGTTTCTGCTGGCGGCGCGCCCGGAGGAGATTCGCGTGATCGGGCAGGTACCGGTGATCGGCAAGACGGTTTTCGATATGGCCAGCGACGGCGCGGCGTTTCGGGTATCCATTCCCTCGAAAAACAAGTTTTTGACCGGACCGGTGGCGCTGGAGCGCGCCAGCAGCAAACCCATCGAGAATTTGCGCCCGCAGCATCTGCTGGACGCACTGCTTTGGCCGGAGATTCGCAAGGAAGAAGCGGTGCTGATCGAAGAGTTCAATGATGAAAACGCCCGCTATTATGTGCTGACGGTGGTGCGGGGAGGATACCGCACGGAGATTCTGCGGAAGGTGTGGTTTGACCGCGCGGATTTGCAGGTTGTTCGTCTGGAGAGCTATGGCCCCAAGGGCGCTCTTCTTTCCGACGTACACTACTCCGATTGGCAAGCGCTCCTCGCAGAGCAGCCAAATTCGCCGGCGGCGCCGACGAATAGTGTAACGTCGTTTCCGCGGACGATCCGCATTCAGCGCCCGCATGACGATTACCTGCTCGATCTGCAAGTCATCAAGATTTCGCTGAACGAAGAGATATCCACTGATCGCTTCAAGCTCGAACAACCGGCGGGCTCGGAGCTGGTGCGCGTAGGTGATGCCGCGGAGGACAAGCAGCGATGATGGCGGAACTGATCTTCCGCAACCTTTTTCACCGGCCGCTGCGCACGCTGATCGGCGTGCTGGCCGTGGCGGTGGAGGTTGCGCTGGTGGTGCTGATCGTCGGCTTAACCTCCGGCCTGCTCACGGAAACCGCGAAACGCATCGAAGGCATCGGCGCGGACATCATGCTGCAGTCGCCATCAGCGCAAATTTTTCTGGCTTTCAGCGGCTCACCAATGCCCATCAAGATTGGTAACAAGCTGGCCGAACTGAAATACGTGCAATCGGTCGCCCCGGCACTGCTGCAATTTAATTCTACCGGGGGCATCGATGTCATTTACGGCATCGACCGCGAGAGTTTTCGAGCGGTCTCCGGCGGATTCGTCTTCCTCGAGGGGCGCGACATGGAAGGCCCGGACGATTTGCTGGTGGATGACTGGGCCGCCAAGGCGAAGAACCTGAAGGTTGGCGATACCTATAATCTGCTGAATCACGACTGGCACGTGGCGGCCATCATCGAGCATGGGAAGGGCGCGCGGCTCTTCGTACCCCTAGCGACCCTGCAAGATCTGGTCGGCGCGCATGACAAAGCCTCCATCTTCCTGCTGAAATGCACGCGGCCGGAACACACCGAGGACGTAATGGAGCAAATGCGCCAGACGTTTCCGGGTTACCCGGTTCGTCCACTGAAAGATTTTCTCTCGCTGATGACCTCGACGAACATTCCCGGGCTGCAGGCTTTTATTAACGCGATGATTGCGCTGGCCGTGTCGATCGGGTTGCTGGTAATTTTCCTCACCATGTATACGACGGTGATCGAGCGTACTCGCGACATCGGCGTGTTAAAGTCTCTCGGGGCGGGCCGCGCGTTTATCGTCCGCGCGCTGCTGACAGAATCCGCGGTGCTGTGCATCTTCGGGATCTTCGCGGGGGTCGGGTTGAGTTACCTGGTGCGCGCGGCGTTTCTTGTAGGCTATCCGACGCTTTCCATTTTGATCACACCGGAATGGATCCTGCGCGCCGGGGGTATCGCGCTGGCCGGAGCCATTTTTGGCACCAGCTATCCGGCCTGGCTGGCGAGCCGCAAGGATGCCGTTGAAGCGCTGTCGTACGATTAGTCGGCGGCTTCGGCGTCACGCGAAATTAAGGAGCGTCATAGCTAGGCAGAGATGCAAATCACGACTACAATACGGACACTTTCCGGGGGGCTTACCCTCTCAGGGCAAAAGATCGTGGAGCCGATACTCAAGACAGAAAATCTGTGGAAGCTTTACCACGCCGGTAAAGTAGAAGTGCCGGCCCTGCGGGGCGTAAATTTCGAGGTGCTCCCTGGGGAATCCGTGGCGGTCATGGGACCATCGGGTTGCGGCAAGTCTTCGCTGCTCTACGTCATCGGCGGGCTGGCGCAGGCTTCCCGCGGGCGCGTTCTGGTGGATGGCAACGACCTTTCAGCCATGAGCGACGGCGAGCGCACCAAGCTGCGGCGGCACAAGATCGGCTTTGTTTTCCAGCGCTTCAATCTGCTTCCCACCATGACCGCCAAAGGAAACATTGCCATCGCGCAATTCATCCATGGCGACGGCTTCGATCCCCACCGCTTCGACGTGGTCACGAAAATGCTTGGGCTGGAGGGCCGCTTGCATCACAAACCCTCTGAGATGTCCGGCGGGGAACAGCAGCGCGTGGCCATCGCGCGGGCCATCATCAACGAACCAAAGATTCTTCTGGCGGACGAACCGACCGGCAACCTGGACACGAACAATTCGGACATCGTGCTGGAAATGCTGCGCCGTCTGAACAAAGACCTGGGGCAGACCATCGTGATGATCACTCACAACCCGGAAGCAACCACGTATTTCGACCGTGTGGTGCACATGCGCGACGGTGTTATTGTCGACGGAGTGCCGGCGGACTGATATGCCCAGCCTTGGACAAATCCTCTCGCGCACTTTCTTCTGGTCCTACGAGCGGGGTTCCTGGCAGTACGACATCGCCGTTGTCCTGATCCTCATTTTCGTACTGCTTACGCCGTCGCACTGGTTCCACGATCAGCCCGACCAGGCATCAGCAAACTCCTCCCCTGCGGGCAGTCTGGTACAGTTGCTCTCTGCGGAGGGCGAGAAGCAAACCTACCGGGTCGACTCCCGCGTGTTGGCGCTACCAGAGCGCATCCCTGCACTGGAGAATGAACTGCACAACGCTATGCAGAAATCGCTCCCGGATCTGCGTAACGGGCGCTTTTCGATTGCTAAGATCGAGGCGGTGCGCGACGAGCAGGGGACGGTCATCGCCTTCCGAGTCGAGATTCACCACTAGAGGCCATCCAGGCGCAGTCTTCAGCGGAGTCCTGCGAGTAACCGGGGTTCGCATGCGTGCATCCTTAGTGTGTGTGCTAGGATTTCAAGGTACTGAGCAAACCGGCGAATCCTCGCTTAACAGGGGCGTATTTTGAAACGATCAAGTTTTCTGATTGCCCTTCTGGGGCTCAGCGCGCTGGCTTGCGCGACGCACGTGCGGGCCGCGCAAAGCGCCAGCCGCCCGACAGTCGATAGGGTCCTGGCGCTGATGGACAGCGCGGCCAAGGATTTTCGCAGCCTGAGCGCGGACATCGAACACATCAAGTACACCGCGATTGTGAAGGATACGGCGACAGAAACCGGGCAAATCTACGTGCAACACGACGGCAAAATGCGTATCGAGTTCAAAAAACCGGATGAGCGCACCATTTTGCGCAACGGTGATTCTCTCTTTATCCATACGCCGAAGATCAACCGCGTCGAGGAATACAATTTGGGGAAGAACCGCGCGATGGCCGATCAATATCTGGCCCTGGGTTTCGGG
Organism: Candidatus Acidiferrum sp.; assembly: GCA_041476465.1. GTDB lineage: Bacteria > Acidobacteriota > Terriglobia > Acidiferrales > UBA7541 > Acidiferrum. The sequence goes on along the minus strand of JBGOTL010000090.1, from coordinate 654 downwards.
ACAAAGAGCGAGAGCCTGAAGAAGAACTACGAGGTAGCGCTGGTTGGGGAAGAGGAATTCGATCACAGAAAAGCCGCACTCCTGGAACTGACACCGAAATCCGAGCAGGTCCGCAGCCAAATTATCAAGATTCAGATGTGGGTGGATGAAGCGTCCTGGATGCCTCTGCAACAGAAATTTTTTGAGGCGGGCTCGGGAGATTATTTTCTCTCCCATTACACCAACATCATGAAGAACCTCAAAATCAACCCATCGAAATTCAAGCCGGACTGGCCCAAAGGCGCGAAGATCGAAAAGCCGAGAGGCTAGCCCGGATTTCTCACCATTTCATCTCTCAGGTCTCCGCCAAAAACCATGCGTAGTGCTGTCATTCTGAGGGTTCGACGAAGTCGCACTCGAAGAATCTCAAACTAATATTTGTGCCGAGGTGTGGAGCAGATGAAATCCTTCGCTCCGCAAAACCGTCCGGAGCGCAAACAGCGCGCTTCGCTCAGGATGACAATGACCGCGGGCTAGCTGTGGAGTCTCAACAGGTTGTTCTGTTCTAATCCAGAGCGGCTGATAGGTGGAGCGTGGTTGAGACTACCATGAGGGCGATGCCAGTTGTAGTGATGAAGCCAAGGAGACATCTGTGCGTTACGTTGCTCGGAGTCT
>JBGOTL010000089.1:0-15657 GCA_041476465.1 Candidatus Acidiferrum sp. | reverse complement strand
TTAATAGCCTGCTGGAACAATTCCGTCCCCTTCCGGAGTCCCTCTTCGGTCCACTTGTTAGTTTGATGGAGTCCCTGCAGGCACAGCCGGTAGGCCTCTGGATTTTGCGCCACTCGCGGCTGCGAGCGCTTCCGCGGTTCCCCAGTCAGTCTCTGCTGCAGTCGGTCGGCAATTTCTCGCGCGATGTCCTCCTGTATGTCGAGCAGGTCCGCCATCTTCCGGTTGTAGGAATCTCCCCACAATTGGCACTGGCAAGCCATGTCCACCAGTTCCGCCTTGACGATGAGTGTTTCCTTATGTTGCAGGACGCGTCCGCTGACCACCGCGCGAACGTTGAGCTCGCTCGCGACCGCAAACGCATCCACGTCCTTTCCCCGGTACCGGAATGCCACGCCGCGCGGCACCACGCGAATTTTCGGGAGTTTCGAAAGGCTGTTGATGATCGTTTCGGTGATCCCTTCGCTCAGGTAGTCATTCGCCGCATCCCCACTGGCGTTCACAAACGGCAAAACCACCAGCGAGTCAATCGCTTTCCCGGCGGCAGGCGGTTTGCCAGTCGGCCGGCTCGCCGTCTTCACTTCCGCCGCTTTTCCGCTGCCGCGCGAATCGATGTCGCGCTTCACGCGCATCAAATCCGCGCGCATTTCCGCCGCGCTTTGATAGCGAAGATTGCGGTCCTTCTCCAGACAGGTATGGATGATGCGTTCCAGTCCAGCCGGGATATCGGGATTCAGTCGTGTGGGCGGCGCCGGAGTGCGGTTCAGGATGGCGTCAAAAATCACCCCTGAGCTTTCGCCGCGGAACGGCATCGCTCCCGTGCTCATCTCGTACAGCACCGCTCCAAACGAAAACAGATCCGTGCGCGCGTCCAATTCCTTGGCGCACACTTGCTCCGGCGACATAAACGCCACTGTGCCAATCGCTGTGCCTGGACTGGTCAGGTGCTCTGCGTCCATCGTTCGCGTATCCAGATTGCTTTCCGCGCCCCGGCTCGCGGACGCCGCGCCAGGTGTGACCTTCGCCAGCCCAAAGTCGAGAATCTTGGCGTGGCCCCGCGCGGTCACGAAAATGTTGGCGGGCTTGATGTCCCGATGAATGATGCCTTTGGCGTGCGCGGCATCCAGCGCGTCGGCGATCTCGATTCCCAGCGTCATCACCGTCTCGATGTCCAGGGGGCGTCCCGCGATGCGGTGCTTCAGCGTCATCCCGTCCATGAACTCCATCACGATGAACGACTGCTCCTCGTGCTTCTGGATTTCGTGAATGGTGCAAATGTTGGGATGATTCAGCGCGGAGGCGGCGCGCGCCTCGCGGTGAAAACGTTCCAGCGCCTGCGCGTCTTTCGCGAGCTCGTCAGGCAGAAATTTCAGCGCCACGAATCTGCCGAGTTGCGTGTCCTCTGCTTTATAGACAACACCCATTCCGCCGCCGCCAATTGCTTCCAGAATGCGGTAGTGTGAGAACGTTTTGCCGGTGAGAGGCCGCAGGTTCGCCATCGCGTGCACATGTTAGTGGCGCGAGGAACGCTAAGTCAACGCCGCTTCGGCAAAACCGCGGCCATCCAACGAATCCGTGCCGGTCCGCCGCACATCACAACTCTCGAATTCCAGCGCCGCGTCCTGCAATTTTTTGCGGAGTCAGCTACCACGCCGAACTAGTAAAATGGTGAGAGGAGAAGAATCCGCTGGAAAGATGGCGGAGTGGACCCTCTTCTACAAGAAAAGCTACCGCGCTTCGAGTTCCTGGCTGAGCCGCCGCACGGTTTCCCGCATGCGCACCGCCAGCGCAGCGATGGTCTCCAGCCGCTGCTGCGCGCCATGCGGGATCCGCCCATCGCTCTTCCGCCGGACTTCGGCAAGCAACAGCTCCGCATTCCCCAGAATCCCCGTCAGCGGATTGTTCAGCTCGTGGCGCAGCACTTCGCCGAACTCCCCGGAAGCATCTCCATTGCCGTGCTTCACCTCGTGAATTGTATGCGCCACGGCTGAATAGGCCTGCCGCAAGCGCTTCTCCACCAGTTCCAACGCCGTGGGCCGGCAGGAGCATCCGTGTGCAACATAGTCCACTACTCCCGCGGCCACCAGTGCGGCCACTTCCGCTTGGTGCTCAGCCGCGCCCATCACCACCACCGGCGCGTAACCCGCCAGTGTGGACACCACCGATTCCAGCCGCGGCTTTCTGCCCAGCGGGGGATTCGTCTCCGCGCCTAGCACCTTCTCCTCCAGCAAAATAGCGGCCACCGGCGTAACCTCCAGGATTTTCCGCGCCGCGTCCACCGTGTGCACGGAGGAGACGCGCCGGCGTTCTGCCCTGGCTTCCAGCTCACGGCGCGCCTCCGCGCACCAAGCCACGTCGTCACTCACCACAAGAATCGTCTGTTCCCGCATCGCCATACATTTATCCATTCTGTGCCAGCTGTTTTTTGGCTTGCACTTCCGGCGGCGCAGCTTTTCCCGCAAGAAGCTGGCGCACCGCCTCGATCAGCTCTTCGACACGAAACGGCTTGGCCACATGTGGCAAATGGTTGCGTTCCAAGAATTCGTGGGTGTGCGGCGAAATCACATCGCCGGTAACGAAGAGCAGCCGCTCGCGCAAAGGGTTGCGGGTGCGCGCCAGAGCCCTGAAAAAATGCTGCCCGTCGATACCCGGCATCTTCATGTCGCAGATCGTCAGATCGTAGGATTCGCTGGCGGCGCGTCCCAGCGCTTCGCGGCCGTCGAGCACCACATCCACGCGCAGTCCTTCGTCTTCCAGCACGTCGGCGATCAGCCGCGCCACCGTGGGCTCGTCTTCCACCACCAGCACGCGGGCGGCGAAGCAGTCACTGCGCCGTCGCGCAGGGGAAAGCCGTTGGGAACGCAAGACTTCGCGCCGCGCGGGGAGTTCGCTTCCGGAAGCGGGAAGCGCGATCTGCGCCGCGGGCAGTTCGATGGAAAACGTCGTTCCACCGCCGGGTGGGCTGGCCACGCTTACCTGGCCGCCATGCTCCCGCACCACGCTCAACACCACGGCCAGCCCCAGGCCGGTTCCCACTCCCTCGGGTTTGGTGGTGAAGAAGGGATCAAAAATGCGCGGCAAGATGGCTTGTGGAATTCCCGGACCGTCGTCGCTGACTTCCAGCAGCACGCGCCGCCCGGCCAGGCGTTTCGTTGTCACACGAATCACGCCTTCCCTGCCGCTGTGCTCCAGGGCCTGCTGCGCGTTGCCTACCAGGTTGATCAGCACCTGCTGCAGTTGCCCGGCGTCTCCTCGGATGTAGGGCAGCAGTGGATCGAGCTGTTGCTCCATGTGTATCGTGTGCGAATTCTTTTGAAAGCGTTGTAGCTCCGTTGCACGAAGCACGATTTTGTTCAACGACACCCTCTGGCGCTCCGGCCGCGAGTCCCGCGAACTCAGCAAGAGTTGCCGCAGTATTTTTCCAGCGCGATCTGCCTCTTGAAAAATCTGGCGGACCTCGGAAGTCCTGCCAACGGCGTCCGCGGACACCAGCAAACGCTGCGCAGAACCCAGAATCGTTGTCAGTGGATTGCTCAATTCATGCGCCAAACCGGAAACCATCTGGCCGAGCGCCGCGAGCTTTTCCGTTTGCAGCAACTTGGACTGAAAGACGCGCTGCGCCGTGATGTCGCGGTAGATCTCTACGCGGCCGAGCCGCTCGCCCGCTTCGTCCAGGATCGGCCGGGACGCGCGCTCCAGAACGCGCGGCACGGGGAGTGCCATGTGCAGTTCTTCGCGTTCGCCGCCGCCGGCACGCGCCAATTTCCGCCAGCTTTGTGCGAATTCTTCCGGCTCCGCGAATTGTTCGGAAAGCCGCGCGATCAATGCGGACAACGTGGTCAGATCCCCGGACTCTTCCGCGGTCAGTCCGGCCATTTGCGCGAACCGGCTGTTCATCGCGCGCACGCGTTCCTCCGCGTCAAACAGCACCACGCCTTCTTCCAGCCACTCCAGCACGGCCAGCAATTCTGTCTCCGCGCGCCCGGGTTGCTGCGGTAGTTCCAGCGTCTGCAGCGGCTCCATGCGAACCGCGGCAAATCCCCTTCCTGTCGCGGCCGGGCACAGCCGGATGCATGTGCCATTCTCCAGTTCGGCTCGTATGGACGCCTCGCCAGGGCCTGCTCCAGAGGACAGCAACTCGCGGCTCCAGGTTTCCACGCGTTCTCGCTCTTGCTCCACGAACAATTCTCCGAATCTCGCGCCGCCCGGCCGGGCATCGCGCATCGCGCGCTGCTCACCGAGCAGTTTGCTGGCGCCGCTGTTGAGACCCGCAAGCTGTCCTTGCGCATCCAGCAGGACCACCGCTTCTCGGCTGATATTCAGCAACACCCCTTGCCGCTGGTTTCGCTTCGCGTCTTCCTCCGCGCGCCTCTGCTGCCCTAGCGCGCTGCCCGCAAGCATCGCGCGCAATTCCAGGCGCTCCAGAATCGCAAGAGATACCGCTTGCCGCGGCAGACCGGCGACCAGGATGCCCGCGATTTCTGTGCCCGATTCCAGCGGAATGGCCACCACACGCGCCACTTCGCCCGGCGACCACGCGGACGGCGGCTCCATCCCCACCACCTGCCGCAGTTCCAGGGCTCTCCTCCAGGTATTCGCAAGCGGTTCGCCCGCGATTCCCCGCGTCCAGGCCGGATCCCCGCTCTTCCAGTCAAAGGCAATCTGCGGCGGCCCGGAAGCCGCGCCCGCCGGCGCCTGGATTCGCCCGATGACGGCAAACACCACTCCCGGTTTCATGCCAAAGGGTTCTCCTCCGGTGCAGTTTTCCGCCAGTTGCGCGAGGATGTTTTCCGGGGACTCGTTGGCCCCCAGGGCTGCCAGCGTCCGCCGCAACACGGAAAGGTCCACTTGACGTTCGCGAGCGACACGTTGTTCCTCCATGTTTACCAGCGCCAACGCGAGATCTGCGGCGGCGTTCTCCGCCAATAGCCGCGGTAGCGCGCCCTTGCCGCTGCGCGCCGCAGCCAGCAGCAACCCCTGCAATTGTCCTCCTCCAATAATGGGCACCCACAGCGCCCGGCGCATTCCCACCAGCGGACCAATCAACGGCGGGACGCCGCGACCATCCAGTGCGAGTTCCACGCTCTTGCCTCGCGCCAGCACATCGAACGGCAAAGGCGCTTCCGACGAGAGTCGCCCCCATTCCGCCGGCGTGGCCGCGCTGTCCCTTTCCCAGACCTGGCCACGGAAACTGGCGTGGCCGCACGGCTCCGCTGCGCCCGGCAAATCAGATTGAATCCATACGCCCACACGGTCCACATGGCCGGAGTCGGCCAGCATGAGCAGCGCTTCACGGACCAACTCCGCGCGTGAGGCGCCCGCTACCGCGGCTCGTGTGATACTTCGGCTCGCCGGCAATCGTTCGTCTTTTTTTCCCCAGATGCGCATTGCCAAGGTCTTCCTCCAGAGAACTCTCTTGCATTGTCCGGTCCAAAGAAAATAAAACGTCAGGTGGGTGCAAAATCAATTGGATAGCGGGGATGCGGGCTTAGCTGTCAACAATTTGATGGCGCGAATTCCCGATGTGAACCGAGGAGGACCAGAAATGGGAAACCAGGGAGGAGAATTCCACCAAGAAAATGAGTTGCGCCGGGCGAGTCTCCCGCAGGCTGTGGAAATCCCGGCGGAGACCCCGCTACGGCTCGGCCCGTTCCATGTGGTACTGCTTCAATTTGCGGTACAGCGTGGTCTTGCCGATTCCCAGCATGCGCGCCGCCGCGAGTTTGTCATCGCCGGTTTCCCGCAAGGTGCGCAGAATGGCTCGCCGCTCGAGCTCCTCCAGTGGAAGAAACTCGTCTTTTACGGGGGAGCGCTCCGTCGTAGGATATTGCAGATTCGAAGGCAGGTCGGCCACGCTGATCAAGGGGCCTGAACCCATGGCCACGCCGCGCTCGATGGCGTTTTCCAGCTCCCGCACATTGCCCGGCCAGTCATAGGCCATCAGTCGCCGCATGGCGTCTTCGGAAATTTCGCGCGGCGGTCCTTGCGGTTCGGAGAATTTTTCCAGAAAAGAGGCCACCAGCAGCGGAATGTCGCTCTTGCGCTCGCGCAGCGGCGGCAGCTTGATCTGTACCACGTTTAGCCGGAAGTATAAATCCTGGCGGAACGCGCCACTCCGAATGGCCGTGTCGAGGTCCCGGTTGGTGGCCGCGATGATGCGCACATCAATTGGCCTGCGCTCGGTGGCCCCCACCGGTTTGATCTCCCGCTGCTGCAGCGCGCGCAGCAGTTTCGCCTGCATCTCCACGGGCATCTCGCCAATCTCATCCAGGAAGAGTGTCCCGCCGTTCGCCGATTCCATTAACCCCTGCTTGGCCTGCACCGCTCCCGTAAACGCGCCCTTCACGTACCCAAACAACTCCGATTCGATCAGCGTGGGCACCAGCGCCGAACAATCCACCGGAACGAAGGGCCGTTCCTTGCGGGCGCCGGAAAAATGCACGCTGCGCGCCACCAGCTCTTTTCCCGTGCCGCTCTCTCCCAGAATCAGTACCGGGTGGTCGCCCTTGCTGACCTTTTCGATCATCTTGTAAACACGCTGCATCCTGGCGGACATGCCGATTAATCCGCCAAACCCGGGTCGTGTGCGCAGTTGCTCGCGGAGCAGATGATTTTCCCTGCGCAACTCCACGCCGTGGGCCACTTGCTCGAGTCGCGCGTGCAGCTCCTCGATACGAAACGGCTTGGTCACATAATCGGCTGCGCCCATGCGTGTGGCCTCCACCGCCGAATCGATCGTGCCGTACTGCGTGAGCATCACCACGGCGACTTCGGGATGCGCTTCATGAACTCGCTTCAGGAGTTCCAAGCCGCTGGTTCCCGGCAACCTGAGGTCCGTGAGCAGAATATCGATGGCCGAGACCTCGAGGACTTCCAGGGCTTCTTCGGCGGTGGGCACCGCCAGGGCTTTCATCCCACACTGCCCGGCGACCTCCTTGCACACCTCCCGCGTGGCGGCGTCGTCGTCCACCACTAACAAGTTCATGGGCAGCGCAGGCCGTGGAGCTGCCGCCTCCTCTCCCGCTATTTCCAGTTCGGCCCTCCAGTCCGCTGGGGACACCCCGAGCGGCTGTCTGCCGTGTCCCACATTCATGGCTTCATCCCTCACGGAACTGACACTTTCCCCGATGCACTTTCAGTACCATTTTGGAAAGGACGCTATGTCGCTCACACCCCACCACTTCGCGCGACTCCCTATCTCGCATTTTTGTTCCAACTTGGTATCGTTGTCAAGTGTGTAATGCATCAGATCGCCCTAAACACCCCAGGGTCAATCCGTTGCCGAATTGGAATGGACTATTTCCTATTTTGGGCCTGATGATCGGCACGCTAAATAAGAACGGGCGCCCGCCTCCGCGGACGCCCGTTCTTCTCTTTCCCGATTCTCCTGACGAGCTACGAGTCGCTCCTCACGAGGTTCACTTCCTTGCTCTTCCCTGCACACCCCAACCAGTTATGGTTTTGCGTTCTTCTTGGGTGCTGGCTTGGCTGCCGGTTTCATTGCTTTCTTTGTCTCGCCGCCCTTCTGGCTGATCAAAGCTAGGGCATCTTCCGCGTTGAACGGGAAGCGCCGCACGGACTGTTCCCCCGTGGTGCTCAGGGTAACGTCCACGCGCCGGTTGTTGGCCAGGTGAACGGTCAGAAGGTTTTTCAAGAGCTTTTGTTTTTCTGCCGGGGTCAAGTCGGGATCTTCCTCGAGGAGTTTCTTCACCTCTGCGGAGGTCATGTTTTTATCCACGCCATGCGCCTTCGTCTCGATGCGATCTGCGGGAACTCCTTGCTCGATCAGGAAACGTTTGGTTCGGTCCACACGCCGTTCGGAGAGCTTTTGGTTGTAATCTTTGCCTCCACGAACGTCAGCATGCCCTTCAAGGATCAAATGGGCGTCCGGTTTGTAGGCGCGATACTGTTTGAAGTCGCTAGCCAGCGTAGTCAGCGTTTTCACCTGGCTGGCCAGCAGCCCGCCGTCGGGTTTCGCCACCGTGGGCTGTGCCGTCGGGAAGTAGATGCTGTGCAGCGCCAGCTTGGCTTCCAGTTGTTTGATCTGCGGCGGTTCGTTCACTTCCACTTGCGTCGCGCCTTCGGCTTTGTCGCCACGCTCGTCGGTAACTCCGCAGTTGACCTTGTAGCTGCCCTGCGCGAGGCCTGTCGAATCAAATGTGGCGGTGGGGCCCGTGCCTGAGACTTGCCCGCCCGTCGCCGAGTAGTTGTAGGTCAGCTTCAGATTGTCCGGGCTGCTGGCGGTGGACTGAATCGTCGCATGCTCGCCGGGCAGGATCGGGCTGCGATCCGGTGCGCACGAGATGCTCGGTGGATGATGCGGGCGTTCTTCGACCTTGATATCGGCGGAGCAAGTTGCGGTTCCGCCTTTGCCGTCATCAACCTTGGCGTTCACTGTATACGTCCCTATAGCCACGCCCGAAGAATTCCAGCGGGCATCCGGTCCGGTGCCGTCCACAGCGCCGCTTGAGGCCGTGTAGCTGTACGTCAGCGGGTCATTGTCAGCATCCGTCGCGTTCACATGAATTGCAGCCGCGTCATTGGAGCCCTGGTAGACCATGCCCGGGTTGGCCGAGCAGGATGCCACCGGCGGATGGTTTGGCTTCGGCGGCACGGGGGGATAGCCCCAGCGCAGCACCAGTCCGCTGGCTGCACGGAAGTTATTTTGGCGGCTTTTTCCGCCCAGCGCGGACCCGGAAAAGTTGCTCAGCAAGTAATCGAGCTGCGCAAAACGCCACGCCAGATTCTTCCACAACACCACGTCCACGCCCCCGCCTATCGCCACCGCAAACGCATTCTGTCCGCTATCGCCAGTCACGTTTTCATCGGCGTGCGCGCCTCCCGCAAGAAATTCTCCGAAGGGCACAAAATGTTCGTACTTGCGCAGATTCAGCCGCGGACCAAACAAGTACGTGCTCAAGCCGCCGCTCGCCTGGCTGCTAGACCCGTTCAACGGGCTGATATCTCTGTTCTTGAATGTATACGTCCCCGCCTCTGCGGTCAGACCCAGCCACTTCGAAGCGTTGTACGTGAACGAGCCTGTCCCGCCGAGGTTGCCAAAGTTTTGGAACGGCTCTCCCGCGCTGAAATTGATAAAGTCAAACATGCCCGCGACTTCGTACCGCGGCGTCAGCTGGCCCCAGGCGTTCCGGTTCCATGCATTGTTCGCCCAATCGGTAAAGATATCCGGCTGCGGCGCCGGCGCTGCAAACGGCGTGGCCCGCGGTGTTGCCGCCAGCGCAGACATGCTGCGCGACGCCGGCACAACATTCACTGAAGTCTCCGTTACATTATTTTTTTCCGCAGCGGCTCCTGTTGCATTCGCGGCGTCGCTCGTACCGCTATTCTTCTGTTGGGCGCCGAGCGGCAAAACCAAAAGCGCGAACATTGCTACTGCTACAAACCACTTGCGCATCGTAATCCTCCCCAAACTTTTTCCTGCGAATCCCCTGTAATTTACGCGCTCACCCCGTTACCCCACGCTGCTTGGGTCAAACGGCGTCGGATGCTTCGCGGCAATCCGCTCGTTACTCCCCTGCCTGACGGTCGCCCCTCCCGGATTCCCTGTTCCGCTCCGGGAACGACACTCTGGAAATAACAAGTTGCGGTAGCGTAAGGGTATTCCAGAAGTCCATTTTCCTGCAAGTACTTCCTGAAAGCTCCCGGCGCGCGGCCAGCGGATAAATCTACTCCGCCGCCCCGCTGTTCCGTGAAATCTTCTCTTGCTCCGTCAGCCAAGCCTCAAGCTCCTCCCGGGCTTGACACCAACGCATCCCTGCCCTATGGTCTCGCCCATGGTGGTCGAAATCGCAAATCCCATTTTCTTCAGAGGATTTGCCGTTGGGAGGTGTTCGATGCCATTGAACCTCGCGACTCTTTCCCTGGTGGACCGGCCCGTAACCCTCCAAGAAGGCGTCCGCATCCTGGAACGCGATCAGTACCGCTGCCGCTACTGTGGACTCGACGGCCTGGCCAGCTTTGAAAACGCTTTGGCCATGTCCGTCGATTTCGTGGTTCCCCGTGCGCGCAAGGGTAAGAAGGATCCTCAGAATCTGGTAGCCTGCTGCCGTGCCTGCAATATGATCAAAGGCCGCAGCATCTACTCCAATTTTGAAGGCGCCAAATCCTTCGTGCTCCAGCGCCGCGAGGAACTCCGCAAAGCTTGGGAAGCCAAGACCGTGCGGGCCCTCAACAACAAGGCCGCCACGGCATAAGCGCCCCCGCAAGCGCTGCAAGACACCCACGGAACTCCTTTCCGTAAACCCTGGCCCGTGTGTAGCTACCGTGTTTCCTTTCGCGTACCGCCACTTTCCCGTGAAACGTTCAGGCCAGCCGGTTTGCTCCTCGCATGATGTGCGTCACGTCGAACCGTGACTCAGGTCACTGCATTCCGCACGCCTATGGGTCTAAGAACAAGACGAAGGACATAGGCTGCCACTGGAATTGAGTTGCCGAGGCCGCTGAGCAGCAACGATGAGAGGGCCTGCAACTCTTCCCACCGAGCGAGAGAGGTAAGCCGGCGGGATTTGACCCTGGCACAACCTCTGCCCTTTCCTTTGGCGGGCAGCGACCAGGCGCGAACTTCATGTGAAGCGCCCAAGGTCCCGACGCACCGGCCCTTCAGGCCGGAAAATATTTCGTCGTCTGGCGCTGCCCGCCAATCGAGCCTGTCGCTGCTGTTGCGGCGGCACGTGTAGCATGGAGGGATGTCATGAAAACTTTGTATACCAATGATCGGTTCTTCGACGAGCTGTTTGGTTTTCGCCGTGATTTCGATCAGATGTTCAATCGCATTTTGACCAACAAACCCTGGGGGCAGGAACTCCCAGCCCTCACGGAAACCTATAACTTTGCTCCCGCAGTGGAGACGTATGTAGACAAGGATGCCAAGAAGTTCGTTTGCCGCGTTTCTCTGCCGGGCATTGAACCCAAGGATGTCCAGATCCAAGCACAAGCGAATATCTTGACGATCCGCGGCGAGAGGAAGCTCACGCACAGCACAAAAGAAATCGAGCTTCTGGCCGGCGAGATCATCTACGGTTCATTCGAGAGGACCTTCACGCTGCCTGAGGGCGTGGTGGCCGAAAAACTGAACGCCGAATATGTGAACGGCGTGCTGGAAATCACCGCCCCCGTCGCGGCAGCCGCACTGCCGCGCAAAATTGAAATCAGGACGGTGCCGCTGTCCAGGCAAATTGCCGCGTAAGTTGCCGGCAGGTTGAACGGCCCGGAGCCAGAACGGCCCGGGCCGTTTTCTTTCTCCGGCAGTCGCGTTACACTCCGCGAAGGAGATTACCTCTTATGCGCTACATCTCAAGCTGTCATCCCGGCCGTAATGGAGGGATCTGCTTCGCCTTCCTTCTCATCGCTTGTCTCGCCGGCGCTAAAGATAAACCGCTCGCCACGAAAACACCCGCTAACCCGGCCGCGGTTCTTCCCGGCAAAAAGCTCTACACCCAGTATTGCGGCGCGTGCCATGGCACCAGCGCCCGCGGCGACGGCCCGGCAGCGTCCATACTCAAGACCCCGCCTTCTGATCTCACCACTCTCGCCAAGCGTCATGATGGCAAATTCCCGTACGACTACGTCACCAACGTCCTGCGTTTTGGCGTCGGCATCACCGCTCACGGCTCTTCCGACATGCCTACCTGGGGGCCTATCTTCGGGTCTCTCGAAAACTACAACGAAGTCGCCGTGCGCAAACACATCAAGGATCTTTGCGATTATCTAGCCTCTCTTCAGGAAAAAGAATCTTAGCCGAGAGGCGCTGGCTGTTGGGCGCGTCCCGGATGAAACGCATCTCGCCCCAGCAAGCCTTGGTAATTGCCTCCGCCACCTCTACTCTCTAATCCGGTTGTTGTACGTCTAAGGCATCAGTCGGTCTGCCAGCCAGCAGGAGTTATCGAAGAGACTCATAAAGAGGGAAAACATGAACTGCATCAGGGCAACGTTTTTGCTTCTATTTCTGTCCCTCGGAACTTCTCCATACCTTCGCGCGCAAGCGCAAGGTTCGCCGGACAAGGTCACCGCTGCTGCGAATGCGGCGTATCAGGCTAAAGAATGGTCCAAGGCTCAGCCGCTCTATGCGCAGCTTGCGCAGACCCAGCCCGATAGCTATCTCAACTGGTACCGTCTCGGTGTCTGTTCACAATCGCTGGGGCAGCACCAAAAGGCCCTCGAAGCATTCCAAACGGCTCAGGCTAAGGGCCTGCCCGCTGCCGGCGCGGGATACAACATTGCCGCAGTCTTGGCGTCCATGGGACAAACCGAAAAATCCTTGGATGCGCTCGCGGAGGCGGTCAAACAAGGCTTTAGCCAGCCGGACCAGATGAATAATGATGCTGATTTGCGATCGATCCGTGGACATGCTCGTTTCACGGCGTTGCTCGAACAGGCCAAACGTAATCAAGCGCCGTGCGACTACAAGCCGGAGAATCGTCAGTTTGATTTCTGGGTCGGAGATTGGGACGTGGTCACCACACAAAGCGGTTCGCCCGCTGGAATCAGCCATATTGAGCGGGCCGTCGGCAACTGCGTCATTTGGGAGAACTGGACCTCGCTCGGCAACTCCGGCTACACCGGGAAGAGCTACAACATCTATAACGCTGACCTCAAACGCTGGGAACAGTTCTGGGTCGACAACGTGGGAGGGATGATTCATTTCTACGGCGGCATTAAGGACGGTGCGATGGACTTCTACACGGACGAGATACCGCAACCCGATGGCAGCAAACTCAAGCGCCACTTGCAATTCTTTAGTCCCGGCCCGGACAAGGTGCGGCAATTCGGCCAGGGATCCACCGACAGTGGCAAAACCTGGACTGTCGAATACGATCTTACCTACAACCGCAAGAAGTGATTCCCTCGCCGCGCGGCCAACAAATCATTTTTCAGTTAGTTTTTAGCGGCGCGGCGTGGATGGATTTTGCGCTGGGGCCGTGCCGGGAGCATCCTTCGCCGCCGAAAAAGCTGCGCGCTTCAGGTGGATATCTCCATCCACCAAACCCGTAAACTCGGCGCCTGGCGCAAACGAAACATCCTTGCCGGAAACTTTCGGCAAAACGGTGCCCGTTGTGGAAATGCCTGCATTGGCCTCTTGATACCCGCGCACAGCCGCTGGTTCGTTGTTGGCGAGCTTCACGGATTTGAGGCTGACACCCAATTTTCCGCCGTGGCCCAAGCGCTTCTTGGGCTCGGCTTCGGTAACGATGGCCGTTCCCACGGCGTCCTTGGAAATCACCAACAGTCCTTCGACCACCACGTCTTCCGTCACCTCCAGCTCCACCAGATCCCCGGCGTGCGCGGTGGCGGACGAGAGCGCTTTGCTCAGCTTGAGGTGAACCGGGGTGTTGTTCCACAAAGTAAAATCCAGGCCAACCGGAGCTTCGCTCGGAGCAGTTTCCGCAGGTGTGGCCGGATCATCGTAAGAGGTTCGAGGTCTCGCGGGCCGCGGCGGCGCCTGCGGCACGGCCGGTCCGGGCTTGTCTTTCAACAAAATGAGGTTGCCTGGCGGGACAAATCCGACGTCGCCTTTGGCAGTGCGCACGGCGTAGTACGTCTGTTCGCGCCCGGTAACCTGCACCTGTTCTCCACATTGGAGCGTGCTGCGCACATCGAGGGTGACCACCGAGCTATAGAGGTAGACGTAGCCACCCGAGCGCGCGCAGTCCACCATACCGGTGTGCTGTGCTTTGCTGGTCGCTGGAAGTATCAGAAATAAAACTGCCGCGAGGCACCAGTTGCTTTTCATGCTTCACCCATTGCCCTGATTCGAGAATGATCCCACCATGCTATCCCAACGTACCTGACGCCCCCTGACAAGGTAGAGTCTCGCCGCACTTGCATAAAAAGATACTTGTGGCCCCCGAATCGCCTCAGCGCATTGCGTCCGCACGACACGCCCGACATTCGTAGTGGCCGGTCTTGAGACCGGTGCTTTTGTTCTTCGCATATGTAGAGGCCGGGCTTCAGCCCGGCTCTTTTCCGGCTCATGTAGCGGCCCACCTTGGTGCGAAATTGGGGGGTACCTCCGCGAAGCGCGGAGCGCGCGTTGGAAGCAGCGCCACCCCCGGTGTTTTTGTGAAAGAGCGCGGCCTCTTATTTCTTCTTCCAAAGTTCCCAAAACAACTTGACCGTCGCTGGCGCGTGCCCCGCATAATGATTATTCGCCCACGCAAAGACCCTGATGCCGCGCGCCGCCACTACCTTGAGGATTCGCACCCATTCCGTAATTTCGGCCTCGCGGTCAATAATTGTCTTGTCCCACGTCGTGGTTCGCTCCTCGATGCCTTTGCGGTCGCCCAGCCACCGCACGTAGGTAAAGTCCGCGGTAATTAAGTCAAACTTTTCCTTCATCTCCCACGGCCGCGGCATCCAACTCTGGTCAATCAGCGCCAGCGCCACTCCATGCTCCCGCAGGGTCCCTGCAAAACGCGCATCCAGCCAGGTCTTGTTCCGTATTTCCACCGCATATTGAAAACCCTTCGGGAGTCTTTTGAGAAAGGGTTCTAGCCGAACCAAAAACTCCGCCCCGCTCTTGAATTTTGACTTATTAAAATACCCAAACTGAAAAAGCAGCGGCCCCAGCTTTTCCCCCAGCGCCTCCATGGTCCCGAGGAAGTGCTTCAGCTCCTCTTCGCAATTCACCAGCACTTTTTCATGCGTGATCACCTGCGGCACCTTCGCCGCAAAAAGAAATCCCGGCGGCGTCTTCGCGTACCAGCCTTTCACCGTGGAAAGCGCCGGGGTACGGTAAAACGTGTTGTCCAGCTCGACCGCATCGAACCGCGTCGCATAGTACGTGAGGTATTCCGCAGGTTTTATTCCGGAAGGATAGAAAGTCCCTTCCCACCCCGCCGCCGTAAACGCGCTGGTGCCAACTCGTATTTCCACCATAGCCGCGTGATTCTACACCCGCCCGGCCCATTCCTCGCTTCTGTAGAGGCTGCCTGGAGTTTATCCCGACTCCCGTCGGGAAGGCGGTCCGCGCTTTTACCGCCTCTCGCTTTTGTAGCGGCGACTACTTGCCCTGAGCCTGCCGAACGGGTACGTCACCAGCCCTGGCTACTCCTCCTGTAGTGGCGGGTCTTCAGACCCGTGCTGGTTTCCAGCCACGCTCTGAAGCGGCTCTCCATGTGAAGAGGGCAAATGAACCGGTCTTCCCGGTAGATACCGGGACGCAAACGACGCGGAAGACCGGCCATTACACATGACGTGCCCGCCTTGGCGGGTGGCGCACCCTAAGGTGGTAGAAACCTCTTGGGTGGCCTACCCTTTGCGGTTTTGTATCTTGCAAAGGGTGGGCAATTCTTTGCTCCGCTTTAACCATCCGCCGACTATGAGGTTGTGGCGTCCAGCGCTGGCGGCCTAGCGCCCTTGATGACGAGCCACAGCATGAACGCTATCTCACCGAAGAAGGCGGGCTGAGAGTAGCTATCCACCTTGTCCTGAACTTGCGGCAACAGTATGCCCGTAAGGCTCAGGATCACCCAGGCGAAGCCGGCGAGGGCGAGCCAAACGCCCAGAAACCGCGGCAGAAATCGCGACCGGTAAACAAGCAGTGCGAGCGGAAAGAGCCACAGACCCCAAAATAGTTCGGCGACCACAAATCCGTGATGATGCAGATTGAGGAACAGCATAGCCAGAGCATCCCGCTGAGGC
>JBGOTL010000088.1:0-15860 GCA_041476465.1 Candidatus Acidiferrum sp. | reverse complement strand
GACAGGAGTCGGGATAAACTCCAGGCGGCCCCTACAAAAGCGAAAATCGCCTGCCGCGGTCGGCGTCCGCTGCAAAGGGCTTCAGAGTTTTTTTTCCTTTTTGAGCCACTTTAGGGCGTTTTCCAGCGCCGCGACAGGATCCGCGATGGTCGAGGCGATATCCTCAGCGTTGACTTTCTGGCCCGGCCGATTGGCAGCGCCCTGGGGGACGTCCTGATATCCTTGACCTTGACGAACCACGACATAGGGAGTTTTCGCGGTATCGAGAACCAGATAATCTGTTTTCGCACGTACCATCGAAGTAGGGCGGATATGGAGAGTGGTGGCCGTCAAACTGCCGTGGAGGTCGATTGTTGTCGCCGCATATTCGCCGGTAGTCTTTAGTATGTTGAACTGGTTGATGCTAGCCTTGGTGAGTTCCGCACCATCCAGTCCGTCGCTCCAGAGAATAATGTAATTCGGCTCTTTGGCGTCGAGGCACATGGCTTTGAATTTCTTGGCGCCATCGTGATCCCACAGTTTCTTTTGCTCGGGAGTGAGACCTACCTGTAGCGCCTTGCCATCGTTATACGCAACCGAGAACTTCAGCTTGCACTCCTGTGCGGGGAGTAGAGATGTTGAAGCAAGCAAGAGAACCGACAGGCAAATCGATTTGCGAATCATAAAAGCGCTCCTGAATTAGTAACGCGGCGGGAACATAACACAAAAGGATACAAATGGGAAGGAGACTGGCATTGCGCCGCCCGTGCAACAAAAGAACTTCATCCCGCTAGCTCTTCTGGTGCTGGGGCAGGGGTTTCGGATTCGGAAGCCGCGGAGCGCGCCACGCTAGCAGCCGGCTAGATTTCGAGGATCACCGGGAGAATCAGCGGGCGTTTGGAAGTTTGCTTATTGATGTAACGCTTCAGGTCCACGCGGATCTTTTCCTTGATGACGCCCCAGTCGGATTTTTCCTCGGCGTTGGATTGTTCGACGGTTTTCAGGATGACTTCGCGGGCACCGGCGATAAGTTCCTGGCCATTGTCGCTCATCAAGCCGCGGGTGACGATTTCCGGAAGCCCTTCGAGGCGTCCCGTGTGCTTGTCAATGGCGATGATGGGAACGACGACGCCGTCTTCGGAGAGATGTTTGCGGTCGCGAATCACCACATCTTCAATCTCCTCGAGCGAACCGGAATCCACGCAGACACGCCCGGCGGTGACCGGGTCGCGGCGGAAAGCGCCGTCCGGTGTGAATTCGATTACCTTTCCATTTTCCAGCAGCAGAATTTCCTCGGAGACGCAGCCGAGCTGATGCGCCAACGCCGCGTGGCGGAACAGGTGACGGTATTCGCCATGCACGGGAATGAAATACTTTGGTTTGACGAGCTGCAGGAGCAGCTTCTGCTCTTCCTGGCTGGCGTGCCCGGAAACGTGGATGGTGCCGCCGGAATTGTCATAATAGACCAGGGCGCGGCGCCGGAACATGTGGTCCAGCATGCGGAAGATGGCTTTTTCGTTGCCGGGGATGATGCGCGCGGAAAGAATGACCGAATCGTTTTCGTCCACCGAAACGAAGCGATGATTGTCCACGGCGATGCGCGAGAGCGAAGACATGGGCTCCGCCTGGCTGCCGCTGGCGAGAATGATAATTCTCTTGGGATCGAAACTTCGAATATCCTGCGAGCGGACGACCATGCCATCGGGAATGCGCAGGTAGTTCAGGTCGTGCGCGATTTCCACGTTATCAACCATGCTGCGGCCGACGAAGGCGACCTTGCGGCCCACGCGCTCGGCAATATCAATGATTTGCTGGATGCGATGAACCGAAGAAGCAAAGCAGGAAAGAATGACGCGGCGCGGCGCCGAGCGGCACAATTCTTCCATGCGCGGAACGATGGCGCGCTCCGATGGGGTGAAGCCGGGACGCTCCACGTTTGTGGAATCAGAAAACAACGCGAGCACGCCATCGTTGCCATAGCGCGCAAAAGTATGCAGATCGAACGGAGCGCCGCCCACGGGCGTCTGGTCGATCTTGAAATCTCCGGTGTGGATGATGACGCCGGCCGGAGTGCGCACCGCCAGAGCGACGCAATCGATGGTGCTGTGGGTTACGGGGATAAATTCAATTTCGAAGGGACCTATTTCGACCAGGCGGCCGGGCATAGTCTCGCGCAGGGTGGTGGAATCCAGCAGGCCGGCTTCGGCGAGGCGCTTTTTCACCAGCGCCAGGGTGAAGCGCGTTCCGTACACCGGGACATTCAGGTCGCGCAGGATATAGGGCAGAGCGCCGATGTGGTCCTCGTGGCCGTGGGTGAGGACAATTGCGCGGACATGTGCGCGATTTTGCTTCAGATAAGAGATGTCAGGAATGACCAGGTCAACGCCCAGCAACTCCGATTCGGGGAACATCATGCCCGCATCAATAACGATAATGTCGTCGCCGACGCGCAGCGCCAGCATGTTCATGCCGAATTCGCCGAGACCACCCAGGGGAATGGCTGTTAAGGACTGCGTGGACTTACTCAATGATGCTTATTCTCCAAAACACAAGTGATTATCGTATCACAGTGGGGAGGTTGCCGTGGTTTACCGGGGCGCACAGAAAAAAATCGCCGGGACATGTTGATGCGCGTCCCGGCGATTGAGAAGCGGCGCTACTGTTCGTACGCGCCGATATCAATGTTGGCGCCCTGGACGCGGGCGTTGCCGGCATAGTCCACGGGGCCCACAACGGTTGAGCCCAGGTTGGTGCCCGCGTTTACCGCAGGCGACGTGGACTGCACGTGCAGATCAGGCGTTGTTAAATTGACGAAGAGTGGATCGGCGAATGGCGAGTTGGCGTCTTGGCCGGACGCCGAGCGGTACCCCGAGTATCCGGTGTGAGAAATTTTCTGCCATGTGAATAGACTGCCCGTGGAACCCAGCGGGGAATTGTACACATTGTAGTTGAGAGTGCAGGGGTTTGCCACGGAGGTGGTGAAATCGTGCACCAGCAAGCCCTGCGCGCCCCCATGGACGATATTGTTTTCGAAAATGTTGTTGGTCGCATGAAACTGAATCTGAAATTCTCCGCTTCCGGTCTTGTTGGCGTCGTTTTGCAGCAAAGTGTTGTTGACGATGGTGATGTGATCCGAGCCGCCAACTCTATTGGCATATCCGCCGATGGATATTCCAGCGGAGTTGCCGAAATAGATCAAATTGTCCCGCGCGGTGACGTAGCTGGTGGTATGGCCGGAATGTTCGCTGGCCATTTCGATGCCGATATCCACGTTGTGAATGAGATTGCGTTCGACAAGAATCTGCGTGCCGCCGTCAACGTAGATTCCGTTGGCACAGTTGCAGTTCCCGGTGTAGGACGGATTACCGTTGGAGGTGATGTTGTAGATGGTGTTGCCGCTGATGAGGCCGTGGCGCGCCATGTCGTAGGCCACGTTTGGGGAAACCCCTTCAAAGCCAATGGAATCGATGCCGATGTTGTTGTTGTCGTGAACCTGATTGTTCACCACGGCGAAAGTGTCCACATTGCCGTCAAGAGAAATGGATTCACTGCAGCCGGTCTTCAAGTGATCCAATTGACTGCCGCTAATCGTGATGTTGTTCAGAGAGGCTGGCGCGGCGCTGCCATAAATGGCCATACCGAGTGCGTTGGAATTGCATCCTGAGGAGGTGACGGTGATGTCGTGGATATGATTATTCAGGAACTGGAGATAGCTTCCTGAGCCAAACACGTAAATTCCGACGGGAACAATGTTCTTGGCTGTCGATTTGTAGTTGCGGATTTCAAATCCCTGGATGAGCAGATAACTTTGATTGCCAATGGTAAAGAGACCGTTTTGTCCGCCGGGAATGCTCAGCCCGGTGCCGTCAACGATGGCCGTCTCGCCCGGATAGCTCTGGAAGGTGATTAGACCAGCGGAAGCCGAGCCGGACGCGGTGATATTCACATACTCGATGTAAGTGCCGCCGCGCACGTTTACAGTGTCTCCCGCGTGGACCATATTCGCCGAATGTTGAATGGTCCGCCACGGAGCGGAAATTGTGCCCGCAGCGGTATCGAGTCCCGTGGTGGATACGTAAAACGAAATGCCCGATCGTGAAGCCACCAGGAGGGTGACCGTGGCCGAAGCGGATTTTGTGGCGTCTGCCTGGGAGATAGCTGTGACCGTGACGCTGGCGGGGTTGGGAACAGAAGCGGGGCCGAGATACAAACCGGTGGTGGCAATGGTTCCGATCGTGGAGTTGCCGCCGGTTACGGCATTCACTTGCCAGGTAACCGCGGTGTTGGAGCTGCCGGTGACGGTGGCGGTGAAAAGCTGCGTGGCGTTAGTGACGAGAGAGACGGAGGCCGGCGAAATCGTGACGCTGACTTGCGCCGTGGCTGTACCGGATGCCATCAGGAGAAGAAAAAGCAAGCCAAGGCAAAGGGCCGGCCGCGAAATGAGATCGTATTTCCGTCGTGCGCTGAAGAGTGAAAACAGTTTAATCATCGAAGGCTCCTTCGTAGCGTTTCAATTTTGCGAGCTTGCGTGGGACTCTGGGGAATTTTGTTGGTGTGGAAGCGCATTTTGGTGATTTCATGTGCTGGGCAATTTTGATGGTGCGTCGAATAGGCATATTGCGTTTGGTTACGCATGGTTACGATATCTTGCGCGGACTCTAGGGCAGGATATTGCCGGTGTCAAGTCATTTGTTCGGCAAACTGGGGACGGGCGCGAGATCAAGCCGGAGGAGAGGCGAGCGGCTGTCTTGTTAAGCCGTGTTAAGTTTCGTTTTGCTTCGTTTTAATTAAGCCCGTGCAAGGCCTAGCGCTTTTCGCCGCCTACAAAAAGATGCGCGATGGAGACCAAAACCACCGCACCCACAGTAGCCGCGGCTAGCGAATAAAGAAACGTATTGGCGTGAACGATGCCCAGCTTGGTGAAGATCCATCCGCCGAGAACGGAGCCGATCAATCCGAGCAGTATGTCCGTGATGCAGCCGTAGCCGCGGCCGCGCGCGACTTTTCCTGCGAGCCATCCAGCGATCAGGCCTAGCAGAATCCATGAGAGGAAGCCGTGAGATTCAAACCAGACGCTGAAAACTTTCTGTGCAAACATATTCGCCGCGAGCATGAAACCTCCTAAAGGGAAGACCGATTGTATCCGAACTGGCGGTCAAAACAATGCAGTGAGCGAACGAATGAGAGTCTTACTGCGCGGCCGGTTGTTGCTGGGTCATGCAATGCAGCGTTCCCAACCCCAGCACCAGGTCGCGGCAGTTTATCCCAACAACTTCGCGGTCCGGAAATAACTTAGACAGCGTATTTAATGCCACGCGGTCGTTGGCATCACTAAAAGTCGGCATGAGCACCAGTCGGTTTGTGATATAAAAATTGGCATAACTCGCAGGGAGGCGCTGTCCATCAAAATAAACTGGATGGGGCAGGGGCAGCGTTTCCACGCGCAGCGGTCGGCCGTCTTGATCCGTCATGTTCTTCAACAGCGCAAGATTTTCCTGCAACGCGCTGTAGTTTGCATCCTGACGATCTTCTTCGACGATGGTGACCACGGTTGTAGGATTCACGAATCTCGTCAGGTCATCGACGTGGCCATGGGTATCGTCACCGGCGATCCCATTCTTCAGCCACAGAACATGGGTCACGCCGAAATAATCGCGAAACACTTTCTGGTAATCTTCCCTGGTGAAGCCTGGGTTGCGTTCCTGAATTGTGCTTTGCAGGCATTCTTCGGTAGTGAGAAGCGTCCCGCATCCATTCACATCAATGCTCCCCCCTTCGAGCACCACTCGGCGGCCTTTATGCACCGGCTGCCAGATGCGGCGCTTCTGCTTCTTGTTTACTCGGGTGACCGCGGCGGAATCCTTTTTGTAGTTGGCGTATTTGGCCCAACCGTTGAAAACGAAATGATTGTAGGCGACCTCTCCTGCGGCGTTGGTCACGCAAATCGGGCCGGAATCGCGCATCCAGCCGCGGTCGGTCTGCACGCGGAAGAAATCGACGGCATCGAGATTCACCCCGGATTTCTTCAAAATTAGTTTGACGCGATTCTCAGCGTCGCGATCTTCCACCAGCAGATAGACGCGCTCAACTTCGGAGAGGTGACGCACGATTTCCGCGAAGGCCCAGGGTATCGGCGCAAATTTTCCCGGCCAGTCGGTCACTTCATGCGGCCAGGCGAGCCAAGTGGCTTCGTGACGTTCCCATTCGGCGGGCATGCGGTAACCGAGGGAAACCGGGCTGTTTGCAAGGGAAGAGTTGCTCATCGGTTAGGAAAACAAGAAAGGGAATTTAACACAGAGGGCACAGAGTACCGAGGGCACAGAGAGCGCAGAGAAGAAAACAAAGCAGCAATCATTCGCCGAGCCAGCGATTGAGGATCGGGGAATAGGCGTCAATGCGGCGGTCACGGAGGAACGGCCAGCCGCGCCGGGTCTCTTCGCTTTTTGCGGGATCACATTCCACCACGAGAATCTCTTCCTTGTCGTTGGAGGCCTCGGCAACCACCTGACCGAACGGATCGGCCACGAATGAGTTGCCCCAGAAATCGATCCCTGCGTCTCCCGCCGCGGGTTTGCCTTCAAAGCCGACGCGATTAACGACCGCGACGTAGACTCCGTTGGCGATGGCGTGGGCGCGCTGGATCGTTCGCCATGCATCCAGCTGCGCGGCGCCGGATTGCGTCTTCTCGTGCGGGTGCCATCCGATGCTGGTCGGATAGAAAATGACTTGCGCGCCGCCCAGCGCGGTGATGCGCGAACCTTCCGGGTACCACTGGTCCCAGCAGATTTGCACGCCGATGCGCCCGAACCTGGTATCAAAATTTGGAAAGCCGAGATCTCCAGGAGTGAAATAAAATTTCTCGTAGTACAGCGGGTCATCGGGAATGTGCATCTTCCGGTATTTCCCGAGGAAGCTTCCATCAGCATCCAGGACCGCGCAGGCGTTGTGGTAGACGCCCGCCGCGCGGCGCTCGAAAAGCGAGACGACCAACGCGACGTTTTTCTCCTTTGCAATCTTCGCGAGCGCTTGCGTGGCGGGGCCGGGAACGGGTTCCGCAAGATTAAAAAGTTCGGCGTCCTCGGTTCGGCAGAAATATTCGCCGCGGAAAAGTTCGTGCAAGGAGATAATCTGGGCTCCGCGGGCCGCGGCTTCGCGGATTTTGTCGACGGCGCGCGACAGGTTCTCTTCCGCATTTGTTGTGCAGCGCATCTGCACCAGCCCGATGGTAAATTTGTCCGCCATATTTTTATCTTAGCATGAGCGGAAAGTTTGCTCACGCATGCGATTTGTTCTTTCCTTACGGGCGACTTTGTACTATCAATCTTGGGGCAATTCAATGATTGGTTTGCCGTGGATGCATAGGGAAAGCATTTTTTCATGTGCAGGACAGTTTTAGGAGTTAAGGAGAGATGATGGCGAAGCATCCCAAGAAAGCCGCACCGGATTCGCACGGAAAAAAGACGGTAACCGGGCGCGTGCTGCACGATCCGGTCAGAGAC
Organism: Candidatus Acidiferrum sp.; assembly: GCA_041476465.1. Lineage (GTDB taxonomy): Bacteria > Acidobacteriota > Terriglobia > Acidiferrales > UBA7541 > Acidiferrum. Next base: position 8,382 of record JBGOTL010000088.1, on the reverse strand, counting down.
AAATTGCGGCCGATCTTTCCGCTGGACCTCTCCAAATGCCGCACCATTGATGAATTGGTGCGCGCGATGGGAGATACCGCGTTCACCGGGCGGCAGATTGGCGACGCGGCCGATGTGCTGGAAGCCATGGCGCGCGACAAGGACTGTTTTGTGGTGCTGACGCTTTCCGGCGCGCTCACCGTCGGCAAAATGGGTTTGATTTTTTGTGACTTGATTGATTCCGGCATTGTGAAAGCGGTGGTTTCCACCGGGGCGCTGATGGCTCATGGCCTGGTTGAGGCCACCGGCCATTCGCATTTCCGGTATGACGAGAAGAAAATGAACGACCGGGAACTGTTCCAGGCCGGCTACAACCGGGTGTACGACTCGCTGGAACCAGAAACCAACCTGGACTACGTGGAAGAGGTAGTGGACCACATCTACGATCAGTGGGACCCGGACGATGTGGTGTGCAGTTACAAGGTACATCGAAAAATAGGCGAGTACCTGGTGAAGCACGCAAAAGGGCGGGGAATTCTGAAATCCGCGTGCGAAAACAATGTTCCGGTTTTCGTTCCGGCATTTTCGGATTCGGAACTTGGCATCGATTATGTGTTGCACAAGATGGCGCGCCTGCGGGCCAAACGGCCGCTGCTGCACTTTGACCCCTTTGACGATTTCGAGAGATTTGCCGACATTTTGTTGCCCACAAAACGCATGGGAATTTTCACGGTCGGGGGAGGAGTGCCGCGCAACTGGTCGCAGCAGTTCGGTGTTTACGCGGAACTTCTGGCTCGCCGCGGTAATGTGGATATCCCTCTCAAGCGCTACCAGTATGGAGTGCGCATTTGTCCGGAGCCGGTGCATTGGGGCGGCCTGAGCGGCAGCACGTATACCGAGGCGGTATCGTGGGGGAAATTCGTTCCACCGGAGGAAGGCGGGCGCCTCGCGGAGGTTTTTGAGGATGCCACGGTGGCCTTGCCGCTGATTGTCGGCGCGGTCCTGGATCGCATCGGATACTTCAAATAGCCGCAAGTCTTGGGTAAGGGTGAACATGAAGCTGCCACTCGAAAATCCGAAATATCGCAAACTCGCTCGCAGCATTGGTTTATTCGTTGGCGTTTCAGGTTTAGCGGTGTGGTTGTTTCATTTTTACGTCTGGGGTCAGTACGACCAAACGCGGCCGACTCATCCGGATTATTCGTCTGGCCGAGTTCATGGGCTAAACAATCATGGGCATGTGGTTTACGTGACGGATGAAGAAGACGCAAGACTTACAAAACTGGCTATCCTTGCATTCAGTCTAGCGCTGAGTGGAGGGTTCACAATAGTCATATTCGACGAAGGCATATCCAGGTGGATCAAGGGGCCGCCGCCCTGGGAGAGAAAACAGTTTTGAGTTAGTCGTCTTCGCCGATAAGGATGGCAGCGCCAAGAACGGTGGTCCACAAGCCGCGCTTGTCGCCGACCGCGGATTGCGTCACGTTCATGGTGCGCACAATTTTGTTGGAGATACGATAAACCTCTTTTTTCTCGTCCCAGGAAAGATCCGGATCAAATTCCACATTCAGCGTGGTGGCGAGCATTTCCGCGGCCAACTCTTCCGCGTACTCACCGGCAATTTCTTCCGACTCGCCAAAGGAATGATGCTCGGAGAGGTAGCCATACATGGTCTTGTCGCTGGGCAAGGCCAATCCGATGCTGGCGGCGATCAAGCGATGAGGTTCCTTGGTGGAATTTTCGCTAATCACGGTGAAGGCCACTTGTCCGGGTTTGATGTGCTTCAGGCCTTCGCTGCGTGAAATGAGTTTGCAGTTCGGAGGAAAGATGGAAGAGACACGCACGATGTTGCAGGCGGCAATTCCCGCGTTACGGAGCGCGAGCTCAAAGCTCGAAAGTCTTTCGCGGTGCTTGCCAACGCCTTTGGTCAGGAAAATCTTCTTAGCGACGAACGCCATAGTGCGGGTTGCCTTGCCTCCGTGGGTGGAGAGACGGTGAAATTTTTCTCACAGTGGAAAAGTAACAAGAAGGAATTCGAGTGTCAACGCAATTCCGGTGTCTGAACGCTCTGTTGGTGCGCACAAAATATTTGCTAATGCGGCTTGCGGGGAAAATGTGCTATTCGCCAGCGACGTGTTGCACAAGTTTTCCGAGTGGTTTGCAGAGAGCGAGTACTTTCCCAAGATCATCCGAGGTAAAATCGGGTCCCGCGGTCATGGCGTTGGAGCCCTTGCGGCTGATCTGAATGATCCCGACAACTTTTCCGTCACAAAGGATCGGTGCGCTGATCAGTTTCTGAATGGATTCTCCGGAGGTAGCCATACTCTTCACCCCTTCGAAAACCGTGGCATGGCGCACCGAGGCAAAATTGTTGACAATTTCCGGGCGGCTATCCCTCGCGGTGCGCGCGGCGAGAGCAGAGTTGCTGGAGAGGGGAATGAATCCGACATTCTTCAGCGCTTCGGGGACAAGAAAGTGCAGATGCCGCCAGCGAGTGGAGAGTCCCAGGATGGCAACCTCATCGTTCCTTACGCCGAGGCTTTTTGCGATGCGCCCCGCCACGGAGGGCATGGATATCTCCGCGGTTTCCGCCGATTCCGGGCTCAGGGCGTTCGCGAGCCGCTCGAGTTCTGCAATTAGATTTGTTCGTGATGTCGACATTGTTTTTGATTGTGGGTAAAAAGCCAAGCAAGAGCAGTTCTTGGCGAATACCATCCATCCCTTCAATTATATATGCGACTCACCGCCATCTCCGCATGATTTTTCGACCCGTTTGTGTTTTTCGAAACCTGGCCCGACTTGCAACACAGATACCATCTGCCTATACTGACGTTGCCGCGATTCCTCTGCGCCCCTCGATTTATTTCCGTGCAAGTCGACCGGGAGTGCCGCGGCGGAGAGGGCATGTCCTCCACGGCAACCCGGCCAGACAACAGTTATCTCCTTCGCAAGCTGCATTCCTTTACCGGGGTTCTTCCCGTTGGCGCATTTTTGGCCGAGCACTTCTGGTCAAACAGCTCCGTACTGGTCAGCGCCGCCAAGTATAACGAGACATCTCGCGAGTTGCAGACCATTCCGTTCCGCCTCTTCGTGGAGTGGGTCGCCATCTTTTTGCCGATGCTCTTCCATGGCGGCTACGGCATCTACCTCTGGCTGCGCGGCAAGTCCAATGTCTCTTCTTATCCGTGGGTAGGGAACTGGCTTTACACGCTGCAGCGCTACACCGGCCTCATCGCATTTGTCTATATTGGCTGGCATCTTTATACCGAGCGCTGGCTGACCCACGGTAAATCTACCTACGCCGATGTGGCTCGTGACATGCAGAATCCCTGGTACCTCACGTTTTTCGTCATCGGTATCCTGGCTTCTTCGTTCCACCTGGGTGTCGGCACCTGGAACTTTCTTTGTAAATGGGGCCTGGCAGCCACGGTAAAAGCGCAGCGTGCCGCAGGCCGCTTGGGCATCGTGGTTTGGCTGGCGTTCAGCGTGGTGGGCATTTTGATTATAGCCAGCTTCCGTTGGAACTGGCATCCCTTCAGCTTCTATTACCAGCCATGAGACACCCAAAGATTATTGTCGTGGGCGGTGGTTTGGCGGGCCTGATGGCCACGATTCGCGTCGCGGAAGCGGGCGTTCCGGTGGATCTTTTTTCCATCGTTCCGGTGAAGCGCTCGCACTCGGTTTGCGCGCAGGGCGGCATTAACGCCGCGAAGAATCAAAAGGGCGAAGGCGACACCACCGGGAAGCATTTCGACGACACCGTTTACGGCGGAGATTTTCTCGCCAATCAACCGTTGGTCAAGCGCATGTGCGAGGCTGCGCCCGGCATCATCGACCTCCTCGACCGCATGGGCGTCATGTTCAACCGCACGCCAGAGGGTTTGCTGGATTACCGGCGGTTCGGCGGCACGCTCTATCACCGGACAGCATTCGCGGGGGCAACGACCGGGCAGCAGTTGCTTTATGCCCTCGATGAACAGGTGCGCCGCCACGAATCCGAAGGCAAAGTAAAAAAATACGAAGGTTTCACCTTTTTGTCCGCGGTGATCGACGAAGGCGGAGTCTGCCGCGGCATCTGCGCCATGGACCTGCGCTCCATGGAAGTGAAAGCGTTCGCGGCGGACGCGGTGATTTTCTGCACCGGCGGCATCGGTGCAATTTTCGGGCGTTCCACAAATTCCGTGGTGTGCACGGGCTCCGCACAATCCGCGCTGCTTCAGCAGGGCGTGGACTACGCCAACGGCGAATTTATCCAGGTGCACCCGACGGCCATCCCCGGAGAAGACAAGCTCCGCTTGATGAGTGAATCGGCCCGGGGCGAAGGCGGCCGCGTGTGGGTGCCCAAGAAGCCCGGGGACGCGCGCCCTGCCAGGAGCATTCCAGAGGGCGAGCGCTTCTATTTCCTTGAGGAGTGGTATCCGAAATACGGCAACCTGGTGCCTCGCGATATCGCCACGCGCGCGATTCACCGCATCGTCTATCAGGAAAAACTCGGGCTACTAAATGAGTCCGCTGTGTACCTTGACGTCACGCATATTCCGCGCGAAACGCTGGACCGCAAGCTCGAAGGCATCCTGGAAATATACGAAAAATTCCTCGGCGTCGATCCTCGCGTGGAACCCATGAAGGTTTTCCCGGCCATGCACTACACCATGGGCGGCATATGGGTGAATGGCGAGGATCAGGCTACCAATGTTGCGGGCATCTATGCCGCCGGTGAATGCGAATATCAGTATCACGGCGCAAACCGGCTGGGTGCGAACTCGCTGGTCTCCTGTATCTTCGGCGGCGGCCTGGCGGGTCCCGCGGCAGTGAAGTATGCAAAGAACCTGCCGAAGGGCGCGGAATCCACAGCCTCAAGCGTTTTCGAGCGAGCCAAGAAACGTGAAGAGGAAAAGAATCAGACGTTGATTTCGCAGGACGGCTCGGAAAACCCCATCGCCATCTGGAAACAGATGGGCGAAATCATGAGCGAGCACGCCACCGTCACGCGCATCAACAAGAATCTGGAAATGGCGGACGGCAAACTCCGCGAGCTTCAGGTGCGCTACCAGAAAATCAATCTGAGCGACCGCACCAAGTGGTCCAACCAGACGCTGAATTTCGCGCGCGAACTGGAAAATATGCTGATCCTCGCTCGCGTGGTCACGCTGGGGGCGCTGGCGCGCAACGAATCGCGCGGCGCACACTACAAACCCGATTTTCCGGAACGTAATGACGCAATTTGGCTGAAAACCACGCGCGCCAAGTGGATGAACAACGACGTGCAGCTCACCTACGAAGCGGTCGATGTTTCGCAGATTACGCCGCGGCCCCGGCGATACGACGCGGCAAAGTGATGATCCGATGGAGGATTCGCGGGACTTTTTGAGGACGCAATGGCAGAGAAGAAGCAAGTCATCGTTCGAATAAGGCGGCAAGCAGGACCGAAGGAGTCCGCGCGGTGGGAAGAGTTTACCTTGAAGTGGCGCCCTTCGATGAATGTGATCATTTGTCTAAGGGACATCGCGGAAAACCCGGTCACCCGCGCGGGTAAAAAGACCACTCCGGTCTCCTACGACTCCAACTGCCTCGAGGAAATCTGCGGTTCTTGCGCCATGCTCATCAACGGCAAAGCGCGCATGGCGTGTTCCGCCCTCGTGGATGCCCTCGCGCAGCCGATTCGCATCGAGCCTCTTTCGAAATTCCCGGTGGTTCGGGACCTCACGGTGGATCGCCAATTCATGTTCGAAAGCCTGAAGCGCGTAAAAGCCTGGATTCCCATCGACGGCACGTACGATCTCGGCGAAGGCCCGCGCGTCTCTCCTGAAATCCAGGAGCAAGGTTACCCGCTTTCCAACTGCATCACCTGCGGAAACTGCCTGGAAGTCTGCCCGCAGGTGAACGAAAACAACCAGTTCGTCGGCGCGGCCATCATCAGCCAGGTGCGCTTATTCAACATGCACCCCACGGGCGCGATGCACGCAAAAGAGCGTATCCAGGCGCTGCTGGAGCCCGGCGGCATCGCTGATTGCGCCAACGCGCAAAACTGCGTCAAAGCCTGCCCCAAAGGAATTCCATTAACCGAATCCATCGCCGCGGTGAACCGCGAAGCCTGGAAGCAATCGCTCTTGGGCTGGTTAATGGGGTAGACTCTCACTCCTGAAGTAGCACTCTGGGGGCTTACATGCGCCGTGCGTTTGCGTTGTTGTGCGTTGGATTTTGCCTTGGTCTTGCAGCGCTGCTCGTTCGATCTACTTCCGCGGATGACATAGCGGAGCGAGCTCACAAACTCCACTTTTCTTCCATCGTTCTGGACACGCACGACGACACGACTCAACGGTTCTTCTCGAAGAATTATGATCTCGGCAAGCGCAATCCTGACGGCCACGTGGACATCCCGCGCATGCGCGAAGGGGGCATGAACGCCATTTTCTTCTCCATCTGGATTGATGGCCGCACTATGGGACCTCCCGCCGTCCAGAAGGCACTCGACCAGATTGATGCTGTGCATGAGAACGTCCGCAAGTATTCGAAAGAAATGGTGTTTTGCCGGACTGCTGCCGAAATTCGAGAAGCGCACGCGCGGGGCAAGATTGCCGCGCTGATCGGTGTCGAAGGCGGCCACATGATCGGCAACGACATCCGCGTCTTGCGCATGTTCGGCGATCTGGGCGTTCGCTACATGACGCTATCGCATTTCTATAACGACGAATGGGCGGATTCCTCCACCGACAAGCCGGTTCATAACGGCCTCACGGATTTTGGGAAAGACATCGTGCGGGAAATGAACCGCCAGGGAATCATGGTGGACATCTCGCACGTCAGCGACAAAACGTTTTACGATGCTCTGGAAGTCAGCAAAGCGCCAATGATCGCCTCGCACTCCTCTTGCCGCGCGCTGTGCGACCACGTGCGCGACATGAGCGACGACATGATCAAGGCGCTTGCCGCGAAGGGCGGGGTCATCCAGATCAACTACGAGCCCAGCTTCCTCGACCAGGCCTACAAGGATGCGTACGACAAGAATGTTGGTGGAGTCGTCACGGCATCGGCCCAGACTCTCAAGGACTGCGGGGACGATGCAGAATGCTCGTCGCGCAAAGAGAGAGAGATTCATGATCGCTTGGTTCAAGAAGGCAAACTGCCGCACGTGAGCTGGGAGAAAATCATCGAGCACATCGATCATGTCGTGAAGCTCACAGGTCCTGACCACGTTGGCCTGGGTTCTGACTTCGACGGCGCCGACATGCCGGACGGCATGGAAGATTGCTCCAAGCTGCCGAAAATCACCGAGGCACTGCTCCGCAAAGGTTATTCCGAGGGTGACATTCGGAAAATTCTTGGCGGGAACACCCTCCGTGTCATGGAACAAGCCGAGCGCGTCAGCAGGGAGTTACAGGGGCAATCTCGGTAGCCGCCTGTTGGAGAAAAATGAGAGGTGAAATGTTTCGGACCATCCTTGCAGCCGCCCTGTGCGTTTCAGGTGGTTTACTTCTGGCGGCAACCGTGACCGCGGACGATATCGCAACGCGAGCACGCAAGCTGCACTTTTCCTCCATCGTCGTGGACACCCACGACGACACCACGCAGCGCTTTCTCGATGGCAAGTTTGACCTCGGTCCGCGCGACGCCAGCGGCAGCATTGACATCCCCCGGATGAAGGAAGGCGGCTTGGGCGCCATCTTTTTTTCCATCTGGATGCCCAGCAAAGTGACCGGCCCGGAAGCCGTAAAGCGCACGCTGGTGCAAATTGACGCCGTGCGCGAGCAGCTGCGCAAGCATCCCAAGGATATTGTCCTGGTCACCACCGCTGCCGAAGTTCGCGAAGCCCGCAAGCAGGGCAAGATCGCCGCGCTCATGGGCATCGAGGGCGGCCACATGATCGCCAGCGACCTCGGCGTACTGCGCTCGTATGCGGCTCTCGGCGCTCGTTACATGACGCTCACCCACTACGGCAACGACGAATGGGCGGACTCCTCCACCGACAAAGCGGAGCACAATGGCCTCACGGATTTCGGCAAAGACGTGGTGCGCGAAATGAACCGGCTGGGCATGATGGTGGACATCTCCCATGTCAGCGACAAAACGTTTTACGATGCTCTGGAAGTTAGCAAAGCGCCGATGATCGCCTCGCACTCTTCTTGCCGCGCCATTTGTGACGCGCCGCGCAATATGACGGACCAGATGATTAAAGACCTGGGGGCCAAGGGCGGGGTCATCCAAATCAATTACCACGTCGGCTTTCTGAGCCAGGAATTTCGCGATGCGGACACACGTCAAATCGGCGAGGAAATAGGCGCGGAAGTCAACAAGCGGTGTGGCGACAACGAGGCCTGCCAGTTGATCACGGGCGAACAGATCACCCGCGAATACGTCGCAAACGGGAGACTCCCGCGCGTGGATTACACAAAAATCATCGAG
>JBGOTL010000087.1:0-16013 GCA_041476465.1 Candidatus Acidiferrum sp. | reverse complement strand
GCTCAACGTTGGAACGTTGTTTTACCAGTGCGCTCGCCCTGTCTACATGCAGGACGCCGCCGAGCTGCTCCAATTCTCCACCTTCCCGCCCGATGCCGCGATTATCATCATTTCGCGCAGCGGCCGCAGCATCGAAATCGTTCAACTGGTGGCGAAAGCGCGCGCGGCCGGCGCGGCCGTCATCGGCGTGACGAATTCGCCGGACGGGCAGCTCGCAAAAGAGGCGCAATTCCCCATCGTCATTCCCGCCGCGCTCGATCACGCCATTTCCGTGAACACTTATTCCACTTTGGCCGCCGCTACGGGAATTCTCGCCAGTACCGTCGTCGGTTCGTTCGATGCCCAGCTCGCTGGGACGCTATCGCATTCGATCGCGGAAGCAGGACGCGCCATTCCCCGCTGGCAGGAGCAGCTTGCCAACACGACATGGCTCTTGCCCGGCGCAGTCTCCTATTTTCTGGCTCGCGGTTCCAGTCTTGGAAGTTGCCACGAAGCGCGGCTCCTTTGGGAAGAAGGCGTAAAATCACCCGCGACGGCTATGGGCACGGGCAGCTTCCGCCATGGCCCACAGGAAATGGTCACTAAGAATTTTCGATTCGGCATGTGGATCGACGGCGCGCGCATGCGCGAGCAGGATCTGGCCGTCGCGCGGGATCTCCGTCAACTCGGCGCGAGCGTCATGCTGACCGGCCAAAATCTCCCGAGCGACGCGGGGGACCTGGTGTTCCAGCTTCCCGCCGTTTTGCCGGACTGGCAATTCCTCATCGACATCATGCCGGTGCAACTAGCCGCGGAGCGCTTGTCGCGCCTTTCCGGAGTGGATTGTGATTCCTTCCGTCTGTGTTCCTACATTGTCGAAGATGAGCACGGCCTGTTGCCCAAACAGCCTAGCGGAGGAAAACCGTGATTGGTGCCGTGGACATCGGAGGAACAAAGATTGCCGTCGGCATTGTGAACGGCACGGGTAAGGTCTTGTCGAAACTCGAAACCTCTACCGAGGCCGCTCGCGCCTACCCCAACGGGCTCGAGCACATCATTCGCATGCTGCGAGAGTCCGCGCGCATCGCTCAAGCGGAACTCACCGGCATCGGCATTGGCTCGACTGGCTGGGTCTACCCATTCACCGGCGAATTCGGCGATGTGGACTTTCTTCCCGGATGGAAAGGCTGCAATCCGGTAAAAGACCTGGCGCGCGAATTCAACGTCCGCGTAGCGCTGGAAAACGACGGCGACGCCGCGGCGCTGGGAGAAGCAGCCTGGGGCGCGGGAAAAGGCAAGTCGCGGTTGATCTACGTCACGGTGGGCACCGGCATTGGCGGCGGGATCATCCTGGACGGGCAACTGTATCGCGGCGCGGACCGGTCGCATCCCGAAGTCGGTCATCACGTGATCGACGCCTCCGGCCCGCCATGCACTTGCGGCTTCCGAGGCTGCTGGGAAGCGCTGGCGACGGGCCCGGCGATGGCGGCGTGGTTCAAGGACAAGGCGCCCGCAGACCATCGATACGCAGAAGATCTCAGCGCCAAAAAGATTTTCCAGCTCGCGAAAGAAGGCGACGCGCTTGCCCAGGAGGCCGTCACGCGTGAGGCGTATTACCTCGGCCTCGGCTTGGCCAATCTGATCAACCTCTTTGTGCCGGAAGTGATCGTTCTGGGCGGCAGCATCATGAAAAGCGTGCGCCTCGACGACCTCCGCAAAGTAATTTCCCAAGGCTGCCGCTTCGTTCCCTTTGAACAAACGGAACTCACCCTGGCTTCTTTGGGAGAAAACGCCAACTTGATCGGCGCTGCCCGTGTCTGGCATAACCGGTTTGGGCAGAGCGCCAGCCAGGCTTTTTGACCCGTCAGAAAGAAACCAGGAGAACCACGGTCTATGACAAGAAACCGCTACATGGTGAGTCTGGTTCTCCTCACGTTTTTCGTGATTTCCTTGCTGACCAATATTATTGGCCCGATCGTGCCGGACATCATCAGCAGCTTTCGCGTGAGCCTGACGGCCGCCGGATTTCTCGCGTTTGCGTTCTTCATTGCATACGGCGTCATGTCTATTCCCGCGGGCTTTCTGGTGGAGCGTTTTACCGAGAAGCCCGTCATGATCGTGTCGTTTCTCGCCGCGACGCTTGGCTCCCTTAGCTTCGCTCTCTTCCCGCGATACAGCGTCGCGGCGGTGTCCTTGTTCGCGATCGGCGCGGGAATGGCCACACTGCAGGTGGCCATCAACCCGTTGCTGCGGGTCGCGGGCGGCGAAGAAAATTACGCTTTCAATTCGGCGCTCGCGCAACTGGTTTTCGGCAGCGCTTCCTTTATCAGCCCGCGCATCTACTCGTATCTTGTTCTAAATCTCAGGAATTCTTCGCCCGACCGGAGTGCCCTGCTCCGTATACTGGGCAGACTGACTCCCGCCCAACTGCCTTGGGCCTCGATCTATTGGGTCTTTGCCGCCTCTGCTCTGCTGATGATGGCGATTCTCGCCTTCTCCAGGTTTCCCCAGGTCCAGCACACCGCCGAAGAACGAGCCGGTTCTTGGGACATGTACCGCAGCCTGGGGCGCCAACGCGTGGTGTGGATGTATTTTGTCGCGATGTTCGCGTATGTGGGCTGCGAACAAGGAACAGCGGACTGGATCTCGAATTTTCTCTACCAATATCACGGCTTCGATCCCCACACCACGGGAGCCACGGCGGTCTCCTGGTTTTGGGGCCTGCTCACCGCGGGTTGTTTGATTGGCCTGCTGTTGTTGAAGGTGTTCGATAGCCGCAAGGTGCTGGTTGGCGCGTGCCTCGGGGCGCTAATCTGTCTCACTGCAGCCTTGTTTGGCCCCGCAAAAGTTTCTCTGCTCGCGTTTCCTGCGATCGGCTTGTTTGCTTCGGTCCTGTGGCCCATCGTAGTTTCTCTGGCTCTCAATTCCGTCGCCGAGTACCACGGCTCTTTCTCAGGTATCCTGGGCACGGGAATCATCGGTGGAGCCGTGGTCCCGGTAATCATCGGGCGGATCGGCGATTACGCGGGATTGCGGAGCGGGCTGGCATTTCTGTACCTCACGTTTGGCGTCGTGCTCAGCGTTGGCTTCTGGGCGCGCCCGTTGATCAACAACGCCACACTGAATCTCAAGAAGGCCACAGCGGAGACAGCCGCTTGACGAGCTTGATTTTTTTGCTGGAGCGGCACACGATTTTGTGCCTGATTTCACTTTAGGGTTCCGGGAGGCCGCGTGATTTGTCGCACCATCTTGCTTGGTCTTGGCATTCTGCTTTCTGGCTTGTTTCTTTCCGCCCCGCGAACGTGCGCCCAGGCTACTTACACGCTGAAGCCGACGCCGAAAACCGTGGCGTGGGGCTACTACGATGCCAAGACGCCGCCGGTGCTGCGCGTCAAGTCGGGCGACACGGTAGAAATTCAGACGCTGATCACCAACAGCCCCAAAGGCCTCGAAGACGCCGGCGTGCCGCCAGCGCAAATCGAGCAATCGCTGCGCGACATCTACGACCAGGTCAAGGACAAGGGGCCCGGCCCGCACATCCTGACCGGTCCCGTATTTATCGAAGGTGCGGACCCCGGCGACGTCCTCGAAGTGCGCATCCTCGCCGCGAAACTCGCCATTCCCTATGCGTACAACGGTTTCTGGCCGGGCATGGGATTCCTGCCGAACGATTTCCCATATCCAAAAACAAAAATTATTCCGCTCGACGAAAAGCGCATGATCGCGCGCTTCGCTCCCGGCATCGAAATCCCGCTGCATCCCTTTTTCGGCAGCATGGGCGTCGCGCCGCCGGAATCGTCAGGCCGCATCAGCAGCGCTCCGCCCTGGATTCAAGCGGGCAATCTGGACAACAAGGATCTCGTCGCAGGAACCACACTCTATATTCCCGTTCACGCCACCGGGGCGCTGTTTGAAGTTGGCGACGGCCACGCCGGCCAGGGTGACGGTGAAGTGGACATCACCGCGATGGAAACTTCGCTGATCGGCACGTTTCAATTCGTCGTGCGCAAGGACATGCACCTCCACTGGCCCCGTGCCGAAACGCCGACGCATTTCATCACCATGGGCCTGCACGAAGATTTGAACGAAGCCACGAAACTTGCCGTCCGCGAGATGATTGAATTCCTCATGACGGAAAAACATCTTTCGCGCGACGACGCCTACATGCTCGCGAGCGTCGCCGCCGATTTGCATATCACCGAGCTCGTTGATGGCAACAAAGGCGTCCACATGATGCTTCCCAAATCCATCTTCGTTTCTGGAGCCAAATGAAAACTGCTTTCCTTGGTATCGCCCTCTCATTCGTGGCGGCCGCCTGCCTTGTAGGGGCGCAGCATGCTGCGCCCCTACCGCCCAGACTGCTCAGCAACCCGACGCCGTCTTATTCCTCCTTCTTCTCTGTGAACTCTGTGTCTCCGCTCCCCTCTGCGTTAAATCTCTTTCCTTCTTTTCCGCCCCAAACCGATAAACCCGAATGGTGCCGCCCTCTTCCACGTCCGGAATACAAATCGCTGGAGCGCGTGCTTGCCACGGAACCGTGGTTTGAAGTCTACAAAGTCGCGCCGGGCGTCTTCGCCATCTACGAACCGCATCAATCCGAAGAAGTCATCTCCTATCTTATTGTCGGCCACAAACAAGCTCTTCTCTTTGACACCGGGATGGGCATCAGCGACATCCGCAAAGTCATCTCGCAATTGACTAGCCGCCCCGTCGTCGTGCTCAACTCCCATACCCACGACGACCACGTCGGCGGCAACTGGGAGTTCAGTTTCGTCTACGGAATGGATACGGACTTCACGCGGGCAAACGCCGAGGGTTCACGCGAAGATGCGCAAGCGGAAATTGCTCCCGGCGAAATCTGCGGCGAATTGCCGAAGAAGTTCGATTCTAAGACCTACGCAACAAAGCCGTGGAAAATCTCGCGCTTCATCCACGACGGTTTCAGGATCGACCTCGGCGCGCGTACGCTCGAGGTCATTTCCACCCCCGGCCATACCCCCGACGCCATTTCCCTGTTCGACCGCGCCAACGGCTTGCTCTTTACCGGCGACACTTACTATCCCGCGCCCATCTGGCTCTTCCGCCCGGAGACCGACCTCGACACTTTTGCGAAATCGATCGCGCGCCTCGCTGCCCTCGCGCCGCAAGTCAAAGTCGTTCTGGGCGCCCACAACATCCCGGTTGCTCCTCCCTCTGATCTCGGCGATTTGGTTACAGCCTTCGCCGATCTGCGCGCCGGGAAAACCCAATGCAAACCGGAAGGTGCCGGGAAGAAAGTATGCACAGTGAACGACATTCGCTTTCTTTTGCGCGATGCGCCTTGACGCGCCTGAAGGCGCCCGGAAAAGTAAGATGAGGTTATCGAGGATCACCATGTTGCACCGGTTGCATGCGCCACTCGCGCCCATTGTGCTCGGCGTGATCGCCCTGCTGGCCGTGCCCACTCTCCGAGCGCAATCCTCTCGCGACAAATCCGTGTGGAACTACGACGGCGGTGTTTTCCTGGCCACCGAAGGGCGCATCCCGGATGGTCCCTGCTTCTACGTGAAAGGCCGCTTGACCGCTCCGGATTTCTTCGGCAACCTGAAACGATTTGACGATGACCACGGCGTAGTATTCCGCCGCGGCACGGAAACGGTCACTCACTTCCCCGATAAACTTCTTCTCTCTTTCGTGATCTTTGACATGCCCTGTTCCGATAAGCTGCAATTGCAGCAAACCAGCACGCACGCTTATCTCACGCGCTCCCAGGTAAGTTCGTTGCACGTATCAATGTATTGGAAACACGGCGTCGAACTGCGGCCAGCCGGGAAAATTGAAAACCTGGATTTCAAGATAGAGCGGGTCGCGCCGTACGCTACGGCGCTCGCTGCCGAGCTGCCTGAAAAATTCACGTGGTCATATGAATTTGCTGTTCTTAGCGCGAGCGTTCCGCTTACGGACAGCCTGGTGCTTGTGTTTCGCAACACGCAAGGACAAACCCTCGCGCGCGTTGCCGCGCGGCTGTAGTCGTTTTACTGTCATCCCGAGCACAGCGAGGGATCTGCTTTTTGCAAGGACGGCGTAAGAAGCAGATTCCTCGTCGCCCGCGGCTCCTTGGAATGACACCAATGAAAAGTTTTCGTCATCTGGGTAGTGCGAAGGAATTATGCGAAATGAATTTCCGGAACTTTGTCGCGCACTAGCAGTTTCGCTTCGGTGATCCGCTGTATTTCTTGCACTGTCCAGCCCGGCGCAACTTCGCGCAGCACCAATCCTTCCGGCTTCACGTCAATCACTGCCAAGTCAGTGCAAATAGTGTCAACGCACGCGAGCCCGGTGAGCGGGTAGTTGCACTCGCGCACAACTTTTGGCGCGCCATCTTTTGTGGTGTGCTCCATGCACACGATCAAAACTTTCGCGCCGGCGGAAATGTCCATCGCCCCGCCGATGCCGCCGGAGCCTTTCGATCCGGGAATTTTCCAGTTCGCGAGATCTCCTTTTTCGGATACCTGGAATCCGCCAAGCACGGCGATATCCAGGTGTCCGCCGCGGGTCATTAAATGCGCGTCGGCTTGATGAAAAAACGAACCGCCGGGAAGCAGCGTCACCGGAACTTTCATGGCGTCCACCAGATCGAAATCTTCCTCGCCTGGCTTTGTGCGAGGACCCATCCCGAGAATTCCATTTTCGCTGTGAAAATACACGGTGATGCCCTTCGGCAAATAATCGGCCATCAAATTCGGAATGCCCCAGCCCAAATTCACATACGCGCCGTCAAACAATTCCATCGCCGCGCGCTGCGCAATTTGTTCCCGGCTCATCCGCGGTTTATCCGCCATGACCTTCTCCTGAATGCCGTTACCCGGCATAGCGGACTCCTTTGGCTTGCACGATGCGGTGCACGAATATCGCCGGTGTAATCACATTTTCCGGATCGATCGATCCCACTGGCACAATCTCCTCCGCTTCCACGATGGTGATTTTCGCCGCCATCGCCATGATGGGATTAAAATTTCGTGCCGCCAGCCGATACGTCAAATTTCCCAGCGTATCCGCTTTCTGCGCTTTGATGAGCGCGTAATCCGCGTGGATCGGCGACTCCAGAATGCAGCGCTTCCCGCCGATCACGCGCTCTTCTTTACCCTTGGCGACTTCGGTGCCCACGCCAACGGTTGTGTAGAAACCAAGCAGTCCCGCCGCCGCCGCGCGCATGCGCTCGCACAGAATTCCCTGCGGCACCAGCTCGCAGGTCACTTCCCCCTTGGCGAAGCGCTCCTGAAAGTGGTTTGCATGCGGCCCGGGAAACGAAGCGATTACGTGACACACTTGTCCGTTCTTGAACATCAAGCCGAGCTCGCCTTCGCGCGTGCCGCAATTGTTGCTGATGGCGGTGATATTCTTGGCGCCCTTGCGCGCCAGGGCTTGAATCAAATTATTCGGAAAGCCCGCGCCACCGAATCCGCCGAACATGATGCGCGCTCCGTCGGGTATATCCGCAACTGCAGCGTCTAGGCTTGGAAAGATTTTTTGTTTCATGGGCGCTCGCAAAGAACTCAACCGCTCGTTTATTTCCCTTCGATTGTTCACGACCTGCCGCATTTGTGCAACTCCGATTCACGGCGCCGCAAGATTCCGCGCTAGCCCGGCGGGGCGGCATAAACTAACATATCTACTCGGCTATGAAACACGGATTACGTTTCCTGATGATCGTTCTCGCGATTCTGGGAATCGTGGCGGCCGTTGCGTCGCGGATTCTCCACGGGGGCCTGAGCGCACGCGCCACTCCCACGCGGCTGGAGATTTTTCTCGCGCGAAACGTCCGGCATCTTGCCATTCCCGCAAGGGCACGCGCGACGCCGAATCCTGTGAGAATTTCGCCTGAGAATCTGCGCGAGGCCCGGCTTCACTTTGCCGACCACTGCGCCACATGCCATGCCAACGATGGGAGGGGCAGCACGGAGATCGGGCAGGGCCTTTTTCCGAAACCCCCGGATCTGCGCGCGCCGGAAACGCAGAAGCTTTCCGATGGCGAGCTTTTCTGGATCATAGAAAATGGCGTGCGCTTTACCGGCATGCCTGCGTTCTCGAGTCACGGAGAGCAGGACGACAGCTGGGAGCTGGTGCTGTTCATTCGTCATTTGCCGCAGCTGACGCCGGAAGAGCGCATGGAAATGGAACGCTACAATCCGAAGGGGCCTGACGATCGCACTGAAGAAGAGCAAGAGGAAGATTTTCTGAAGGGCGGCGGTGCTCCGCAGAAAGCTGAATCCGAGCATCATCACCACTAAGTTAAAGCAAGTTTCTGGAGGGATTCGTGAAAACTCGGCTGGTATTACGCGTTGCAACGCTGCTCTTGATTGCCGGCGCTGTTTTCGCGCATGGCGAAAAGAAACACGTCGCCGGAACGGTTGAAAAAATCAACAGTAATTCCGTGATTGTGAAAACCGCGGACGGCAAGTCGGTCGAAGTGAGGCTTTTGGCGACTACGGTTTACATTGAACGAAGCGGCCAGGAAAACAAATCCGCAAAATTGCCGGATCTGGCGGTAGGAAATCGCGTGGTGATCCACGCTACATCGAAAGGTGATGCGCTGGAAGCGGACGAGATTAAGTTCTCGAAGCCCGGCGCGGCGGCGCATGGTGTTCCTGCGGCGACAGCCAAGCCTCAGCCCTAACGGGCTGGGCTGCCGGGCAGCAAGGAAGAGCAGCACATCACAAGAACCGATGGGTTGTGGCCCCAGCGCTGCTATGGTTCGGCCACCAGCATGCTCGCAGGGCCCGCGAGCGGACTATGCTCCACAAAATGCCATCCGGCTTGCTCCAGCCACTCCCTGCCTTCTTCCACGCTGTAGACGTCACCGTTGCCACCCACGACCAGGAATTCACCTGCCATCAGAGCAGCAAAAAGTGGCTCGGTGTGCGTGGTATTGGTCCAGAGGTCGACGAGGAGGAGACGCGCTTTGGGACCGGCCATTTCGCGCACGCGCCGGAAAAGCGCTAAGTTCTGTTCCGCCGTGAGCACATGCACTACATTCGCCACTAGAAAGAGATCATGACCAGCTGGAATAGAATCGGTAAGGAAATTTCCTTCGAAAATTTTAATTCGATCGGAACACTCGGTCCCGCGCAGTTTTTCTCGAGCGACGGATGCCGCCGCGGGAAACTCAAGGAGGGTACCTTCCAGATGCGGGTAGCGCTGAATAATCTCCCGAAGAAACGAGCCCGTGCCGCCTCCCAAATCCAGAAGCCGCTGATGGCGACTGAAGTCGTACTTTTGCGAGAGCGCCACAGCTTGGCCCGCCGAGAATGCTTCCACTCCTTCAGAGAAGATTTTCTGCTCGTCCGGCGGGAAATTGAATTCCCCGGACGCGCCGCGTCCCAACCGCACGGAGTCCTCAAGCGTTAACCAGCGGCGATAGCTCAAACGATTCCAAAAGCGCATGAAGGGGCGCATGTCTTGTGGCCCCTGGCCGCTGAGATACACCTGAGTCAGATCCGTGTTGCGGTAGGAGCCGGCGTCGCGCTCGAGAAAGCCCAATGCCGTCACCGCATCCACAATGATGCGCGTGGTTCGCGGCGGCAGCTTGAGTTCTCGCGCTATTTCAGCGAGCGGCTTAGCTCCGTTCGCTAGCGCTTCGAATACGCCAAGCTCTGCAGCCACGAAGAGATGTTTGGCACGCATGAAGCCGGTGGCGGTATCAAAGATCGGCTGGGGATCGGGGACCTTGTTGGTTTTAACTGCGGAAACCTGTCCACCCATGCGTGCCTCCTTGCAGTGATCGTTCGTTAGCCCTGGGTTTGCAAATAGCTCGAAGTGTCTGGCCCACGAGATTTTTTCCTCTCGCGTATTGCCAATGAAAGATGGCTTCTTCCCACGGAAGAAATAAAGCTTCGGTGTATAGGGAACCTACTCCGCCAAATTTCGATAGTCAAGCGCCGCAGCGTTTTTGAGAACGTGTGTATCCGAGGAGCCAAGAGATGGTTACCACCCCGCAAGTCGACCGATGGTTTATCCGTCAGAGAGAAAAGTAACAGTCAAGGCGGAACGCTAGTCGACGAGATGGCAGGAGTGCGTTTTCAGCACCAGCCAGACGGGCATGTCCGCGGCGAGTTCCAAGGCGCGAACCGCGCCGGGCGTGATATGCACGGTGAACACTGCGCCGCAATCCACGCGGGCGATGACCAGAGTTCCCCGGCGTTCGAGCGACGCGATGTGCCCTTCGAGAATATTGCGGGCGCTCAAACGGTTTGGGCGCTCGGTTGCCAGCAAAATGTCACCGGCGCGAATGGCGACGCGAACGCGGTCTCCCGCCGCGGCATAACCGAGAGGCACCTCAATTGTAGGCATGACCGCGAAGTCGAAGATCCCGGCCTTGCCGGGGCGATCAATTTCACAAGCGGTCTCCGCAAGGCGCACCCGCATGACGCCGTCGGCTTCACGCAGATCCAAGACTGCGCCGCTGAGCAAATTTTCAAATCCCGCGGCTTGCGCAAGCTTTTTGCGCCTCGGCGCGTCCAGCACTTCACGCGGCGTGCCGGCGCTGACCACGCGCCCGTGGTCCATGGCAATCATGCGCTCGCCCAAGGCATCCACTTCTTCACGGCTGTGCGTCACGTACAGAATGGGAATTTCCTGAGTGATGTTCCAGGCCCGCAAATCATCGATGATCGATGCTTTCAATTCCGCGTCCAGCCCCGTCAACGGCTCATCCAGAAGCAGCACCCGCGGCCGCGTCACGAGCGAGCGGGCCAGCGCTACTCTTTGTTTTTCGCCACCGGATATTTCCGCGGGCCTGCGGTGAGCCAGAGCCTCCACACGAAACGCGCTCAGGATTTCGCCTACGCGCCGGCGGCGTTCTGTTTCCGCGAGATGCGCCAAACCGTAAGAGACGTTTTCCTGGACGCTCATGTGCGGAAACAGCGCCAAGGATTGAAAAACATAGGCGAAGCGGCGATCTTGTGGCGGCAGATTTATTCCGCACGCAGTGTCGAGAAACACTTCATCATTTAACGCGATGCGGCCGTGGTCTGGGCGCAGCAATCCCGCGAGGCAATCGAGCAAGGTGGATTTGCCGGCTCCCGAAGGTCCAAAGAGAATGGTGATGCCGGAGGGAAACTCCAGCGAAACATCCAGCAGAAAAGAAGAAGACTCCGCGTTGCGCCGTTCTTTCTGGAGCTGGAGCGTAAGCATAGGGGTTCTTACTTCGCCGGCCAGAGGGACCACGCGCGACGATTCACAAAATAGACCACCGAGAGCACGAAGAAGGAAATCGCCAACAGCACCAGCGCCATGTGGTTCGCTTGGGAATACTCCAGCGACTGGACACGATCATAAATATCGATGGAGACGGTGCGCGTTACGCCCTGCAGATTGCCGCCTACCATGAGCACCACGCCGAATTCTCCGAGGGTATGCGCGAAGCTCAGCACGATGGCGGTCAACACGCCCGGCAGCGACAATGGCAGCATCACGCGCCAGAATGTCCGCCACTTCCCTGCTCCCAGCACCGCCGAAGCATCGAGCAACCGGCGATCTACCGCTTCAAAGGAGGCAATCAGCGGCTGCACTGCAAACGGGAAACTATAGGCTACCGAAGCAATCAAAAGTCCCGCAAAGGTGAACGCCAGGCCGTGCCCGAAAAACGCTTGCCACAACTTTCCCAATGGCCCGTGCGGCCCCATGGCTACCAGAGCATAAAATCCCAACACCGTCGGCGGCAAAACCAGCGGCAAAGCCACCAGCGATTCCAGCAAGAATTTTCCGCGCCATTGCGAAGACGCGAGCCAGTAGGCCACCGGCATTCCGACAATCATCAGGATCGCGGAGACACAAGCAGCTAGCTTGAACGATAAAAGCAGAGCGTCCATGGCGATTAGTGTGGCGAACTTCCCTGGTCCGGCTTGAAAATCACAAACCCAAATTTTTCCAGAGTCGCCTTGCCTTTGTTGCTCTTCACAAATTCCAGAAACGCACGTGCCGCGTCCCTATTCTTCGCAGATTTCAAGACGATGGCCGCTTGCTCGATTGCCGGATGCATCTCCGCCGGCACCTGCCAACTCTTGCCGCCCTTCATTGGTGGAGAGATTGCCAGCGAGAGTGCGATGATTCCCGCCTGGGCATTCCCCGACTGCACGAACTGTGCCGCCTGCGAAATATTTTCACCGTACACCAGCTTTGGTTCCACCTTCTCGTAAATCCCGGCTTTCTTCAACGCCGCCACTGCCGCCCGGCCGTAGGGCGCGTGTTCTGGATTGGCAATGGCAATTTTCTGGACGCTAGCATCCAGCAGCGCGTTCCAGCCCTGTTTCGCAACGTCCACTTTCATATCCGCTGGCATCCAAATCACGATTCGACCCACGGCGTATTGGTAGAGTGTGCCGGGCTCGGTGAGCCCAGCCGCTTCCAGCTTGCGGGGATACTCGATGTCCGCCGAGAAAAATAGATCGAAAGGAGCGCCATTTTGAATTTGCGCGTAGAAGTTGCCGCTGGAGCCATAGGTGATGGCGAACTTGGTGCCGGTTTGTTTTTCGTAATGGGCGGAGAGTTCGATGAGCGCGTATTGGAGGTCCGAGGCGGCGGCGATGCGAATTTCTTGCGCCGATGCGGCATAGCTGAAGCCAGACGACATGACCGTAAGGGCCAGAATTGCTTTTAAGAGCTTCATTTATCTGTCCTATCTCTGTGACTCAGTGCCTCGGTGGCCATCCGTGGTCCTAGCGTGTCAAACCCGCAGAATCATTACTTCGGTGGACTTAATCAGCGCCGCCGCGCGCTCACCCACATGGAGGCGCATCTCTCTGGCAGCGTCCGCGGTAATGATGGCGGTGATGTGCTGCTCGCCGAAGGCCATGGTCACTTGTGCGAGCAAGCCGCTGTATTTGATGGCCATGACCCGGCCGATGAGTTGATTGCGCCCACTAATCCGGCGAAAATTCCCGCGCCGCGCGGCGATGTCGCCTCGCTGGAGTTTCTTCGGGATTAAGCGGTCAATCTCGCTCTCCGGGACGCGGTGATGTCCGCCAGGGGTTTTCGCGGTTTTGATTTTTCCGTGGTAGATCCACTGCTTCAGGGTGGGGTAACTGACTCCGAGGATATTGGCTGCCTGGCGCGGCGACAGCAGTTTCTGCACGGTGGCCTCCCGCAGCTCGACAGAATACTGCATATCATAACGTTTTATCAATACGTTTTTATACGATTATAGGGATAGGGAAACGTCACAGCACACCCTCCATTCTGTTTCTTAGTTTCGCAGGGGTTTGCCGGTTTTCAAAGTATGCGCGATGCGCTCCTGGGTTTTCTTTTCGCCGCAGAGCGAGACGAAGGCTTCGCGCTCGAGGTCCAGCACATATTGCTCGCTGACAAACTGCGGAGAGGTCAAAGCGCCGCCGGCGAGGATATTGGCGAGCTTGCGGCCGACGTGAGCGTCGTACTCCGATGCATATCCGCCGCGGAGCATCATGTGAATGGCCAGCTTCGCCGCTGCGAGGAACTGTTCGCCGAGGACTTTGATCTGAGTCGTCAGCGCGCCTTCGGCGGGACTTGCCGCAAGCGGCTTCCAGCCGCCACGCACCAAGGCAAGCGCGGCTTCCTTGGCGTCCGCGACCAGACGGTCGCGGTTCATGGATATGCCATCCTCGCGGCGCAGATAGCCGAGGTCGCGGCACTCTTCCGCGCTGGTACCGACCTTGGCCATGGCAATGGATTCAAATACCGGCTTGAGCGCATGAAACAAATCCAGGTCTTCGCCGCCCGCCGCGTGCTCATTTGCACGGATAAGCATCTCTTTCGTTCCGCCACCGCCGGGAATGAGGCCGACGCCGGTTTCGACCAAACCGATATAGGCTTCCGCAGCGGCTTGAATTCGCGAAGCGTGCAAACTGATTTCGCAACCACCGCCGAGAGCCATGCCCTGCGGCGCGGCGACTACCGGCTTGCGCGCGTATTTCAGCGCGAGATTCACATTCTGAAACTGCTTGACGGCCATGTGCAGCTCGTCCCATTCCTGTTCTTGTGCCCCAACGAGGAGCAGCATGAGATTCGCGCCGACGGAAAAATTGACGGCCTGGTTAGCGATCACCATGGCGTCGAAATCCGTTTCCAGACGCTTCACGCCTTTATGCAGCATGGCAATCAAATCGGCGCCAATGGCGTTCATTTTTGCGTGGAATTCGCAGCAGATCACGCCGTCGCCGAGGTCGATAAGGCTGGCGCCGGAATTGCGTTCGACCTCGCGGCCCGCGTCTTTCAGGGATTTGAGGATGAGCACGCCCTGGGGCAGCTCGACTTTTTTAGCTGGGCCACCGGCAAAATCAAAAACCGTGGTTGCGCCCTTCTCCGATTCGTAGAATCCCTGGCGCCCGCTGGAGAGAATTTTTTCCAGGATGGGGGGGAGAGTGCGGCCTTCTTTCTGCACCTGCGCCGCGAAGCGTTTCACGCCGATGGCATCCATAATTTCGAACGGGCCCAGCTCCCAGGCAAAGCCCCAGCGCATGGCGCGGTCGACATCCGCAACGCTGTCGGAGATTTCCGGCATGCGGCGCGCCGCATAAAGACACATTTCGGAAAGCCCGCCCCACAAGAACTGCTGGGCCTTGTCGCCTTTCTGGCCATCGAGCAGGGGCCCGACCAGCGCGCGGAGGCGCTCGCGGGTGTCTTCGATTGTCTTGCCCGCCTCCAGCGAGGCAAATTTGGCTTTCTGCCGGGCACGGTACTCCATGGTGTTGACGTCGAGCGTGAGGATTTCCTTTTCGCCTTCGCCCTTCACCTTCTTGTAAAAACCCTGGCCGGTTTTATCGCCGAGCCAGCCGCGGCGGGCCATCTCTTCGACCAGCACCGGAACTTTGTACATTTCGCGCGATTCATCCTGAGGCGCTGTTTCGTAAATGTTTTTCACAACGTGGGCCAGCACATCCAGCCCGACAATATCCGCGGTGCGAAAGGTTGCGGACTTCGGCCAGCCAACGGCGGGCCCGGTGCAAGCGTCCACTTCTTCGATGGTCATCCCCAGAGCAGCCATCTGGCGCAGCGCGTTGAGCATGGAAAATGTGCCGATGCGATTGGCGATGAAATTCGGCGTGTCTTTGGCGATGACGACACCTTTGCCGAGGCGGCGGTCGCAGAATGCACCGAGCGTTTCGATTACGTCTTGGGAGGTCTTCGGGCCAGGAATCACTTCGATCAATTTCATATAGCGCGGCGGATTGAAGAAGTGGGTGCCCACCCAGTGCTGCTGAAACTATTCGCTCATGCCTTCGGCGATCAGGTGCACGGGCAGGCCGGAGGTATTGGTGGTGACGATAGCGCCGGGTTTGCGATGCTGCGCCACGCGGGCCAGCAGGCTGCGCTTGATTTCAAGATTTTCCGCGACGACTTCGATGATCCAATCGGCTTCGGCGACGCGCGCAAGATCATCGTCAAAATTTCCGACGGAGATTTTCCCCGCCAGCGATGGAGTGAAAAACGCCGCAGGCTTGGATTTTTTCGCGGCTTCCAGGCCGGCGCGGACAATTTTGTTGCGTTCGGCAGGTGGCGCATCCTGCGCCAGCCCCGGCGAAACCATGTCCAGCAAAATGCACGGTAACCCGGCGTTGGCGAAGTGCGCGGCGATGCGCGCGCCCATCGTTCCTGCGCCTAATACGACTACCTTCTCAATGCGACGTTTCATGAGATGCCTTTTTGCGGGATTTGCCCGGCAGGACAGGTTACAAAACCGGCATGCACGGGTCAAACGAACGTTTGAACCCGCACAAGCGCATTACAATAAAAGGAGCATGACAGAAAACAGCGTTCTCAACGGTGTGACCTGGCTCCGCGCAGCCAAAGACAAGTTACGCAGCTTCGCTTACGGAGGCGAGGAACCGCGCACCGAGCGTCCCCGTGTAGGGCTGGCTCTGGCCGGAGGATTCGCGCGCGGCATCTGCCACATCGGGGTTCTGCGGATATTGCGCCAAGCGGGAATTCCAATTGACGTGGTTGCCGGCACCAGCGTCGGCGGACTCATTGGAGCCGCTTACTGCGCCGGAACACCTCTGGAAGTGATGGAGAGCGTGGGG
>JBGOTL010000086.1:0-16199 GCA_041476465.1 Candidatus Acidiferrum sp. | reverse complement strand
GGCATCTGCCACATCGGGGTTCTGCGGATATTGCGCCAAGCGGGAATTCCAATTGACGTGGTTGCCGGCACCAGCGTCGGCGGACTCATTGGAGCCGCTTACTGCGCCGGAACACCTCTGGAAGTGATGGAGAGCGTGGGGGCCAGCACCACGTTCACCGATTTCGGGCGCTGGACACCCTCGTGGCTGGGCCTGGCCACCAATCAACGGCTGGAGAAATACCTGGAACGTATGACCCCGGCAAAAACGTTCGAGGATTTGAATATCCCGCTAGCGATCGCCACGACCGACATCAATGCGGGTGTCAGCGTGTACTACACGCATGGCCCGCTGGGCCCGCCGCTGCGCGCCTCCTGCGCTTATCCCGGGCTGTTCGTACCCATACAACACGAAGGCCGCACACTGGTGGACGGTTTCCTCACCGCATCGGTTCCCGTCGAAGGTGCGCTGCTTCTCGGGGCGGACATCGTGATTGCCGTATATCTTGAAGCGGGCAACATTGAGCAGCCGCGCACGTTCACCGACGTCTTGAGCCGATCGTTCACAATCATCCAGCGGCACGCGGATATCGCCTGGCGGCAGCAGGCGGACGTTATCATCGAGCCAGAAGTGACGTCGTTTGTCTGGGATGATTTCACGCGAACGCCTGATATGGTCGCCGCGGGTGAAAAAGCGACGCTCGCGGCCTTGCCAGAAATTCGCGCGGCGCTTGCCGGCGTAAAATCCAACTCCACGGCTTGAGCAATTTAGCGGCGCCGGAGTTGCCTGGTGCGACTTCCTACAAAATTGTGACTTCCACGACTACGGGCTGGCCCTCGCCCTTGCCGCGCTGCGTCAGCCAGGCGGCCAGGCCTTCGGCAAAGCGCTGCGGCGTCAGCCGAAAGCTGGCTTCTAGACGCCCCTCGCCAACAGGTAACGTGTCATCGAACTCCGCCGCATTCGTAAAATTGCGCATGCAGAACTGATCGAGCCATTCCAGGGGACACGCTCGGCGCTCGCCTCGGATCACCACGTCTACTTTGAATTTCTGTGCATACATAATGCGGTTGCGAGATGCTCGCGAAGAAAAAGGATAACACTCCTAACCCAGTTTATTCGTTGCGAGTACACGACCTTGCGCACCTGAGGACCTGTAACATAGACTGTCGGCTTACGAATCGACACCGCTTTAGGCGTGACCGCAAAGCGGTCAATTGAGAGCGCGACCGCAAAGCGGTCGGCCAGCCAGCCTGGCCTGGAGTCCCCGATTCACCTCATCCGGTTGGCTCGGGCCAAGTTTTTTCATGTGCTACCGCGAAGCGGCTAACATACAGGGAGAGCAGCGTGGCAACTCCATTGCAAACGTGGGTTGATGAAGCGGCCCGGCTTACGAAACCCGACCGGGTGGTGTACTGCGATGGATCCCAGGCGGAAAACGAGGTCATCCTCACCGCGATGGTCCGCGGCGGCGACTCCTTCGTCCTGAACGAGAAAACTTACCCAAATTGCTTCCTGCACCGGAGCAGCCCGAATGACGTGGCGCGGACCGAGCACCTGACGTTTATCTGCACGCCAGAGAAGGAAGATGCCGGCCCCACCAACAACTGGATGGATCCCGAAGGCGCCAAACACAAGATTGGCGCGTTGCTGGAAAGCGCCATGCGCGGGCGGACCATGTACGTGGTGCCGTACATCATGGGGCCGGTGAATTCGCCGATCAGCAAGGTGGGCGTCCAAGTTACCGATAGTCCTTACGTGGTGGCCAACATGCGCGTGATGTCCCGGATGGGCACGGTCGCCATGGACCGACTCGGGGCCTCCGCGGATTTTGTGCCCGGGCTGCACTCGCTGGGCGATCTGGACCCCATGCGCCGGTACATTGCGCACTTCACGGAGGAGAGGCTGATTTGGAGCGTGGGCTCCGGCTACGGCGGAAATGCGCTGCTCGGCAAGAAGTGTTTTGCCCTGCGAATCGCCAGCCACATGGCGCGAGAGCAGGGCTGGATGGCCGAGCACATGCTGATTCTCGGTCTGGAATCGCCGGGTGGAAAAGTGACCTACATGGGCGCGGCGTTTCCAAGCGCCTGCGGGAAGACCAACCTGGCGATGATGGTCTCGGCTCTGGAAAGCCAGGGGTACAAAATCTGGACCGTGGGCGACGACATCGCGTGGATGCAGGTCGGCGCGGATGGCTATCTGCACGCCATTAATCCCGAGGCGGGCTTCTTCGGCGTGGCTCCGGGCACGGGGATGAAGACCAATCCGAATGTGATGGGCGCGCTGACGAAGAACACGATATTCACCAACGTGGGAATGACCGCCGACCGCGAGCCGTGGTGGGAAGGGATTGACGGAACCCCTCCCGCGGGGATGATCAACTGGAAAGGCGAGGTCTGGGATGCCTCCAAAGGCCCTGCCGCGCATCCGAATGCGCGCTACACGGTTCCCGCGCACCAATCACCGAGTATCTCCCCTAAGTGGGAAGCGCCAGAAGGCGTGCCCATCTCGGCGTTTATTTTTGGCGGGCGAAGGGCGCGCTTGGCTCCGCTGGTGTACCAGTCATTTGACTGGCAGCACGGCGTATTCGTTGGCGCGACAATGGCATCGGAGACGACAGCGGCGGCTACCGGCGACGTAGGGGTCACACGGCGCGATCCCATGGCCATGCTGCCCTTCTGCGGCTACAACATGGCTGATTATTTCCGCCACTGGCTGGAGATGGGCAAGCGCATCCCGCACGCGCCGAAGATTTTTCATGTGAATTGGTTTCGCCGCGGCGCGGACGGCAAATTTCTGTGGCCGGGCTACGGCGACAACGTGCGCGTGCTGAAGTGGATTCTGGAACGCGTGGAGGGACGCGGCGCGGCGCAGGAAACACCGATCGGCTACGTGCCCGCGAAGAATGGCCTGACGCTGGATGGACTGAAGATTTCGCCGGAGGCCATGGACGAATTGCTGCGCATCAGCCCGGAAGACTGGGAGTCTGAACTCGAGGACACCAAACAATTCTTCGGCAAATTTGGCGACCGGCTGCCGCGCGAACTACGCGAAGAGCACGAAAAACTCAGTAGCCGCTTCCGGCGCGGTATAACGGCCGGTTAACAGGCGGGCTGTCCTCGGCTTCCAGAGCGACGGACTCGCTTTCCGAACGAAAATCAGGGTTGCTCTCGAGCAGGCGCACGCAGCGGTTCCAGCGAAGGATGGCGTCGTCGTTGCCGGCTGGCCGAAGCTTTTCCGCTTCCGCAAAACAACGCAAGGCTTCTTCGATGAGCGGCAAGAGGATGTGAGCAGCGAGGCCGACGTGGAGCTGGGCCTTGGCCCGGCGTTCGTGCAGAATACCGGTGTAGTAGAGCCGTTCGTAGGGATCCCGAAGACCTTGAAAAATGGCCAGAGCGTCGGCGTTGCGATCAGTGGAACCCCCGGTGAACTGATCGGTGATCGCGAGACCGAGCATGCGGCGAGCAAGTTGATGTTCCGGATCGACGGCCATGATGTCGCGGCAGATGGATTCGGCTTCCTCTGGTTCGTTGAGGTAGCGGTAGAGCTCGGCTTTGGCAATGGCTTCGGCAATGCCCGCTTTGGAGATGGATTTCAATTGATGTTGCATGGGGCCTCCTCTGGGGAAGACAACTATCCGCTACCAGCAAATGCGATGTTATGTGCTGGCCTCTTTCACCCCGCGGATTTTGCGCACCAGCTGTAGAACAGGGTCGTAAAACTGATCGACAACGCGCTCCTTGAGCGGAATGATGGCGTTGTCGGTGATGTGAATTTCCTCGGGACAAACTTCCGTGCAACATTTGGTGATGTTACAGAGACCGATGCCGAGCTGCTCTTTGAGCAGCGGAACGCGGTTGCGGCCGTCCAGCGGATGCATTTCCAGGCCGGCGACGCGAACGAAGAAGCGCGGCCCGGCAAATTGTTCTTTCTTGTCATGATCGCGAAGGACGTGGCAGACGTTTTGGCAAAGGAAGCATTCGATGCACTTGCGAAACTCCTGCACGCGGTCAACGTCCTGCTGCAACATTTTCCACTCGACGCCGGGGCGCGGCGTGAAGGCCGGGATTTTCGTGTTGATACGGTAATTCCAGGAGACGTCGGTGACCAGATCCTTGATGCGCGGGAAAGACTTCATCGGCATTACCGTAATGGGTTCGTCCCGCGGCAGATCATCCAGGCGCGCTTTGCAGGTGAGGCGCGGGCGGCCGTTTACTTCGGCGGAGCAGGAACCGCACTTCCCTGCCTTGCAGTTCCAGCGCACGGCGAGATCCGGGGCGAGATGCCCCTGGACGTAGTGAAGCGCGTCGAGAACCACCATGCCGGGGGCCACGGGCACGCGGTAGTCCACCGTGGCGCCGGCGTTCGCATCACCACGGAACACGCGTAAGACTACTTCGGCCATCGGTACCCTCCGCTACAGAACTTCTCTTACTTCTCCACCAGTAATTGCTGCAAATCGCCTGGCATTTCAGGGACCGGCGACTGGTGCAGCTTCATCGCATCGCCTTCGCGGACGATAATGTTGTTTTTCTTGCCCCAAGCCTCGTCCAGATTCGGGTAGTCAATGCGGCTGTGCGCGCCGCGGCTTTCCAAGCGGGCCAGGGCGGAGCGCGTGACGGCTTCGGAAATGACCAGCATGGCCTGGAGGTCGCGGGCCAGGTGCCAGCCGGGATTGAAGAGCCGCGAACCTTCGACGCTGGCGCAAGCCGCGCGGGCGCAAAGTGCTTCGAGAGCGGCCAGCGCCTTCTTCAAATCCTCCTCGACGCGAAAAATGCCGACCAGATTGTGCATGGTTTCCTGCAGGTCGCGGTGCACGGCGTACGGGCTTTCGCCGCCGGTATTGGAAAATGGCGCGAGCAGATCTTTTTCGGCTTTTTCTATTTGCGCGGAATCGAGCGATGGAGAGGCACTGCGCTTGGCATGTTCAGCGGCGGCGAGGCCCGCGCGGCGGCCAAAGACGACCAAATCGGAAAGCGAGTTACCCCCGAGGCGATTCGCGCCGTGGAGACCCGCGGCCGCTTCTCCGGCGGCGAAGAGTCCGGGGACAGTGGATTGCGCGGTTTCGGCATCCACGGAAATACCGCCCATCATGTAGTGACACGTAGGGCCAACTTCCATGGGGCCCTTGGTGATGTCCACATCGGCGAGCTCCTTGAACTGGTGGTACATGCTGGGGAGCTTGCGCTTCACGTATTCGGCGGGTTTGTGGGAGATATCGAGAAAAGCGCCGCCGTGCTCGGTGCCGCGGCCTTCGCGGACTTCGGTGTAAATGGAACGGGCGACAACGTCGCGCGTGGAAAGCTCCATGCGCTTGGGGTCGTACTTTAGCATAAAGCGTTCACCGAGTTTGTTGGTGAGCGTGCCGCCCTCGCCGCGAACGGCTTCGGTGACGAGAATGCCCTGCACGCCGGGTGGCCAAACCATTCCAGTCGGATGGAACTGAACGAATTCCATGTCTTTGAGCTGGGCGCCGGCTTCATAGGCGAGCACCATGCCGTCGCCGGTATATTCCCAGGAGTTGGAGGTGACCCGCCAGGCTTTGCCGATGCCGCCCGTGGCGATGACGATGGACTTGGCTTTGAAAAGAACGCAGCGCCCGGTCTCGCGCCAGTAACCGAAGGCGCCGGCGACCCTACCGCCATCCATGAGCAGGCGCGTGATGGTGCACTCCATGTAGCATTCGAAACCAAGTTGCACGCCGCGGTCCTGCAGGGTGCGGATTAATTCCAGGCCGGTGCGGTCGCCGACGTGACAAAGGCGCCTGAAGGTGTGACCCCCAAAGGCACGTTGCAGGATGTTGCCGTCGTCCGTGCGATCGAACAAAGCGCCCCACTGTTCGAGTTCACGGACGCGCTCGGGAGATTCCTGGGCGTGAAGCTGAGCCATGCGCCAGTTGTTGATGAATTTCCCGCCGCTCATGGTGTCGCGGAAGTGCACTTTCCAATTATCGGCGGCATCCAAATTGGCCATCGCCGCGGCGATGCCACCTTCGGCCATAACCGTGTGCGCTTTTCCGAGGAGCGATTTGCAGACCACGCCGACCGAAGCGCCTTGCGCGAGAGCTTCGATGGCCGCTCGCAAGCCCGCGCCGCCAGCGCCGATGATGAGTACGTCGTGTTCGTGGGTCTCGTATTGTGGCGTCACAGGAGCCTCAGGTCATGGATCGCGCCGGAAGCAACCAGGCGCACGTAGAAATCGAGAGAGCCCACGGAAATAAGACTCATCCACGCGAAGAGCATGTGCCGGTCATTGAGAAAGCTGACGGCACGCCATGCGCTCAAGCGCGTGCGCCCGAACGAAGCGCAGGAGAAGCAATCGAGTTTTCCTCCGGCGAGATGCCGGAGGGAGTGGCAGGAAAGCGTGTAGGTGGTGAGCAGGATGATGTTCAGGAGGAAGATGAGCGAGCCGAGGCCAATGCCGAAATGGCCATCGAAGAGGAAGGCGCGGAGGGTGTCATACCACAGAAACCCGAGGTAAATGAGAGCCAGGTAAAAGAAATAGCGATGAATATTCTGGAGAATGAAGGGAAAAGATGTTTCACCGCGATAGGAGCGGCCGCTGGGTTCACCGACGGCGCAGGCAGGGGGGTCGAGGAAGAAAGCACGATAGTACGCTTTGCGATAGTAATAACAGGTTGCGCGAAAACCTAAAGGGCCGAGGAGCACGAGCAACGCGGGCGATAAGGGCCACCAGTGATGCTGGGCATCAATCAACGGAGAATAAAAAGGCGAGAGATACGGTCCCCAAGCGTAGTAGGCCCCTTCGAAAGCGCGGAGGGTGGCATACAATCCGAACCCACCGAGGACGATGACTACGGGAACAATCTCGATCCACCAGGAGTCGCGGCGCAGAGTGCTGCCCAGATGGGATTCCGGCAGAAGATTGGGAGAACCAGCCATCGAGCGACCTCCAGAGTGCGTGTAGCGTATATAAGAAATGAAATTTTACAAACTGAATTTATCAGAAATAGTTCGTGGAGGCCAAGGTCAGAGGATGGTTTTGATCTCGGGATCGAGAGAAACGTGGGTGGCGGGAGAACCGTCGATCGAGTAGCTGGTGCCGCTGGCCTCGAAGAAGTGGAAGAAACGGCTGATATGGTAGTCCTCGTCGTAGCTGGTAAAGACGCGCTCGGTTTCCGAGGGAGTGAGGCCGAACGCAGAGAGCGCGACGGGCTTGCCGAACTCCCCGGCGAGCGTGGAGTAACGTGCGACGAGTTCTCGCAGAGAGAGCATGGGTGCGCGGCGAGGCGCTTCGGCGGCCATGGCGGACTCCTTGCGCAAAGTGTACTTCCAGGGGGACAAGAAGAAAAGAATTAAACACAGAGCGCCCCGAGGAAGGCAGAGGCGCGAGGGAGGATGGTTTTTGTTCGAGGATTTGTCCAGGATGGCCCGGATTGGGTAAGATGCTTGGCGGGACTTGAGACGGATTGGAGGAACCAATATGAGCATCACCGTGGGACAAGCAGCGCCCGATTTCGTGCTGAAGGATCAGCACCAGAAGGAAGTGAAGCTTTCGGATTTTGCGGGAAAGAAAAACGTTGTGCTGGTGTGGTATCCGCTGGACTGGAGCCCCACTTGCACCAACGAACACGCTTGCTTCGTGAGCGAGATGAAAGCGTTTGACACGCTGGACGCGGAAGTGCTTGGTGTGAGCGTGGACAGCGTGTGGTCGCACAAAGCCTACGCGGAAAAGATGGGGATCAAGTACTCGTTGCTGGCGGATTTTCATCCGCGCGGCGCGATGAGCGAGAAGTATGGCGTGTATCTCGCGGACAAAGGAATCACCGGCCGCACCATCGCCATTATCAACAAAGCCGGCATGGTAGCCTGGGTGAAGAACTACGACATCCCCGTGGTTCCGGACGTGAAAGAGGTGGCCACGGCGCTGCAGCAAGTGAAGGCCGCGACCGCGTAAAGAATATCCGAATAGAACACAGAGAAAATCGAGGGGGCGGCCTATGCCAGCCCCCTCGATTTTCTTGTGGAGCTACTTGGTGACCAGGTCGTTGCGGATGACGGCGCCACCTTTCATCACGAACTTGACGGATTCGAGCGCGGCCACGTTGGAGGTGGGGTCGCCAGTTACGGCGATGATGTCAGCGTAGTGGCCGGATTCGACAACACCCACCTGCCCGGCCAGGCCAAGCAGGTCGGCGGCATTAATGGTGGCGGCCTGGATAGCGTCGAGCGGCTTCATACCCCACTCGACCATCTTGGCGAATTGCTTGGCGTTGTCGCCGTGCGGGTACACGCCGGAGTCCGTACCGTAGGCCATCTTTGCGCCAGACTGAAATGCGTGGCGAAAATTTTCGCGCTGGAGACGCCCGAGCTTTTTTTCCTTTTCGATGGACTCCGGCAGCATGCCAACCTTGGCGCCTTCCTGCAAAATAAAATCGTCATTGTAGATATCGAAGACCAGGTAGGTGCCGTGCTGCTTGGCGAGTGCGATGCCTTCATCATCGATCAAGCTGGAGTGCTCGATGGAGTCGATGCCGGCGCGGATGGCGTCCTTGATGGATTGCGTGCCATGGGCGTGCGCGGCAACCTTGCGGCCGAGCTTGTGAGCCTCTTCCGCAATGGCCTGCATTTCTTCCAGGGTGTATTGCGGCGTGCCGGGTTGATCGCCTTTGCTGAGTACTCCACCGGAGGCGCAGATCTTGATGACGTCCGCGCCGTACTTTATGACTTCGCGGACTTTGGCGCGGACAGCCCAGGGGCCGTCGGCCACACCTTCACTCTTGAAGTGATATTCGGAGGGCAAGAGATTGTCGTCGCAGTGGCCGCCGGTGATGCCCAGCGCGGGACCCGAGACGAGCATGCGCGGGCCTTCCACGTCACCGTCGTTGATGCCATCACGGAGAGCGACGTCGGTGTAAGCACGGGCGCCGACGTTGCGCACGGTGGTGAACCCGGCGCGAATCGTTCGGCGGGCATTCCTGACCCCGGTGACGGCTTGGCGCGGGACGGAAATACCAAGGCCGAAGTAGCCAGTGTCCGCGGGATTGGAGGTGATATGGGTGTGGACGTCGATCAAGCCGGGGAGGCAAGTGGCTGCGGAGAGATCAATGGGCGTGACGCCAGCCGGCAGCGCCGTTGAAGCAGCGGGACCAACCGCGGTGATGGTGCCTTTGTCATCGAAAACGACAAATTGATCGGCCAGGAGTCGGCCGGAACGCACGTCGAGGAGTTTGCCGCAGCGGACGGCGCCAGGGGCGGCTTGAATCATCGAGGAAAGCAAGAAAGTGCCGAGCAAGCCAAAGAAAATTTTGCGCATGAGTCTCCAAGAGAAATACAGGAATGAATGCAACCCGCGAAGTATACAACCGGACGAGCTGGAAACGAAATCGGCCGCCGGAGGGGGTACCCCCGGCAATTTGTATGAATGTAAAGAGAAACGGGTTGCGAAAAAAGCAATTCGTATCGATATGAAAACAAAGGAGGCACAAAACGGGTTGCCAGTTGACGGCTGCCAGCAGCGGCGGCCTTCGGATGCCGGCGCCTTTCGCTTGTGTAGGGGCCGCCTTCCGAGGCGGTCCGGCCTTGCGAGGGCCTAATATATTGCGCCCAGCGAAGGTTTCTGGTTAACCGTAATAAACAGAAAAAAACATTTTTTTCGTAAGTGCGGATTCTAAAGGGTTTTAAGTCCCGTGTTTTGGAAGTGCGGATTCTAAAGGGGTTGCGGACGCGTTTTTCGGATGTGCGGATTATAAAGGAGTTAGGGGAGAAGAAGGCGTGAGTAGAGCCCTCCTGGGTCGTAAAAAGGGCGACGTCGGAGAACATGAGGCATAGTAGCATGGAAAAGATAGCATGTCAATACAATCATTATATTGGTATCATTCGAATGGGGTGTGGAAAAGTACCGAGCGAAGCCTTTAGCTCAGGACTGGAAGGCCTCGTATGATCTTGTGCGCGGAGCTGGGGGGCAGATCAGTAGCTCATCAGTTAGGGTGTGCCACAGTCCCATTGGCCTCTTCGAGAACCGAGTAGAAATCGGGTATAAACCTCTCATCCCCCGAATAGACGAATAACACGGGAGTACCTTCGATTGCGCATCGCACAGAAAACTCCGATGGTGTATGTTGGCTGTAAAACTCAAAGCAATATGCGTCGTTTAATCTCGTTGAAAGCGTGCGCTTCGAGTGAAACACGAATCCACCGATCGTGCCAGCGGCAATCATCCTGCTGGATGAGTCCTCGATATTACCCTCAAACTTGAACGGCTTGCCTGAAGGATTTGTTCTAATTCCAATGGATCCGAGAGGTACATTCACAAGACCCGCTCCGAGCGTATACCTCGACATCATGGGTTGCTCAGGCTTACCAGTCACAAAAAACCCGCTCGGAACCGGAATACGCCACTCTTGGAACGTAATGAAATCTCCGTGGATTAGATGCCATGCGGGTCCGAGTAAAAGTACTCCTAGCAGACCAAGGACATACACGCCACCGCCTAGCAGCAAGCACCATATAAGGCTACGTAATCTTTTAGGAATCGAGAATTTGGACATGAAAACCCCTCATTGGTTTACTTCCTCGTGTAGCGGGGACACCGGGACCTGTCGTGCCGAAAGAATGCCCACGGCCGCGGAGCAACCACACACTGACGAAATCTGCTGCGCTAGTTTGGCTTATCGAAATCGGACAATGATGTCGCCCTGCAACTACTTTTGTTCTCCGCGCACATCTTTCGCTGTTCCTCGGCCTTGAGCTTTTCGGCCTCGGTGCCTCGTTTCTCCTTCTTTTTGTTTTCTTCTTCTTGTTTTTCCTCTTCCTGTTCCTTCTGTTTCGCGGCGGCATCAACCATTGCGTCAATTAGTTTGTCCTTTGCTTCGTCGACAATTAAGCCCTTAACAGTTATCGCTGGGGCGCCATCCGGCAGGTTCTTTAAATCTTCCTTTCCCATGTTCTTGATCGTTTCAGTCCGTTTATCATGTACGCCCCGCATTTCGGAGTTAGTGCAGATGGCGTTAGAGTCCATGCAGCGAAACGTATCATTTCCCCCTTGGTCAAGGAGCTTTTGGTTGGTGTCGTTCAAATTGGACATGCCTTTGTACAATCTATACAGACCATACACGATGGCGGCGCCGGCGACGATCTCCACGATGCAACCGTCCCAGATGCAGTGTCCGTTCTGGTCACGATAGGTTAGCGGGTTGTTGTGGGCGTAAGCATACAAATTGAACGACTGGGGGTTGCCGAAGTCTGCGTAGGGCACGGTAGTGGGTTTGAGCGCCCAGTCCGGGGACATGAAGCGGCCGATGGTTGAGGAATCGTAGCGGGCGCCGAAGTTGTCGAGGCCGGATTCGGAGTCGCGTTCTTTGCCGGTGAATTTGTAGCGGTTGCCGGCGGCGGATTGAACGACGCGCTCGCCGCCGAAGGGGTAGAAGTCGGATTCGTCCTTGCCGGCGAGAGTCCAAACCACACGAGAGGTTCCCAGGTGATCAGTGAAGAACCAATTGACCTCGTTGGAGGGCGAAACGCGGGCGATGCGGCGTCCGTTGAAGAAGATGTAGGCGTACTGCTCGTTGTTGCTGAGGTCAGTCTCCATCAGAGCGTCGCTTCCGGCACCGTACCAGTAGAGCGTGCCGTTGGATTTCTTCACACGCTTGCCGTCGCCGTCGTAAGTGTACGTCACGCCTGCAGCGGTGAGGAGATGATTTTCCGCGTCGTAGGTGTAGCTGGTGCCGGTGGGCGGAGCAGAGGGGAAAGAAGAATCTCCGCACGCCCCAACCTGGTCGGGATGAGTTCCGTCCCGTGATCCTTGGCATGAAGCGCACAGCCATCCCTCGGCTTCGCTCGGGACGAGGGAGTGGCTGTGCCACGAATGGCGAAGATGCCGGGCTTCCCGACATGAACCGTCGGGATCCCCAGAAATCGGGGCAAAGCCCGGGGCTACAGTGGCGGACCGCCTTCCCGACGGCGGGAGTTGGGATAAACTCCAGGCGGTCCCTACAAATGCAAAAAAAAATGCGAAAAGCAAAAGCACCAGTCTGAAGACTGGCCACTACAACAGGCAACCAAGATACCGGGCTTCCCGACCCCGACCGGGTCGGGGTAAACGCCAACCGTCGAGACCCCCACAAACCGGGATGCACACGGCGCGGCGGCCGATACAAGACCAAGAAACGCCGGACTGAAGTCCGGCGTCTACAAAAACAAAAACAAAAGCGAAAGAGAAAGAGAAAGATGCCGGCCTCGGAAGGCCGCCGCTACAGGAGCAAGAGCGCAGGCGCCGGCGAGACGCCAGCGCTACAAGAGCCTACGATGCCGGGCTTCCCGACCCCGACCGGGTCGGGGTAAACGCCAACCGTCGAGACCCCCGGTACACAACACCGGGACGCAGGAGGCGCGCCCCAGGCACCGGGGGCCCCGCTCGGGCCGGGGTAAAAAAAGGCCGGCGCTACAAGGGCAGGCCTTAGGAGTGGGCACGATTTATCGTGCCCCTACGAGGGCGAGAAATAAAAGCACCAGTCTGAAGACTGGCCACTACAACAGGCAACCAAGATGCCGGGCGTCCCGACACAAATCGTCGGGATCCCCAGAAACCGGGGCAAAGCCCGGCGCTACAATGGCAGAGGAGAGGGCACGATTTATCGTGCCCCTACGAGGGCGGAAGATGGTGCCAAATGGATTTAGGGTGAGCAGACACTCGGGCGGCGAGATCAGTTTTTTGGAGCGGGGGCTTCCGCAAAGGAGCGAACCAGCAGAACGAGCTGCCAGCGCTGCTCTTCGGTCAAGCGCTTCCTGAAGGAGGGCATGGGTTTGCGCCCCTGGGTCATCTGGTAAAAGATGGCGCCATCGGTGAGGGTGCTCATGTGCTTGAGGTCGGTTAGATCGGCGGGGGAGGGGTCGTACATCATGGCCTCGGAGCCGTCGCCTTTACCGGCATCGCCGTGGCACTGCGCGCACTTGTCAAGGTAGATGGTTTTCGCGGATTTGAGCGCGGCTTCGGAATTCGCGATGGGATTTTTGCGCTGCTTTTCTTGTTCCGGGACAGCCCACGGCGTTTTATGCAATACACCGAGAACGATGGAAAGGCAAATCAAGCCGAGGAGTCCGGCGAAAAGGATTTTGCGGAACAAGAGATTACGTTTTGCGTTGGTGGTCATAGATTGCCGATCAAATTCTCGCACAGCTGGAGTTAGCGCGAAAGGCGGAACAATCAGAATAAATTTGATCCCCAGGACACGGAGCGCGCGGTGAAAGTCAAAAACAGGATCAGGCGGAGCGGAAGATGAGCCACAGCAGCAGTGCGTTGAAGAAAAGGATGGCCGCGGCAACGAACCAGGCAATAACGATGGTGACGCGGGAGTTGGCGAACTCCCCCATTTTGCCGCGGTCGCCGGTGAACTGAATCAGCGGGATCACGGCAAAAGGCAATTGAAAGCTGAGGACCACCTGGCTAAGGATGAGCAGCGCGGTAACTTTATTTTCGCCGGCGATGCCGATGACCAGCGCGGCAGGGATGATGGCCAGCGAGCGGGTTATCAGACGGCGAAGCCACGGCTTCAATCGAATTTCCAGGAAGCCTTCCATGACGATTTGCCCGGCGAGCGTGCCGGTGAGCGTGGAGTTCTGCCCGGAAGCGAGAAGCGCGCAAGCGAAAACGGTGCTGGCGAAGCTTGCGCCGAGCACCGGGCTGAGGAGCCTGTAGGCCTCGGCGATTTCCGCGACATTATTGAGGCCGCGGGTGTGGAAGACGGCGGCGCCAAGGACCAGGATGGCGGCGTTGATGAAAAGCGCGAAGCCGAGCGCGACGGTGGAATCAAACACGGCGTAGTGCAACGCTTCGCGGCGGGCGGGGACGGAGGAGCCGAAGGCGCGGGTTTGCACGATGCTGGAATGGAGATAGAGATTGTGCGGCATGACCGTGGCGCCGAGGATGCCGATGGCGATATAGAGCATTTCGCGATTGCGGAGAATTTCCGCGCGGGGGATAAAGCCGAAGGCGGCATCGCGCCAAAGCGGCTGTGCTATGAAAATTTCGTAGGCAAAGCACAACGCGATGGATGCGATGAGGGTAACGACAAATGCTTCGATGATGCGAAAGCCGCGGCCCTGTAGGGCCAGAACGATGAGCACGTCGAGCGCGGTGATGAGGACGCCAGCGAGGAGAGGCAGGCCGAAGAGCAGCTTCAGCGCGACGGCGGAGCCCAGGACTTCCGCCAGATCGCAGGCGGCAATGGCGATTTCGCAGACGATCCAGAGGGCAATGGAGGTGCGGCGGGAATAGTGATCGCGGCAGGCTTGCGCGAGGTCCAGGCCAGTGGCGATGCCAAGCTTCGCGGAGAGCGCCTGGAGAAACATGGCCATGAGGTTGCTGATGAGCACGACGCTGAGCAGTGTGTAGCCGAATCTCGCGCCGCCGCCGATATCCGTAGCCCAATTTCCCGGGTCCATGTAGCCGACAGCGACCAGGTAGCCGGGGCCGGCGAAGGCCAGCACCTTGCGGAACCAGGACGCGCCCGCGGAAATGGGGATGGTGCGGAACGATTCAGGAAGCGAGGAGAGCGATCCGGCGCGACGCCGAGTGCCGGAGAGCGGGAGGGCGGGCGCGGATTCGCTGTTAACGGTGGGTTCGCTCTCGAGTTGTGGCAGGAGGTTTCGCGCCATGGATGATGTTAACTGCGATAAAGTACAATGCTAAACTACACTTAATACAAAAAACTGTCAATGGGACTCCCTTGGCGTTTTGTATACACGGGTCGGCGCCAAAGGCGGCGCGGCCCTGCCAGACGAGCATGGCGTCCCTCCGTGTGATACTTTGAAGGCCGCACTTTCAGGGAGACGAATCATGGACGAGAAGCCACCGCTGCCCGGCCAGGTGCAAATCAAGGCCGATGAAAAAGAATTGCAAGGGCAATACAGCAATCTAGTGATGGTTCACCACCACACGGAGGAGTTCACGCTGAACTTCGTGTATGTTTTCCCAAATGGCACGCAGGGCAAGCTGCTGACCAGCATGATTGTAAGCCCGGGGCATGCCAAGAGGATCTGGCGGGCGCTGGGAGAGAACATTTCGCGGTATGAAGCGCAGTACGGGCCGATCAAGGAAGCGCCGGAGGGCAGCGCTCCGGTGCCAAACGTTGGTTTTGTGCAATAGCTGCGGGCAACTGAAACGGATTTGGCAGGAGCAGTTGTGTGCTCGGTACCGCGCCTGCTAGAATTTGTGGGTTGCGACTCCAACGGGCCTGTAGCTTAAGAGTCTGTTGTTGATTCTGCGTTGCTTAGGTCCATTTTCAGGCCCTTCAAACCCGCCTTCTTGTACACAACTTGTACACAAATCGCCGCCAGGAACGTGCCACATTACTTCTGGGTTGCCCGTAACCCGACCAGAATCGATGACAAGTGCGGAGACCACTTCCTCCAAGCCGGCTTGTCGGTACCGACCCCATGTCGCAATCTGGATTACTTCCGGGTTGTCGAGCATCCGTCAATCGAAGATACGCCCAAGCAACAAGGTGGCATAAACTTCGTACATGCCACTGATTGCTCTGAAGAACGAGCACAGCCGATTCCTACTCTTGACTTCGCTCATCTTGTATCTGGTAGCCAGGATTCTTCAGCTCTTTGCAGGCAAGGTACCCAGCCTTCTGATGGTCATCTTCCATGTGATTCCTCCGGGTCTAGGCTACGCCTACGCCATGTCTGGCAACAAAGCAGAGACCCAGAATGTTCTCTTGCGCTTGAAGCACCCATAGTGGAGCCAAGAATGTCCCCTATCGTAGGGCTGCGATTTATCTCGCTTTAGGCGACAAAGATCGAGCCATCAAACTCATCGAACAAGACTACCGCCAGGGGAGTAACTGGCTGAACCGGTTGAATGTCGATCCGGTGATGGACCCGCACCGCGACGATCCCCGGTTCAAAGACTTGATGCGCAAGATGAATTTTCAACGCGATGCTCGCCAAGCGCTTCAAAACTGATGGCAATCGCCTGGGTATCATCGCGGCCCGCCCTCAGTTCGCCGGCTGCCAGGTCTTTGCACCTCGACTATCGACGATCACTCCCGCCTTGGATTCATGCTCTCGTTCGCACATTGCAAAACATCAGCTGCTTCATGCAACCCGTCAACTACAGGCAAGATCACAGTCTCCCCGATTGCTTATTGGCTCGCTTGCAGGATTAGTTCCAGCAGCGACGGGTCCGGAGCCAACTGCCCGCGCGTGATCGCATGGACCGTCTCCACGATCGCGGCGTTTACGGGAGTGTGAACGCTG
>JBGOTL010000085.1:0-16212 GCA_041476465.1 Candidatus Acidiferrum sp. | reverse complement strand
GTGCTGGCCGGAACCTTACAGGCCTCGAACACGGCTCGATACTGACCCAATACTTGCTCGATCCCGTCCAGGGGCGTGTCTGATCCGAAGACTAATTTGACGAAGGCGCTGGGGTTGCCTTCGGGCGTCCTTGTTCCCTCATTGGCATCGGACCACCAGAAAATTCTCCGGAAATCACCCAGCCGGTCCTTCATTTTCGTCAGCGTCGTGCCACTGAGGTCGAAAAACACATTGGGATTCCATCGTGAGACTTCCGCTGCCCACTCATACTCTGGATTGCCGCAGTGCGCACCGAGAACAGTAATGTTGGGGAATCGCCGCGCAATTTCCTCCAGGTAAAATGCACGCATCCGGTAAGAGGCCACGTTTTCAGGTTCATCGAAGTTCTTCCGCAGCACGATGCCGGTGTGGAACAAAACGACCCAGCGGTACTTGTTCGCTAGTTCGTAGACAGGCATGTACGAGGGATCCGGGTAAGGCTTCTTCACGAACTCGAGTTCACCAAGGCCCCGATAGCCGAGCTGATGAAACTCCTCCAACTGCTGGACGACGTTGGGCGCGTCCAGATCCGCAGAGCCAAAAGGAACGATTTGCGCGGGGTATTGCGCAGCAGCATCGGCAACCACCTTACGGTTGGCATAGGGAGTGAGTACACACGCGGTCATGTTCAGCCGTTTTGCCACTTTCACAAGATCGCCGATGAAATTAGGGTTCTTTTCGTCGAAGTGAACGTGAACATCGACAATGCGATCCGAAGCTTTCTGTGG
This sequence comes from Candidatus Acidiferrum sp., assembly GCA_041476465.1. Lineage (GTDB taxonomy): Bacteria > Acidobacteriota > Terriglobia > Acidiferrales > UBA7541 > Acidiferrum. The sequence goes on along the minus strand of JBGOTL010000085.1, from coordinate 15,445 downwards.
GTCAGGCGCCAAATCTCCGGGGAGAACCACGGGGGCCGGGAGAGTGGCGAGGGCGTCCCGAGAGAGCGAGGCCGCGGCCGTCGCGCCCGCAGCGATCAAGAACTCTCGGCGTGAAAAGGGGTTTTGCATTTGAACTCTCAATTGCTTCCACTTAACCGGCGAACGCGCGAAGGGCGTGCCGTTGATACTTGTAGGATGTAAGTTGATCCTTGTCAAGGACGTGCACTCATCCGCTTTTGGCGGGCTGGATTCTCTCGGTGGCTTCGCGTTTTATTTGGCGGCGAGTGTTTGCTTTGCCAATTCAGTACGGAACTCTTGCTCCTTTTGAGCTGCGAAGTTTTTGTAGCCAATAGGATCGATGAACGGGTTGGCACGCCCATTTTTCATGAGCGGATATTTTTCTTCCAACCCGAAGTAAACGCCGTGGGCACCAAGGAAAATATCGCATGGCAATGACTTCAAAACGCCCCACATGCGCTCGTAGTCTTCGGCGATCCGCGGATAATTGTTGTTGTGGATGAGCTTGTAGCCTGGGTTGACATTGGGACTGCCAATGATCAGCACGTTGTAGGTTTTACCGCCCTCGGTCACCTTCATGGCCCACGTGGTGCAGCCTTTCGTATGCCCAGGAGTAAGGTGCGCAACGAGCACCGTACCACCAAGCCTCACTTCGTCGCCATCGTGCAACACGCGATCGACTTTGCGTGGTGGATAAAGAAAACTGGGATTATTGCCATACTGAAAATCAGTCTTGCCGCCGGATTCGACCACGGGCACGTCGGCATCCATTACCATGTAACTTGCTCCGGTCAGCTCCTTGAGCTTCGCGCTGCCGGCATCGTGATCCCAGTGCGCGTGACTGATTAGAAGAATCTTTGTGTCCTTGAACTTGAATCCGAGTTTCTCGATACTCGCTTCAATCATCGGCACATTGGCTTCCAGGTCGCTGTTGATAAGGATGTTTCCTTGCGGTGTCGTGACCAGATAATTCGCCAGCCCCTTACTGCCGACGTAGTAGAGGTTACCTGCGATGTGAAACGGTGGGAACGGTTCGGTCCAATCGGGATCGTCCTGGGCGAATACATTACAGGCTGCGGCCAGGACTAGAATTAATACGCGGGAAACGATCGGGATGATTTGCCTCATGGGCGGAGTATAAGCCAAGTCATCAGCATGAAACGAATATCACAATTCTGGACGGATGGCCGGCAAGCCGGAAGTAATGCTCGGGTATACTGAGATAACTTCCGGTTAGCCCCTAACCCGTCCAGAATCGATGGAAAGTGCGGAGATCACTTCCTACGAGCCGACTTCACGAGACTAACCCGCTGTAGAAGCCGGATCGCTCCCGGCTGGCCGATCCATTCTAGGCCGCTCCTTGGGGAGAATCAGGGCGGACCTCTGGGGCCCGGCCTGTTCCGCCCTCAACGAACTTTTTCCGCTTCGAAGGCTTGATCGAGGAATGTTGGTGAGATGTGGTCCAGGTAGTTGGAGATGGTCTTCAGAGCGACGCCCAGGAGAAGTTCCATAACCTGCTCCTTTCGATAGCCGGCGCCTAGAAAAGTCTCGACCGTCGCTTGCTTCACGAAACCCCGTCCCCGAACAATTTCTCTCGTGAGATTGACCAGCGCATTGGTCCTCTCATCCGCAACATGCTTACCCTCGCGGATTGCCAAGACGGTCTCCGGCGCCGCATGCAGAAATCCTTTCGCGATGGTGGAATGAGCGGCTGTGCAGTAATTGCACCTGTTTTCGACGCTGGCTGCCAGCAGGATGAGCTGCCGTTCCACCGGCGTGAACGAGCCTTTTTCAAAAACGCCGTCGAGCGCCAAGTAGCCCTCGAGAACCGACGGGTTGTTGGCAAAGGTCGCCATCAGGTTCGGAATGAATCCAAATGCTTTGTTCACATTCTGAAGAATCGGCCTGGAATTCTCCGGCGCCGATTCGACGGTCTGTGGAACGAACAGCGGCGTGCTGACCTTGGCAGTCGTGCTCATTTGCTTCTCCTTTGTTTTTGACCGTATGGTCAAAAATCCGTTAAAAAAATTTAGCGCTGGATCGCGGCCAGCGCCGTTTCGACTACCGTTCGAACTTGTTGTTTGGATGCGCCAGTCTTCTCAAGGATACGAATGCCGCTGATTGTGTTTACCAAGCTCTGTCCGACGGCGACGCAGTCGAGGTTTTTGCTGATCTCACCTTGTGCCTGAGCCTTCCGCACGGTCGCGCCGAGCATTTTCTCCATGCCTCGGAACATCCTTCGTATTTCGTCGGCGACTCCGGGATCGCCGAGGCCCAGTTCGAGGGCGGTATTGACCATCAGGCAACCCGGGGGACAGTTCTTCGGGTCGGGAGTCTGGGATGCAAACCGCATGACGCGGGCAATTCCATCGAAGGGAGAATCTGCGTCGTTCAGCATCTTCTGGATCTCCAGCAGTGTGTGTTTTGCATAGAGGTTGAGACATTTCAAGAACAAAGATCGCTTGTCGCCAAACGCGCAGTAGAGACTCTGTTTTTGGACGCCCGCGGCTTTCATTAGGTTTTGCACCGATGTGGTGTGGTAGCCATGCTCCCAAAACACGCGCATAGCCCGGTCAAGAGCTTTATCCATGTCGAATTCTCGCGGTCGCGCCATACGCAAACAGCCTATCATGTTCTGGACCAGTCGGTCAATAACTCCTCGGAGGCAGAAGTCCGGTTGTGGGAAGTCGGAACCCAGTCGCCCTTCTTGACGATTGCGGGCGTATCACGAGCAAGCCGGAAGCAATGCCTCCGGGTTTGCGGATTGCTCCCGATAATCGCCCTTGTATTGAGTGGTCTGGCCAACTCCTGGATGGTCGGCAAGCCGGAAGTAATGCTCGGGTATACTGAAATAACTTCCGGTTGGCCCGTCATTCAGACGGGATCATCTACAGACCGAAGAGTTTTTGATAAAGACCGCTGCCGGCAGATTCTTAGACTCATGCAACCGCGGTAGAGGACATTATCGTCCGTGAGAAGAGGGGCATGATTTAAACTACGTCGTAACGGAATTGATCCGGGCCGCAACGCCCCATCTCTATCTCTCGACAGTGATCGACGAGACCCCGTGCGAAATTGTCTGCGCGTTTAGTTGGCCACTGGCTATGTCCAAGAGGGGGTAATTGTGGTGGAACCATTTCGGATTCACGTTGCGGATGAGGTGCTCAATGATTTGCGGGCACGGTTGCGCAATGCAAGATGGCCCGACCAGATACCTGGTATTGGCTGGAAACAGGGCACCGAGTTGGACTGGTTACGACGCCTGGTATCCTACTGGGCCCACGAGTTCGACTGGCGTGGATGGGAGCGAAGGCTCAACGCGTTCAACCACTTCACCTGGGAGGGCATCCACTTTGTGCACCAGCGTGCGGCATCAGGTCGGGGTGTGCCGCTCATTCTCACGCACGGCTGGCCCAGCAGTTTCCTCGATTACGTGGACATGCTGCCGATGCTCGAGCACTTCGACGTGGTCGTACCCTCCCTGCCCGGGTATGGTTTCTCGCCGCGTCCACCCAAGGTCGGCATCAACTACCGGTACGTCTCGGAACGCTGGCACCGGCTTATGTCTGAGCTTGGGTATTCCCGCTATGGTGCGAGCGGTTATGACTTTGGGGCCGGGGTGACGACGATCCTTGCGCTAGACCATCCCGAGTCGGTGATCGGTATCCACCTCACCACACTGGAGTCGGATCTCGCCCCCGTAGTGGACGATACGGAACTGTCCGATGTCGAGCGTTCGTATCTTGCGGTGAGCCGGGGCTGGGCTACGACGGAGCGGGGCTACAGTGCGATCCAGTCCACCAAGCCGCAGACTGTCGGTTATGGACTCAATGACTCCCCGGCAGGGCTGGCCGCATACGTGGGGGAGAAGTGGCACTCGTGGAGCGACGTTACGCCGACCGACGACTTCCTCTGCGCCACGCTCACCCTGTACTGGATCACGCAGAGCATCACCTCGTCGATGCGCGACTATTGGGACAATCGCTGGCACCCGGTCGATCCCACCTACGTCAGCACGCCCACGGCGTTTGGTCTTTTCGCGCACCAGACCGTTCCCGAGGGCGATCTGCCGCGCTCGTATTTGGAGCGCTTATACAACATCCAGCGCTGGACAGTCTTTCCGCGCGGCGGGCACTTTGCCCCGGCTGAGGAACCAGCGGCGGTCGCAGGGGACCTGACCGCCTTCTTCCGTGGCCTAAGCTGAGGCCATGCTGACGATCGGCACTTTCAAATGCAGCACGATCATAAGAACCCGCCCTCAGCTCTCTTTCTTTGACTTCGTAACCCAAGAGGCTGGATTGCCGGGTACAGATGGCGGCAGCGATGGCTTGGTATTTATGAGAATTGCGGACTAGGTCCTTGTAAGACCGAAGTCTGGCTGTCAGATTTGAATGATCATTTCTTGCACAGTTTTCCACTAATTAAAACATTGACTAGACGACACTTAAGCGTGTAGCGTAATAGGGTTTCGCGAGTAACGGTTTTCCCTCTAAACGCATCTATCTAGATGTAGTTAGCGGCAGGGGACCAGGCCCCAAAAGTGCGGGAAGCGGGCCACGCACGGGGCGAGCAACGCGACGCAGTGGGCTCCTTACAAAATGCGAGCGATCTTCAGGGAGGTTTCCCTGTCGACGGTCTGGATGACCGCAGAGCGGCCAACTGCGCGAGTGCGCCAGCTTGTCTGTTGGTTTTTGCGGCATGTTTTTTCCAGGCGAGCGAAAAGCGCTTAGCGATGGCCGCAGAAAATGCACGTTAATGCTTGGGATTACGGTCTGATTGCGGGAGGAATTTGTGGCAGCAGTGGGTCTTGAGGAAAAATACGACGCGGTACGCCAGCTCATTGCCGTAGGCAAAGAGCGCGGATATTTGCTCTACGACGAAGTAAACGATTCACTTCCTGCCGAGGTGCATTCGTCGGAAGAAATCGACGACCTGCTCACGACCTTTGAACGAAACGGCATTGAGATTTATGAGGATCAAGCGTCGGCGAAAGCCGCGCGCGCCGTGGAAGTTTCCGCGGAGCCGGGCGAACACGACGTGGTCGCGAAGGAAGAGACGCACACCGAAGATGGCGACCTGGACCTGACGCCGGGCTCACTGGAAAAGACCAACGACCCGGTGCGCATGTACTTGCGCGAAATGGGTACCGTACCGTTGCTGACGCGCGAAGGCGAAGTGACCATCGCGAAGCGCATCGAGCGCGGGCAACTCGTGGTGATGAAGTCCATCACGAGGTCGCCCATCGTAATTAAAGAACTGATTGCGGTCGGTGACGACCTGCGCAAGGGTGCGCGGTCGATCAAAGAGATCGTGGTGTTCGACGATGAAGAACTCACCGAAGAAAAGATCGCGAACAAAACCAAGCAGACGCTCAAGTACATCGACAAGATCGCAAAGCTGTACGAAACCGCGCTGAAGCAGGCAGCGAAACTCGAGAACACGGCGAAGGCGAGGAAGAAGCCGTACATCAGGGCGAAATGGGGGGTGGCGCGCACGCGCGTGCAGATTTCCGTCGAGATCCGCGACATCGAATTCAATCCGTTCGAGAAAAAGCGGCTGATAGACAAGATGCGTGGCACAGTCGAGCGGCTGCAGTCGCTGGAGCGCGAAGCCGGCAGGCTGGAACGCCGGGTGGACGCGTCCAAGGGCGACGTCGCCTCCGAAGCGCGCAGAGAACTGCGCACGCGGCGTTCTGAGCTGAAGGACATTGAAGAGGCCAGCGAAGTCGGGCTGACCGAGCTGAAGCGCACGCTCACTTTCATTCACCGCGGAGAAGCGGAAGCAGAGCAAGCCAAGAAGGAACTGATCGAAGCCAACCTCCGACTTGTTGTTTCGATCGCGAAGAAATACACCAACCGTGGTTTGCAGTTCCTCGACCTGATTCAGGAAGGCAACATCGGCTTGATGAAAGCCGTGGACAAATTCGAATGGCGCCGCGGCTACAAGTTTTCCACGTATGCGACATGGTGGATCCGCCAGGCCATTACCCGCGCGATCGCCGACCAGGCGCGCACCATTCGTATTCCCGTGCACATGATCGAAACGATCAACAAGCTGGTGCGCACCAGCCGCCAATTGGTGCAGGAATTGGGGCGCGAGCCTACCAGCGAAGAGATCGCCAAGCGCATGGACATTCCCGTGTCCAAGGTGCGCAAGATTTTGAAGATTGCACAAGAACCGATTTCGCTGGAAACGCCGATTGGCGAGGAAGAAGATTCGCATCTGGGGGACTTCATCGAGGACAAGGCGGTGGTGTCGCCGTCCGACGCGGTCATCAACCTGAATCTGAAGGAACAAACTTCTTCGGTGCTGAAGACGCTGACGCCGCGCGAAGAAAAAGTGATCAAGATGCGTTTCGGCCTGGACGACGGAAGCGAGCACACGCTCGAAGAAGTGGGCCAGTCCTTTGCGGTGACGCGCGAGCGCATCCGCCAGATCGAAGCGAAAGCGCTGCGCAAGCTGCGCCACCCGTCGCGGTCGCGCAAGCTGCGCGCGTTCCTGGAAGGTCCTTCGCGCGATTACCTATAGAAATTGGGATAACGGTGCTGCCAAACCTGAAACGCTCCCGGAAAATCGGGAGCGTTTTTATTTTGGCGACGAATTCGGCTGTGGCGGACGGCCGAACCGCGTGAAGAGACGAATCAGCCAGAAGATCATAAAAAGAAGGAAAGCGCCGAGCACAATCAGGAACGAGCGCGATTCGAAATTGGTTTGCCCGTGCAGATTTGCCAGAATGGAGTAATGAAAAGCGAGAAGGATCACGAAGAAAATGGCGCAGCCAAACCACGCCATGTGCGCGCGAAGAAAGCCGAGCGAAGCCTCGCGGCGCTCGGGAGCGAGCCAGTACTCCTTATTCGGCAGATTGAGCTGTTGCGCCGGCAACGTTTCGATTATTCGGGGGACACCGAATGCGACGACTGTGGCGAGGAGCGTCGCGCCGAGAAAAAATGCGAAAAACACCAGCTTGGTTTGCCAGCCGTTGGGGATGCCGCGTCCGTCAAAATGTGAAGCCATAGTCGCCGGTAATTGCGGGTAGTAGAGAAAGAATTGCATAACCGCGGCGGCGGCCAGCAGACAGAAGACAAGTTTGGGTAAGCGCGAATCCTGCATCACTCGTTCTTGGTGTCAGACTAGAACAGGGTGGTCACCGGCACAAGGGGGCATCTGAACGCGATGCTCTGGGAGCCGCCAAGCAGGTTGCGGTCTGTCCCAGGCGTATTAGAATGGCATGGCCCGCCGAGTCCATATGAAAACGACGCAAAGAATTATTGCTGTTGCACTGATCATACTTCTTGCCGCCACCTTCTACGGATTGTTTCGCACGTCGCAGCCGGCGGCGCCGAATGAAAATAAAAAACACGGCGCGCGCGAAGCGGCACAAACAGAGGTAGACCAGTCCTTCCTGAAGACGGCACAGAGATTAATGCTGCTTGCCGATAAACCCGAAGAGCAGGCATTCGCGGCGGAAGCAGTGCGGCTCGCGGACCACGAATTGGATTTGGCTTTCGATAGCGCGCAACGCTACGCGAAGGCGCACCCTCAGCCATTGAGCGCAGACGCCAAAGAAATCCAGGAGAGGCTGGAGAAGGCGCAAGGCAGCCAGAAGTCCGAGCAGGCCCTGGTCGCGCGGTTGACCGCGGAAGAAGCGAAGGCCACGGGCAGCAAGAAGGAAGCGCTCGACGATCAGCTCGATGCCGCCAAAGCAGAACTCGAATTGACGGATGACGAAGTGGATGACGCCAGCCAGGATCTGATCGGGGCGGGTGGCGACGCTAAATGGCGGCTCGAGCAACTTGCGCAGCAGCATAAGGCTGCATCCGAAAGCGTGGATCGGGCGGCGCGGGTGAACGTAGCGCCGTTGCCGGAACAGTTCGGGTTGATCCACCGCTACCAGCAGTGGAATGCATTGCAACAAAAAAGAATCCTGCTGCTGCGCGCAAAGGAAGAGGCCCAGGCTGCCGGCGATACGCTAGCCGCGGAGCACGATGCGCTGGATGCGCGCATCGACGCCGTGAAACTGGCTTCGCCGGATCTGGCGGCGCACGCGAAAAAAGGCGCGGCGTCGAACGCCGCGAGTTCGCGAAAAGGCCGGAGCCATGAAGAGTCCGTGGCCGCACTGGCAGGGGTCAAAGAAATAGTTTCGGAGCAGAAGGATCTGGCCACCTTCGACAAACGAAGGGATTATCAGAAGCAAATCGCTGCGATTTACGGACAATGGATTGCGGTGGTCGAGGCGCGCCAGGCGGCGGTCGTCAATCGCGCCTTGCTGGGCATTGTCGTCATTCTGCTGATTGCCGGGGTTGGTTTGTTTTTCGGTTCCTGGATGGACAAGCTGGTGAACCAGCTTTCCATGGACCGGCGGCAAGTGCAGTCGCTGCACACCGTGACGCGGGTTTCGCTGCAAGTCGTGGCGCTGCTCCTGATCCTGGTGGTGATCTTCGGGCCGCCGGGACAGCTCGGAACATTTCTCGGACTGGCCGGCGCGGGCCTCACCGTCGCGCTGAAAGATTTCATCGTCGGCTTCATTGGCTGGTTCGTGTTGATGGGAAAGAATGGCATTCGTCTGGGCGACTGGGTGGAGATCAACGGAGTCACCGGCGAAGTCGTGCAGGTGGGCCCATTTCACACCGTTCTGCTGGAGACCGGCAATTGGACCGACTCCGGCCATCCGACGGGCCGCCGCGTGACGTTTACCAACAGCTTCGCCATCGAGGGGCACTACTTTAATTTTTCGACCTCAGGGCAGTGGTTGTGGGATGAATTGCAAATCTTCCTTCCGCCCGGGCTGGATCCTTATCCGATGATTGACGCGATTCAGAAGAAGGTGCTCGAAGCCACGCAGGAAACCGCCGAACAAGCCAAGCAGGAATGGAGCCGCTCCACGAATTCGCGCGATATGGGCGCCATCTCGGTGGCGCCGGCAATCAGCGTAAAGCCCGTGGTGGGCGGGATCGAAGTGGCGGTGCGCTACGTGACGCGCGCGAACGAGCGGTACATGCTGCGCTCGAAGCTGTATCAGGCGGCGGTGGAGTTACTCGGCGGAAAAGATATCAAGCTGCCGCCACCGGCGGCGCCCAATCCTGCGTCGGATTGAAAAATAACACCCCGTATCCCCCATTACCCGTCAAGCGCGCTGGATCGGGTGATTCACTGCAGCAATTGCCGCGCGCGGGAAGCCGAGAAAGCCGCCACCACGTACATCAGCGCGAGCAGCTCGAAACCAGTGACGATATTGATGCGCTGCGCGATCCAGCCGAGCGAAAAGCTCATGAACAATTGCAGCACGGTGGTGACAATGGCGATGGCGGATTGCGTGCGCCCCATGAAATGGCGCGGCACAATGGACATCAGCGAAGACTGCGCTACCACCCCGCCCATGGCACGGCAGAAGCCAAACAAGCCCTGCATGAAAGCCGCACCCACGAGAAACGAGATGAACGGAACGACCATGTGGCCCGCGGCCATGACCACCATCGCCGCCACGTAGAGCGTCAAGCGTGGCGCCTGCGGCAGTTGGCTGATAACCAAGCCGCCGATGATTGCGCCGACGGCCCAGCCTGCTTCGAGGAATCCGAAGCCGCGCGCGCCGGTGTGAAGAATGTCGCTGGCCAGCGCCACCAGCACCACGTTGGAGCTGACCACGCTGGCCATCAGAATGGCGTGGGTAACACCGAGCGCGCGCACCTCCGGCTTTTGTTTGAGGTAGGCGAAGCCTTCTTTCATGTCCGCATAAATGGCTAGCGACAATCCAGCCTCGGCGATCTCTGGGTTTTCGCCGGCTTCCAGCGCCTGCACGGTGACTTCGGTGGCTTCAGAAAATTCTCGTGGATATTGTTTGTGATCGCGCGGCGAAACGTAACCGCCCCGGACTTTATACAAGCAATAGGCGGATAGGAAATAGGTGAGCCCGTCTATGAAAAGAATCCCCGCGATGCCCGCTCCATCATAGATGAAGCCGACGAAAGCGCCGGCGATGAGCATGCCGCTCTGCACGCCCACCAGCACCGCGGCGTTGGCGCCGGTAAACTGGCTGGCGGGAATGACTTCCTGCACCAGCGCATTCACGTTGGCCCAGTACATGGCGGAGCCGGCGCCGGTGATCAACGTCATGGCGTAGAGGTGCCAGAGTTCGAGATGCCCCCGCCAGGCGATGTAGGCAGTGGCCAGCACAAAAATGCCGCGCACGAAATCGAGCGCCACGCCGAGGTAGCGGCGGTCAATGCGATCGATCAGCACGCCGCCGAGAAACGGCACGAGCAAACCTGGCAGGGTGACTACGATGACTTGCAGGCTTACTTTCAGTGTGGAGTGGGTTGCCGCAAGGATGTACCAGCTGACGCCGACGAAATTCATGCCGCTGCCGAACAGGGAAATAAACATGGCGACAAAGAAATACCGGAAGCCGCGCTGCGCCCAGATCACGGACCAGTCGACACGCGGTGTGCTAGCGGTTGCCATCGAACCTAATAGCTTACTATCGTAGACGAGGCTGATTAGCGAGAGTCGTTCTAAGCGTTACATTTCGTGTTTCGTGTTTCGGCTTTCCTGTCCGACGCGTTGCAGTGTGCCGCTGTACCAGAGCTTCCCCGCGTCTAAGCCGGCTGAAATTTTTCTGTAGCCCGGAGCGCAGACTCTGATACAAAAGTGACTAAGAATCATTGCTACGGAGGAGTCCTCGATGGCAACTACCCCAGTCCCCGCTCCCGGTGTGCAAGCGGCTGTCAGCCCGTTGGGCCGCATCGTCGGCGTGTTTTTTTCGCCGAAGAGCACCTTCGAAGACATTGTGAAGAAACCAAGCTGGCTGCCTGCAATGGTTCTCGAGGTCGTTCTCGCAATCGTGGTGTGCTTCTGTATCAACCAGCGGATGAACTGGCGCGACTACGTTGGCCAGCAAATCGATAAGAATCCGCACGCTGCACAGATGTCATCTGAACAAAAGCAGCAGCAGATCGAAATGGGCGCCAAGTACGCGCCGATTTCAGTTTATGTATTCGGGGTTGGCGGCCAGGTCGTTGTCGTGTTGTTGGTGTCTTTAGTCATGTGGGGCGCCTACAGTCTGCTGGGTGGGGTCAGCACAAATTTCAGCACAGCGTTCGGCATTACCACTCATGCATTTCTCACCACGCTGGTGAACAGCCCGCTCTTCATCCTCATCCTGTACTTGAAACCGTACGGCACAATCGATATTGAAAACCCCCTCGCCACCAATCTAGCGGTAGTCTTGCCGGACGAAGCCGCAAAGTGGCTGGTTGCCCTTTGCAAGTCGGTTGACATCTTTGTGATTTGGATTCTGATTCTACTGGCGGTTGGGTTTACCGCTGTGAATCCGAAAAAACTCAAGGGCAGCAAGCCCAATACCATCGCCTTCACGGTTTGGGCCGCCTATGTGGTCATTCGCGTTGGCATAGCCTTCGCCTTCTCTTGATACACTGAAAAAGTGAATTTTTCCTTCGAAGTTTCAAAAACGGATCCAACCGGCGCGCGCCGCGGCCTGCTGAACACTCCACATGGAGCGATCGAGACGCCGGTATTCATGCCCGTGGGCACGGCCGCAACCGTCAAGGCGCTCACGCAGGAAGCGCTCGAGGAGCTCGGCGCGGGGATCATCCTCGCGAATACTTACCATCTCTATCTCCGGCCCGGGCATGAGCTGGTTCGCAAGCTCGGCGGCCTGCATCAATTCATGTCCTGGCCGCGCGCGATCCTCACGGATTCCGGCGGCTACCAGGTTTTCAGCCTTTCCGAGTTGCGCAAGATCACCGACGAAGGTGTGCGCTTTCGTTCGCACCTGGATGGCTCCGAGCATCTGCTCACACCGGAAAAAGCCGTGGAGATTCAGCTCGCGCTCGGTTCGGACATCGCCATGGTGCTCGATGAATGCATCGAGACGCCCGCGCCGCGGGACAAGGCCGAAGCCGCTGTGAACCGCACCGCGGCATGGGCCAAACGCGCGCGCGTTTATTTTCAGGAATGCGCGCAACGCAACGGTGATCTAAGCCAATGGCAATTCGGCATCGTGCAGGGCGCCACCTTCGCGGATTTGCGCCACGAAAGCGCTCATCAACTTCTCGAGCTCGATTTTCCCGGCTATGCCGTCGGAGGGCTCGCCGTTGGCGAGCCGCATGAGGTCACCTGCGAAATGGCCGGCGAAGTTACCGCGATTCTCCCGCAGGACCGCCCACGCTACTTGATGGGCGTCGGCCGCCCCGAACAACTGGCGGATTACGTTGCGCTCGGCATTGACATGATGGATTGCGTGCTGCCCACGCGCGCGGCGCGCCACGCGTGCTTGTACACCAGCGAAGGCCGCGTGCTGATCAAGAATGCGCGGTACGCCAGCGACCAGCGGCCCATCGATCCCCATTGTGCTTGCTCCGTCTGCCGCCGCTATACGCGCGCGTATCTTCGTCATCTTTTCGCCGCCGGAGAAATCACCGCGGCCATTCTGGCCACTCACCACAATGTCCACTTTTACCTTGACATAATGCGGCAAATCCGCGAGGCTATCGGTTTTGGGATTCTGTCGAAATTCTCGTCTGAGATGCACGCGCGCTACGCCGCGGGCCCAGCCTAGAAGCTGTTTCCGGTGAGCGCGCGGGCTTTTCCACGCGCGACCGCGAAGTCAGGGATCCCGGTCTTGCCGGGGCGGTCGACTCGCGTGGCACCACGAAGAAGAGAATCTGCGGGCATGGGGAGCGCGGCAGTTTACCGCGGCTGGCTGCTCCTATCTTCGCCTGCGTCGATTAGATAAGCGCGACACCCGGCGCGGACTGGTTGAACCGGAGGCTTTGCAGGTACAATAGAAAGGTTTGGTTCGAGGGATAGATGATTCTTGTGGCGATGACGATGTTTCAGGCAGGCGGCGCGGCGGGGTTTTCGAGTTTTCTCATCCCCCTCGGACTGATGTTTGGGATCATGTATTTCATGGTGATTATGCCGCAGCAGCGCCAGCGCAAGAAAATGCAGGTGATGCTCTCCGCCCTGAAAAACGGGGACAAGATCATCACCAGTGGCGGCATCTACGGCACCATTAATGGCATTGACGGCGAGACCGTGATTCTGAAGGTCGCCGACCAGGTTAAAATCCGCATCGCGCGTTCGGCGATTACCCAGGTGGAGGCATCGGAAGATGCGAAATAAGTCCACCCGCTGCCCGATGACGGACAATCTTATGAGTGACCGCAACGCGACGCGCCCTGTGCGTGACCGCCAAGCCGTCTGTTTCTTGGGTGGCCGCAGAGCGGTCTTTTCTTTTGGTGGCCGCAAGGCGGCCAACACTTTCTAACGATGAACCCTAATCTGAAGTGGAAAGCGCTGTTTATCCTTGCCGTTATCCTGGTCTGTTTATACGCGATCTTCGGCTTGCCAAGTTTTCCCACCTCGCTCGCGCTGGTGAAGGACAATTTTGGCCAGCAGATCAAGCTCGGCCTTGACCTGCAGGGCGGCACGCACCTGATCCTCCAAGTGCAGGTCCAAGAAGCTATCGCCCAGGAGACGGACCAGACGGTGGACCGTCTGACCACCCAGCTACGCGCGAAAAATATCCGCTACGAAGAGGTTCGCCGCGTTGACGACACGCATATCCTGGTGCGCAACGTCGCCACGGACCAGTTGTCGCAGTTCCGCGATTTGGTCAGCGAGCAGTTGAATACCCTCTGGGAGATGTCGCCTGCTACGGGAGACCCCGGGGGGTACACCCTGGCCATGCGGCCCGGGGTCATGGCGCAGATCCAGGAAACGACCATGACGCAATCGCTCGAAACCATCGGGCGGCGCATTAATGAACTTGGTCTGACGGAGCCGACGATCCAGCTGCACGGCCGCAAAGACAACGAAATTCTTGTGCAACTCCCCGGCGAAGGAGATCCTTCTCGCGCCAAGTCCGTGATTCAGGCCGGTGGTCAGCTTGAATTGAAACTTGTCGAAGATCCCTCGCCGTATCCTTCGCAATCCGCCGCGCTGGTTGCCCATAGCGGCGTGCTGCCTCCGGGGACCGAGTTAGTGCCCGGCCGTTCGGAAAGCCGCACTTCCACTACAGATACCGGCGAAGTCTGGTACCTGTTGGATCGCGCCGCCGTGGTAACCGGCCGCGATGTGCAACCTGGAGGAGTGAAAGAGAACCGCAATACGCAGAATCCCGGCCAATGGGAAGTTGGGTTTGTTCTGACGCAAGCAGCCGCGCGCAACTTTGGGCCGTTCACCGAGAAAAACAAAGGCCGCAACATGGCGATCGTGCTGGAGCACAAAGTGTATTCGGCTCCGGTGATCAATAGCCGCATCGACGATAAGGGAGTAATTGAAGGGAATTTCAGCCAGGAATCAGCGCATGACCTGGCCCTGGTGCTGCGCGCGGGCGCGTTGCCGGCCTCGATTAAGTATCTCGAAGAGCGCACGGTTGGACCGTCGCTCGGCGCAGACTCGATTCGGCACGGCGTGCGAGCTTCCGTCCTTAGCTTGCTTGTGGTGCTGATGTTCATGGTTTTCTATTACCGCTTGTCCGGCGTGAACGCTGTTCTAGCCCTGATCCTGAACCTGGTCATTCTCTTGGCTGCGCTGGCCATGTTCGGCGCGGTGCTCACGCTGCCGGGTATTGCCGGCGTCATTCTGACCATCGGCATGGGCGTGGACTCCAACGTTCTGGTGTTCGAACGTATCCGCGAAGAACTGCACAACGGCAAGTCTTCCGCGGCTTCGGTGGACGCGGGGTTCGCGAAAGCATTTTTGACGATTATCGACACCCACGTCACCACCATCGTTTCCGCGGTCTTTCTGTTCGTCTTTGGAACGGGCCCGATCCGCGGCTTTGCGATTACGTTGACCATCGGTTTGCTGGCCAACGTGTTCACGGCGATTTACGTGTCCAAGACTATTTTCCAGTATCACTTGACGAAAATGGACCGTCAGGCGGAACTCAGCATTTAGGCGGATTTAGTACTATCAGGACCATTTCCTGCGCCATTTGAACCTTTCAGGGGATGGGTACTTCCGGCGGATGTCTCCTAAGCTTTGGGTAGGGGAGCCGGTGACGGGAACAAACCGCCACCCACCGGAGTCTAAGGAAGGGAAGCACAACTGGCATGATCGAGTTATTCAAGCAGCCCAACATTGACTGGATGGGCAAATCCAAGTATTTCTATGCCCTTAGCGGTATCCTTCTGCTCGCCGGTTTTCTTTCCATAGTGCAAAAAGGCGGCCTGAAATACGGTATCGACTTTCGCGGCGGCACCAACGTGGATGTAAGGTTCGCGCAAACGCCGAATGTCGACCAGTTGCGCAGCGCCCTCGCCGCCCAAGGTCTCGGAACCAGCGAAATTCAGCCTATCAGTGATCCCGCAAACCCTAGCGCAAACGAAGTCGTCATCGGTCTGGAACAAAAAGGCCAGGGAGACCAGGCTCTGGATGTTGGCAGATCGCAGATTCTCAAGGC
>JBGOTL010000084.1:0-16330 GCA_041476465.1 Candidatus Acidiferrum sp. | reverse complement strand
TCTTCTTCTTCGCTGAGCACGGCCGCCAGCGTGCCGACGCCGACCGGCCCGCCCGCATACTTATCAATCAGGGCCAGCATCAGGTTACGGTCGACTTCATCCAGGCCGCTTTCGTCCACGCCGAGCATGGCCAAGGCTTCCTGGGCGACTGTTTTTGTGATGCGGCCGGCGGCGCGCACTTCCGCAAAATCGCGCGCGCGTCGCAACAAGCGATTCGCCACGCGCGGCGTTCCGCGGCAGCGCTTGGCAATTTCTTCCGCGCCGCCTTCTTCCATCTGAATATTCAAAATCTTCGCCGAACGGTGAATGATGATCAGCAAATCTTCCGGCTCGTAAAAATCCAAACGATGCACAATGCCAAAGCGCGAACGCAGCGGCGCGGTAATCAATCCCGCGCGCGTGGTCGCTCCCACCAGAGTGAAGCGATTCAGGTGAAAGGGATGAATGCGCGCGCCGGGCCCCTGGCCAATGACGAGATCTACGCGAAAATCTTCCATCGCGGGATACAGCACTTCTTCCACTGCGGGCTGCAGGCGGTGAATCTCATCGAGAAAAAAAACTTCCTTGCCTTCGAGCGAAGTGAGGATGGCGGTCAGATCACCCTTGCGGTCCAGCAGGGGTCCCGCGCTGGTCTTGATGGGGACGTTCAATTCATTGGCGATGATTTGCGCCAGCGTGGTCTTGCCCAGCCCCGGTGGCCCGTAGAGCAGTACATGATCGAGGGCTTCGCCACGGCTGCGCGCGGCGTCGATGGCGATTTGGATATTTTCCTTGACGCGCTTTTGCCCAATGTATTCGTCCAATTTTTTCGGGCGCACGCTCACTTCAATGCGCGCGTCCTCGTCATACGCCTGGCCGGACACAATGCGCTCGGGTTGTCTTTGGGGCATCATTCGTTTTGCACTCGCATCCGTCATCAGCCTTGCCAAAGAGGGCGCAGCATGCTGCGCCCCTACAATTTCATTTTCAACAACTACGAAGTTCGCGCGGCACGCCCAGAAGGCGCACTCAACGCCAGCAACGTGGCGCGCAACAATTTTTCAAAATTCGCCGCGCCCGCTTCGCGCCGCGCTTCTTCCGCGGCTTTCTCCGCCACGCGCGCGTCATATCCCAAATTCACCAGCGCGGAAACCACGTCAGCCTCGACTCCCGCAGGCGACGCCGGCGCGGGACGTTCGGCAGGTTCCACGGCCACGGCGTCCAGCTTATCCTTTAACTCTACTACGATGCGTTCGGCGGTTTTCCGCCCCACGCCGGGAATTTTCGTGAGCCGCCCCAGATCGCTACCGCGAATCGCGGGCACTAATTCCTCCACGCTCATCCCCGATAAAATTTTCAAGGCGAGCGAGGGACCTACGCCAGACGCGGAGAGCAGCAGCTCAAAGAAATGTTTCTCACGCGCGGAAACAAATCCGTAAAGCATCAACGCGTCTTCGCGCACGTGGGTATGAATCAGCAGGGACACTTCGGTATGCAACTCGCCAAGAACAGCGTAGGTGGAAAGCGGCACCTGCACGAGGTAGCCCACGCCGCCCACATCCACAATCACTTGATTCGGCCGCTTCTCCGCCAGCCGCCCGCGCAGTTGCCCGATCATGGACTCAAAGTATTGACGACGCTTCGCAGCGTGTCAACGCACAGAATGCCTAGCGGAATGCGCAGGTGTTTCCGGTCAGCGATGCGAGCGGTCCTTGCGTACCGCTTCGTCAATCAGCGCATCCAACTGATCGCGCGTGAGGGTCACATGATCTCCCGGGGTTTCCCCGCCATCACACGTTTCCGGGAGCTCCGCGCCGCCGCCCGGCGGGGGCGCAACAAAATACTTGGCGCGCAGCGCCATCAGCTTGGCGACTTCACGGCCCGAGAGCAACTGGGGTTCTCCGGCAGTCTCCGCGGCCAGGGTAATCTTCGCGAAATGTTCAATGGTTTCCATGCGGAAAAAAGAGGTGAGCAGATCCGGGCCGCAGGTGACCGCACCGTGATTTCCGAGGAGCAGCGCGTCGTAATGCAGAACATAGGGCTCAATCGCCGCGCTCAAATCCGGAGTTCCCGGTGTGGCATAGCGCACCAGCGGAATTTGTCCCAGGCCGATTATCACTTCCGGCAGCAGCGCTTGATCCAGCGCGCGGCCCGCAACGGCGAAACCCGTGGCGGTGGGAGGATGCGCGTGGCAAACCGCGTTTACTTCCGGCCTCATGCGGTAGAACAGGAGATGCATGGCCAGCTCGGAGGAGGCTTTGCGGTTGCCGGAGATGTGATGTCCATCGAGATTCATCACGACCAGATCTCCGGGAGTCAGCATCCCTTTGTTCATGCACGTGGGCGTGGTCAGGATACGCCCGCCATCCAGCCGGACGGAGACATTCCCTTCGCAGGCGACGATGAATTTGTAATCGTACATCCACCGCCCGGCTCGACAAATGTCGTGGCGGTGTTCCTCTTCCGACTTGCGGTGGCCAGCAGAGATCGTTTCTAGTGTCATGGGCGCTCCAGCGCTTTGGCGGGGAGCCAGCGCCGCGGTGCGAAAGAATACACATTTTGGAGCCCATACGCCAGCAAAAGATGCGCGCGGGGCAGATGCCGGCGAGGGCCCTGCCTCACCCGCCCGGCGGGGCGACAAGCGAACGACCTTCGAGATAATTCGTCCGGCTAGGCATAAATCCCGCGCAACTTGAGCGCTTTGCCCTCGCGATCGATGCCCAGCATGTACGCCGCTATGCGATTGTTTACTTTGTGTGTTTCCGAGAAGCGCACGACGTCGTCAAAGGCCTTCTCCATGTAGTCCAGCAGGCGCTCATTGACTTCGCTTTCGCGCCAGAAGAAGCCCTGGCGGTCTTGCACCCACTCGAAGTAGCTCACGGTCACGCCGCCGGCATTCGCGAGAATGTCGGGAATGGTGAAGATACCCTTGGCGTCAATGATAGCGTCGGCCTGCCAGGTTGTCGGGCCGTTCGCGCCTTCACAGAGGATCTTCGCCTGCACCTGGTGCGCGTTCTTCTCGGTAATCTGGTTTTCGATGGCCGCTGGGATCACGATGTCGCAGGGCTGGAAGAGAACATCCCTGGAGGACATCTTGGCGCCGCCACCGGGGAAGTCCTGCAGCGCTTTCTTTTGCGTGTAGACCCAGTCGATCACCTTGGGCACGTCGAAGCCTTTTTCGTTGTAGAGCCCGCCACCAATATCCGAGAGCGCAACAATCCTGTACCCGGCTTTCTGCATGAGGTCGGCAGCCATGGAGCCCACGTTGCCGAAGCCTTGAATAGCCACGCGGCAGCCATCGCGTTTTATGCCGAGTTTCGCCAGCGCTTTGTTGCAGCAGATCATCACGCCGCGACCCGTGGCTTCCTTGCGGCCGGCCGAACCGCCGAGTTCGATGGGCTTCCCGGTCACGACGGCGGTGGTGGCTTGTCCCACGTGCATGGAATAGGTGTCCATCACCCAGGCCATGGTCTGTTCGTTGGTACCCACGTCCGGCGCGGGAACGTCGCGCTCTGGCCCCAGCCAGTCGGCAAGCTCCGCGGTATAGCGCCGCGTCAGGCGTTCGAGTTCACCGCGAGACATCTTGCGGGGATCGCAGATGATTCCACCTTTTGCGCCGCCGAAGGGAATATTCACGACCGCGCATTTCCAGGTCATCCAGGTGGCCAGGGCACGCACTTCATCGAGGGTAACGTCGGGCGCGAAGCGGATGCCGCCCTTGCCCGGCCCGCGCACGGTGGAGTGCAGCACGCGGTAGCCGGTGAACACTTCTAGCTGACCGTTGTCCATCGCGATGGGGATGTACATGGTGATCTCGCGGCTGGGATACTTCAGATAGGTGTAAATGCCCTGCTCGAGACCAAGCTTATTGGCGGCGGTTTCAAAACGCGCTTCGGCGTTTTGGTAGACATTCATTTCTTCGGGCACGTGCGCTTGCGACATGCAGAACACTCCTTCGAAAACACGACCGCGGCGCGGTCGGTTATTCACACAGCGTTCGGCCTGCGATGGCATCGCAGGCGCGAGTTCAATCGTCAATGAAGGTGAACATTCGGCGGGCTACCCACCCGCGATAACCCGGCAATTGGCCGGGCCGCCAGTATACGAACGTCCCCGGCTGGCTGCAAGCATCACGGAATCTGCCCGGGTGATATGGACAAGGCGCAGACCGGAAAAGAAAACTGGAGATTGGGCGGCCGCGAATGCCCTGAGCAGGCCAAGGATGCATGAAACAAATTCGAAATATCGCAAAGATATTTTATTGAATCGGTTTAATTCATTACAAATTCATGGCCAGCGGCTCTATAGTAGAACCCTGATTCGCACCCCAAGGCGAGTATGGGGTGTCGTCGAGAAGGGAAATTATGAGTGCGTCCACAACAGTTTCCGTGCCCCGGCTGAGCGTGCCGTTCTACGGCCACGCTCGCCAGTACCGCAGCATCAAGCGGGAGATTGACGAAGCGTTTCACGCGGTGATTGACAGCGAAGCGTACGTGATGGGGCCAACGCTGGAACGCTTTGAGCGTGAATTCGAGCATTATTTCGGGATGAGGCACGCGATTGGCCTAAACTCCGGCACGGATGCGTTGTGGCTGGTGTTCATGGCGCTGGGTATTCAGCCGGGCGACGAAGTTATCACCACGGCGAATACTTTTTTCGCGACAGCGGAAGCCATCTGGATCGCCGGCGGCAAGACGGTCTTCGTGGACTCGGATCCGAAGACGAACTGTATTGATGCAACGAAGATCGAAGCGGCGATCACTCCGAGGACCGTTGGCGTCGTGCCGGTGCACTTGTACGGGCATTGCGCGGATATGAAAGCGGTCAGCGCGATCGCCAAGAAGCGTAATTTGTGGGTGGTGGAAGATAACGCGCAGAGCATCGATGCGTATGGAGACGGGTTCAAGCAAGGCGAGCTGAGCGACGCGGTGTGCACCAGCTTTATCATCCAGAAAAATCTGGGGACCTTCGGCGACGGCGGCGCGGTGGTGACCAACCGCGATGATATCAATTCCACGGTGCGCCGGCTGCGCAACCACGGATCGCTGAAGCGCTCGATGCACACGTTTGGATTCAACAGCCGGCTGGATGATCTCCACGCGGGGTTCCTGAGCGTAAAGCTGAAATACATCACCAAGTGGACGGATCAGCGGCGCGCGTGGGCCAAGCGGTACACGGAAGGACTCGCGGGCACGAGCCTGAAGCTGCCGCAAGAGCTGCCGGGGTACCGTCACGCCTATCATCTCTATGTGGTGGAGCATGCGAAGCGCGATCATCTTTCGCAGTTTCTGGTGGCGGCGGGGATTGACGCGAAAATGCACTATCCCATCGCGATTCACAAGCAGGAAGGGTATCCATGGGGAAAACTGGCGGACTTGAAGCCACATGTTCCGGAGTGCGAGAGGAACGCGGCACAGTGCGTTTCGCTGCCAATGTTCCCGGAGCTGACAGTGGAAGAGGTGGATTACACGATTGCGAAGCTCGTGGAATGGGATAAGCAATTTGGGAAACTATAGCCTGCGGGAGAGTTCGTGAGCGCGGAGAAAATTTATAGAGTGATGGTTGTGGGCGCGGGAAAGCGCGGCAAACATCACGCAGCGGCGTTCAAAAATAATCCGCGCTTCGAGCTTGCCGGTTTGGCCACGCGCGACCCCGAGAAGCTCAAGAAAGTGGCGGCGGAACTCGGCGTGAGCGAGGTCTCCACCGATGCTGCGGCGCTGGCGAAGAAAATCCGGCCGGATGTGTTTTGCTTCTGCACGCCGCCGGGTGTGCGGCTGGAACTGATTCGAATTGGAATCGCATCGGGCGCGAAGCTGATCGCGTACGAAAAACCGATGGCGCTCTCGATGAACGAAGCCATCGAAATCCGCAAGGCGGTGAACGCCGCTGGAGTGAAGACAGTTGTGTCGCACCAGCAGCGCTACGGGAAGCACTATCAGAGGGTGAAGGAGATCGTCTCCAGCGGCGCCATCGGCCGCGTGCAGACGGTATACGCCCACGGAGCAGGCTGGATGCTGCACCTGTTCACCCATTTGGTCGATTACATGCGCTGGTACAACGACAATGCACCAGCAGATTGGGTGATGGGCCAGGCTGCGGGGCGCGGGAAACTTGCCGACAATCATCCTTCGCCGGACTATATCGCCGGGTTTATTCAATTTGCCAACGGAGTGCGGGGAATCATCGAGTGCGGCGCAGGAGCACCTGATGTGCCGGAAGTGGATTACTGGTGGCGCAAGAACAAAATTCGAGTGGAAGGCACGGAAGGATTTGCGGAAGTGCTGACCGGCGGGGGATGGCGAGCGGTCACGCGCGAGCAGGCTGGAGTGATTTCCGGCGAAGGATGCATGAATTACGATCTGGATATGCCACCCTATGTGGAAGACATGGCGCGCTGGCTGGATGATGAAAGTAGGGTACATCCGTGTAACGGCGAGAGCGCTTACGCAGGCTTTGAAATTGCGATGGGAATTCTCCGCTCAGCGGTACAGCGAGGTCAGATCAAGCTGCCGTTGGGACCTGGCGAGCCTGAACTCGAGGCCCTCAGAAAAATTCTTCCCAAACAACCCGTGCTTCTTTCCAGTGAAGTGAATCGAAACGAATACAAGAGCTAGCGCTAGGCCGCGCGGTGTTCGATGGCCGATTATTGCAGGCGGAACTGCAGGGTAACGGCGAGGTGCATGGAAACGGGTTTGCCGTCCAGCGTTGCCGGCTGATACTTCCAGCGCCGCAAAGAATCCATCGCAGACTGATGGAGCAGAGCCGGGCCGGAGAGAATCTTCATGGCGGTAACGCGCCCATTCTCGTCAATGAGGGCGTCGATTTTCACGTCGCCAGAGACGTGCTGGGTCCTGGCGAGAGTGGGATAAACGGGCGGTATCGATGACAGCAGCTTGGCGGACTTGACATCGCCACCCATCGGGAGGGGCACCGCAGGCGCGGCGGGCTGCCTTCCACTGCTCACCGCGAAACTTGCGCCCATGGCATCGTCATTCGCCGCCACTTGTGTGCCGGGGATGACTGGTTCGGGTTCACCAGCGTCCTGTGCAGCTCCATTACGGTTCACGAGCGGCGCCGCAAGGCGAACATCGCCGAGGGCCGTCTTCTTCGGCTGTGGTGGAGCGGGCTGGGCTGCGTGCACCGCACCGGCCGGCGCATTCGTGTTTACCTGAGGCTTCGCTACCACATCATGCGACGTCACCAAGGGCTGTGCATTGGCGACCGGAGCGGAAGCAGCGGGAGCCGCCGAGGAAACGCTTGCGGGCGGAACCGTCTGTGCTGGGGAAGAATTCGCCGGCACCTCCGGAGCAAACGATGAACCCGCCACCGGCGAAGCAGCAGCAACGGTGCCCGACGCAGAATTCGCAGATGGGCGCATATACCAAGTTGCGCCACCGGCCAGCAAGAGAACGCCCGCGGCGATACCGATCCAGACACCTTTTTTCGAGCCGCGCGAGGCGCTCTCCGAGCCGCTTTGGTTTCCTTCATGCGAGAACTGGCTGCCAAACATTGGCGCTTCGGAAACGCGGGGGCTCGCGGAATCGTCCGCTGAATCCGCGTCCACAGACTGTTCTTCAAACGGCTGCGCTTCCTCGACGTGTTTCGCTTCATGGCTGAAGGATGGCTTAGAGGATGCTTCATGGCTCGCGGAAGAGGCCGCGGAATTGCGGGCGAGCGGCTCGAGCCACGCAGGAATCTTGACTTCTTCCACATCCAGCGAAGATTTGAGGGCCGGGCGGGGAGGCGCCGGAAGTTTATTTTCTTTCACTGCGGAGGGCGGAGCTTGCGCCAGATCGAGAAGCTTTGCCGCTGCATCGCTGACGACTGGGGAAACTTTCACAGGCGCAGATGGGGCCGGCTGCTCGGTCACACCAGGTTGCGGTCCGCTGAAGAGCAGCGACGCAAGTTGTTCCTGCAAGCGCGCGGTTTCCAGTTTCAATTCCTGCATAGTGGGATCGGCGGAAGGAGACGATTCCTTCTTACCGTCCACACTCGCTGCGGGCTTAACTTCCGAGATGCTCGGCAGGCTGGCCGCGGGTAGCGCGACGGGAATTGCAAGAGCTGGCTGCTCCGGAGCGACAATGGCTGGCAAAAGGGCTGGCACAACGGCTGGCATAACAGGTTGCAGATCCGAAGCACGCGGCAAGTCCAGAACGGAAGCCAAGGAGTTCAGCAGCTTCGCCGGTTCGACCACCGTGAAATCCATTTTCGGAGAATCAGGGAACACCGGCGCCGGCGTCATGGCCGCCACAGGTTGCAGAGGAATTTCATCCTGAGTAGCGGCAGAGGGCGCGACTACTTCCGCTGGGGGCTCTGGAGAAACTGCAAATTCCTCGATGGCAGGCTCCGCGGTGACTGTGGGCACTGACTCAACACTCTTGGCAACGACCGGTTGGGCAACCTCTGTGACTGTGGGTTCGACAACCGCGACAGGGATAAGTCTTGCGGCTTCCGGCTTGGGCAGAACGGGCAGCGGCACGACTAGAGCGATGGGGGCCGGTTTGGATTCCACAATTTTCGGAGCGACAGTGACCACAGGCACGACTGTCTTGGGGGCTGGCTGGGGTACGACGGCGGGGGCCGCAGCAACCGGCGCGGGAGCAGGGGATGGCGGTCCAATGCGGTCATTCGGGAAACGCATGCCCCAAAAACCGACCACGGGTTCGGTGAACTCCAGTTCGACGTAGCCGCTCACGTTGCGATAGTTCTTGGACTTGACGACCTGGCAGACTACTTCCTTCTTGGTCTTGTCATTGGTCAGAAAAAGCAATTGGCCGGAAGCGACAGAAGAAGTGAGGCGGATCACCGCGCCGTTACCAAAGACCAGCACCGTTTTGGTGTTTTCCGAAAAGGGTTCGCGCTTGTCACTGCCCTCGACGGTGCGTGCGCCGTTCACCGTAACGGGCACCTCGAGGGCGACCGGTTGGGGCCTCCCTGCGGTGTCTTCCCCGCGCGAGCTCGTTACGGGCGGGCGGACAGCGGTAGTGGCTGGCGCGGCCGAAGAGACTTCGGTTTCCTTGACGATGGGCGACATGGGACGCTCACTTGAGGACAGGATTGGGGATTCACCTGGTCAGAACAGGGTTCCCCGCGAACTTCTATATGGTGTCCCTTGCCCAAACATGCCTGCCATAGTACGGGCGTACCACCATGGAAACACTGGCCATTCGGACAGTACTCGGGGACAGGAGTGGAAAGGAGTCCGGCGCGGCTGCGCTACTTCAGAGGAGCGAGCGGCCCTTTGAACTGCTCGTCGATCTCGACTTGATAGCCGGTGACCAGCTTGTTGGTTTCATTGGCCATGCCGATGACGGCTTGCAACTCCTTGAACATGGCGTCGGTCATGCCTTTCTTGCGGGCGGATGCGGTGTGCGAGGCGATGCAGTATTGGCAGTTGCTGGTGACACTGACGGCGACGTAGAGCAATTCCTTGGTGAGCGGATCCAGCGCGCCGGGGGCCATGATTTCCTTGATGGATTCCCATGTGCGTTTTAGCAGAACGGGATCGTGGGCGATGGCCTTCCAGAAATTGTTGATCCAGTCGGTCTTGCGGGTGGCCATGATGTCATCGTAGATGGCCCGCACTGCGGGGACGGCGTCTTTGTATTCGATGAGTCCAAGTGTGGACATGCTGTTCTCCAAAATAGAGTAGCGATTATGCCTCCAAACGCCGGCAGGAAGCACGCGCCTTCCCGAGTAGCAAGGATGGCGCGGCGGGGAGCATTTTTGCAGTCGCGCAGTGCCGAGCCAAGCGGCGCGCAAATTGTGTAGATTTGCTTTATTAAAACGATATAATGCGCGCTTCCGGAAATGGGACGAGCGGCGAAGCGTTCACTTTGCCGAATACTTCCGTGGCGATCCTGGGAGGAAAAATCGAATGAAGCCTGTGGACTCACGAAGTTCGCGTTCAGCGGCGCTGCCGCTTGCAGGGCGACTTTTGTCCGTTGATATCTATCGCGGGCTGATGGTCGCGGGGATGATCCTGGTGGACAATCCCGGCGATGATGCGCGGGCGTACTGGCCGATCATGCATGCGGAGTGGAATGGCTGGACGCCGGCCGATTTCATTTTCCCTTCGTTCCTGTTTCTCGTGGGCGTTTCCATGGTGTATTCGTTTTCTGCGCGGCTGCAGCGTGGCGAGTCGCGAGAACACATTTTTCTCCATGTGTTGAAGCGAACGCTGATTTTGATCGTGCTCGGACTGCTGGTGAACGGTTTTCCCGTCTATCACCTGAAAGATTGGCGCATAGAGGGGGTGCTGCAGCGGATTGCCGTCTGCTATCTGTTCTCCGCAATTTTGGTGCTGTGGACCGAGCGGCGCGGGCAGATCGCGGCGATTATTGTTTATCTCGTTGGATATTGGGCGCTGCTGCGATTTGCGCCGGTGCCGGGGTTTGGGGTGCCGGGACGTGATATCCCGTTCATGGATATGGACCACAACATCGTTGCGTGGCTGGACCGGAGTTTGTTTATGGGGCGTCTCTACAACGGCACACGTGATCCCGAAGGCATTCTCAGCAACATCCCGGCGATCGCGACAGCGTTGTTCGGAGTGCTAACTGGCCAATGGTTGCGATCCGGGCGCAGCGGCAAGAAAAAAGTGATGGGAATGCTAGCGGCAGGTTTGTGTGCGGCAATTTTGGGAAAGGTCTGGAACGTGTGGTTCCCCATCAACAAGAATCTTTGGACCAGCTCGTTCGTGGTGTGGAGCGCGGGGCTTGCGCTGATCTTTCTGGCGTTATTGTACTGGATGGTGGAGATACGCGAGTGGCGAGGCAAATGGACGATAGCGTTTCTCGTGTTCGGGATGAATCCGATTGCGGGTTTTGTGGCGGACGCGCTGGTGTATGGCCCCGCGTACAGCTGGAGTGTGACGGGGCCGAATGGGACGCCGGTGATTTTGAAACAGTTTGCGTTCAGCCGTCTTTCCGCGCTTCCCATCTCCGTGGCAGGCGCTTCGCTGATTTATTCGCTCGCTGCCGTGGCGTTCTGCTGGGCGCTCGTTTGGGTATTGTACCGGAAACGGATCTTCCTGAAGATCTGAGGCAGGGCGGAAGCCCGAGGCTTCAAAAACCGCCCGAGAGTGGATTAATCCGTGAAAACAACGCCGACGGCGGTGTGACCCTTTTCGGCGGCGGCATCGATGCGCACGACATAGCCGTGCAGCTTCATGGACTGGAGACCGTTGGGGCCGGGGGTTTCCATGGTGACTTGCAATTCCGATTGCAGCCGCGGGCTGTGGCGCAGGGAGATGAGCGCGCCTTGCAGGGAGAGATCTCGCACGACGGTTTCTTCCTCGAACTGCTGGCCTTCTGCGGTCAAGCCGGATACGCGTGCGCGAAACTGCGCTTCGCGGCGGAGCGCGGAACGCGTGCCAGGCATATGCGCTTCCACGCGGCCATCGGAGGCGCCCAGGGTGATGACCATGCCCTCGCTAGCGGCGAAGACGGAATCGAACTCTTCGCGCGCCTGGCGGAGGACGGTATCCACCATGCGATCGGTGGAATCCGGGTCATGGTGGAACAGCACCAGAGTTTTGGCGCCAACTTCGCGGGCGATGTGGATACCTTCAAGCCAGGAGGAATGGCCCCAGCTGCGGCGAGTGGTGGCGAGCTGCTCGGGCGTAAATTGCGCGTCGTTGATAAAGATATCCGCGCCTGCGGCAAGTTCTCGAATGCTTTTGTCGAGGGCGGGATCGCCGGGTTCATTGTCCGTGGCGTAGACCACCGTGCCCGCGGGAGTTTCTATGCGGAAACCTAGGCAGCCCTGGGGATGATTCAGCCAGCGCGCGGTGACTTTGTTTTCGCCGATCTTGAAGGAATCGCCGCCGTCCACTTCCTTGAACTTGCGCTTGGCGCTCATCGCGGACATGTCCACGGGGAAATACGGCATGGCCATCTGAGCTTCAAAGACCTGCTTCAAGGAATCGCGGCCAAGGAATTTCGAGCGAAAGCTGTAGAAATGAAATTCGTTGTTTTCCACATAGAGTGGCGAGAAGAAAGGGATGCCCTGGATGTGGTCCCAGTGATAATGGGTCACAAAGATGTGGGTATTAGCGGAGCGGCCGCCCGCGGGCGCGGCCCAGCGGCTGCCGAGCATGCGCAGCCCGGTGCCGCAATCGAGGATGAACTGCGTGCCGTCCGGCGCGACCAGTTCGAGGCAAGGCGTGTTTCCGCCGTAGCGCCAGGTGGCGGGATCCACAGTCGGCGTGGAACCACGCACGCCCCAGAAACTCAATTTTGCGATAGGAACGCTCATCTCCGTCGGAGCACAACCCCTGTGCAAGGGCTCCCTCGCTTCGGATACGCGCGGAACGGGAAGCTCTCTGGATGGTGGCAGCCGCCGGGTGGAGCGTCAACGAATTCGCTGCATGGAGTTGTCAAACTTCCCAATAAGCAGAAATGTGGTGCGCCAGGGCTGCGCAGACGGCGGGTAGTTGCGTAGAATGGGGGTGAGATGCACGAGCACTCCCACGAAGACGTTCACAACCACGATCATGATCATGGAGAGGGCCGTGGACACGGCCATGCGCATCCGGCGCTAAAGCCAGCGGTGCTCGGCTGGGCCATGGCGGCGACCCTCGGACTGGTGGTCGCGGAAGTTTTTGGTGGAATTTTCGGGCACTCTGTGGCGTTGCTGAATGATGCGGTGCACAACCTCTCCGATGTACCGGCGCTGGGCATTTCCTGGCTGGCGATGCGCTGGGCCACGCGTCCGGCGGACAGCGAAAAAACCTACGGATACCACCGCGCGGGGATTCTGGCGGCATTCACCAACGCTGTTGTGCTGGTGCTGTTGTCGATGTGGCTCGGCTACGAAGCGATCGAGCGACTTCGCGCCCCAGTCGAGGTGCTGGAAAGCTGGATGATCTGGACATCGCTGGCGGCGCTGGCAGTGAATGGCGGGATCACGATGGCGCTGGTGAAGGGCCGCGGCGACCTGAATCTGCGCAGCATTCTGGTGCACAATTTCGGCGACGCGCTTTCCAACTTGGGGATCATCGGCGGCGCGATCCTTATCCACGAGACGGGAGCGCATTGGATCGATCCGCTGCTGGGTCTGGCGATCGGCCTTCTTGTCCTGTGGTCGAGTATCGGGATTCTTCGCGAGTCGTCGCATGTATTGCTGGAAGGCAGGCCGATGGAAATTCGCGTTGAAGAGGTAGCGCGGGCAATCCTGGCGGTGGACGGCGTGCAGGAAGTTCACGACGTGCACATCTGGTCGCTGGGCGGCGGGCACAACGCGCTGAGTTGCCACGCGCGCATCCCGGACATGCATCTGGACCAATGCGAGAGGGTGTTGACGGCGATTCAGAAGAAAGCCACCGAAAAATTCGGAATTGATCACACCACGGTGCAACTGGAGAGAGCCGGATTGCCCGCGACGTCCGACCTGGTGATGCCGGAGGCGGCGAAGAAATAAGCAGTAGAGCGGCAAGGAGCAGTGGCTAGGACGGCGAGCGGAAACTCAAGCCGCGCTGCTCATTGAACTGCCGTGTGGCGTCAAGATCGAGTGCTGCGCGAGTGACACTCTGCCGCAGTCCTTCGCGGGTGATGAAGCGCAGGGTTTCCTGATCCCAGGAAAAGGCGATGGCGAAAAACACGGTTCCGTCGCGACGAACAAAAATAAATTCCTCTTCCTGCTGCTGCGGCGCAGCAGCCCCGGTCGCCGGCGAAGCGGGGGCAAGAAACGGCTCGCCGCGACGAACCGTTGTGGCGGATTCTGATTCTTCAACCTGCGGAGATTCAGCCGGCGGTGGCTCAGCCGGTGCAACTTCCTCGCTTACCGGCAAAAAGGAGACGTATGACCCGCCCCCGAAAAAGGGCAAGAAAAATTCGAACCCGTGCGGGCGGTGGCGGGACCCTTGCTGGTGCGTCGCCGCAAAGTGCACGGCATCAAACCCCAGCCCCGGGACCGGGAAATCGTCGGCAAGAGCGTCTTGTCCGCGACCCGCATGGCGCGCCGGAATGGGCCGGTTCGTGGCGTTCGTGGAAGTGTCGATGGCATGACCGGGAATTCCTGCTGGCCGCGGAGCGCTCCGCACCCCCGTGGATAGCTGAGCCGCAGCGGCTGAAATCACACTTGGCACGCGCGATGGAGGCGCCACCAAGACGGGATGACTTGTTATAGGCATCGCGGCGTGCTGTTGGGCGGTGGTTGACCTGGACAGGAAAATCATGCAACCAACGAAGAGAATCAGGCGGCGCATAATCAGACCTCGCAGCAAACTGGGGAGAATGCCTGGCAGTTAGAAGGATGCGCTATGCGGTCATTAGGTTTCAAGCCTGCTATTTTCAAGCCACTGCGGAGATCCCGGCGGGCGATGATTGCCAGCCCCTTGCAGGGCTTTTCGTTTTACTGCGGAGCTTTTCCCTGACTGGGGGATGTGCTATAACCATCGGGCCGTGGAACGTACCGCGAAGCAGGAGCCAGGCCGGGTTCCCTGGGCGGCTGCAAAGCCTGTCACACAGAAGGCGGCAGCGTCGCCGGTGGAGCGCTGGGAAGATGCTTCGCGTTATTGTCCGGTGTGTTCTCAGGGATTGGAATCGCGGCGCTGCAAATTGATTTGCCCGGTCTGCGGCTACTACATGTCCTGTGCGGATTATTATTGACCGCTTTGCGGTCATGAGTAATTTGGAGGCTCCGCGGTTATCGGTGACTTGACCGCTTTGTGGTAATCAGCAATTTGATATGCTTTGTGGTCCCGGCCCGGATTGCCGCCGGAAACGTTTTCCGACGAGGAGGATATCAACGTGGCATTAAAAATGACGAATCGCGAAGTGGATGGAGTTTACATGGTGGCGCTGGATGGCCGGATCGTGCTGGGTGAAGAGAGCAACGCACTGCGCGAAAAAGTGAAGAGCCTGGTAGCCGAAGGGAAGAAGAAGGTGGTGCTGAACATGAACAATATTACGTTCATTGACAGCGCGGGGCTGGGCACGCTGGTGGCGGCGCATCACAGCGCCAAGAACCAGGGGGCTTCGCTGCGGCTGTGCCACCTGGGAGCGAAGTTCCAGGAAGTGCTGCAGATCACGAAGCTGCTGACCATCTTCGATGTCTACAACACGGAAGCCGAGGCGGTGGCCAGTTTTTCGAAGTAGCAGCGGGTGGTCTCGCCAAATGTTTTCATGAAGAGAGGGCGCTCGCCACGGCGGGCGCCCTCTTTGTTTTAGTTATCCTTCGATGCGGTACATGGTGATGCCGCTCATTAGTTTGGGGAAAAAATCAGTGGATTTCTGGGGCATCACTTCGTTGGCCGTGGCGACGCGCATCACCTGTTCAACATCGCAGGGATTCAGCAAGAAGGCGATCTGCGCCGCACCGCGGTCGACGGCCTCGAGCGCGGCGCCGGCCTCGCGCTCGTAGGTAAGATTCGCTTCCGCTGCTAACGCTTTCGGCGTGATTCCGAGGACGGGCTCGAGAATCCCCTTATGCAGCAGGACAACATCCAATTCACGCTGCAAGGCTGAGACACCAGGCAGGAGCTGCGCCACGTCCGCGCCGGGCCGCAAGGTAAGCACATAGAAAGCGCGCTGTTGTAATTCCGCGGCCGGATAAACACCGATGGCGCGCCGAGGCCGCGAGGCGGCGAGCCGCGCATAAAACTGCGCGCGCGCTTCCGCTTTTTTCGATTCATCAGCAAACTGAAAAACCTCGGTTGCGAACCAGGGTTCGAGATGCCTGCGTACGCCGGGCCAGGAAAAATCATGGACGTTGGCGGCGACGCGGTGCGTCGGCAGAATCGTCAGACCTTCGCTGTGTGTATTGATGAAAGTCATCATGGCGCGCTCGAATGGAGCATCCGGGTCGATTTTTCCGGCGCGCGTGCGGCGCTCATCGCGGTAATTCAAGGCGGTCTCATAGCGATGATGGCCATCGGCAATGACCAGTTTCTGATCCGTCATGGCCTGCTGGATGGCGGCGACCTTCCGCGGCTCCGCGATCACCCACAAGCGGTGGAGAACGTCATATTCGTCGCGCATCTCCGTGGCCGGAGCGATAGAGGATTCCGCGGCCGCGAGAATTGCATCGATACGACGCTGCGGATCGGAATAGAGAAGGAAGAGTTGCCCGGTGTGGGTGCGCGTATGCCGAAGTAATTCGAGCCGGTCGGCCTTGGGACCGGAGAGCGTGTGCTCATGGGGGAAGATCACGCCCGCTGAATATTCCTCCAATTTGCCGGCCCCGATGAAACCGCGGCGGGTACGCCGTTCGCTGGTTCCCGGAACGGTGTATTCCTGGGTGTAGGCGTAAAACGCCGGCGCGGGATCCTGTAAGACGACGCTTTTTTTGATCCAATCCTCAAGCGCCGCCGCCGCGCGCGTGTAGACGCTGTTCCCCGGCGCGTCAT
>JBGOTL010000083.1:0-16414 GCA_041476465.1 Candidatus Acidiferrum sp. | reverse complement strand
TGCTCTCGACGCATAAACGTGAGTCGTGCATTCTTGTGAATGTCCATTCGGGTACCTCCGGTTGAAGTCGACTGCTGAACACAATCAGCTTCTCCGGTTCTGCTCGAATGGACAACCTGTTGAAATCTCACAGCTAACGTCTGGCGCGTCCCGCAACGCCATCCGGGACACAGAAGACGTGCCTACGGCGCTACAAAATGTTAGAGCAAGGAGGGGAAGGTCGTAGAACAGCACGGGTCTGAAGACCCGCCACTACAAAACCAGGCTCTAAGAGTGGGCACGACATATCGTGCCCCTACCGGAAAAAACAGATGGAGAAAGTTCCCGTGGGAACCGGGACGCCCCGACAGGAGTCGGTGTAAACGCCCAACGCGGAAGGCCAGCCACTCCCCTTTCCATGGATCGAACTTCCCATGAATTATTTGTGAGAGAGAATGTTGCGTTGGCGGACCGCCTCGGAAGCAATGTCGTGGCACTTTACACTTCTGAGGCGGTCCCTACAAAGGCAATCCTTGGAGCCTTCGCGGGGGGCGGGGTAAAGTTGCAAGGCACGATGAATCAGCAATTCGATGTGCTCATACTCGGGGCCGGTGGCGCGGGACTCTTGTGCGCGGTGGAGGCCGGGAAACGCGGGCGCCGCGTGGGCGTACTGGAACATGCCGAGCGCATCGGCAAAAAGATTCTAATCTCCGGCGGCGGCCGCTGCAATTTCACGAACCTCCATTGCCGGCCGGAGAATTTCATTTCCGCGAACCCACACTTCGCAAAATCCGCGCTGGCACGGTACACGCCCGCGGACTTTATCGCGCTGGTGGAAAAGCATCGCATTCCCTACCACGAGAAAACGCTCGGGCAGCTCTTCTGCGACCGCGCCGCCGCAGACATTACAAACATGCTGGAAGCCGAATGCGAGGCAAACGCGGTACAGATATTTCTTAAGAGCAAAATCCGTGAAGTGCAACGCACGACTGAATTTGTGGTGCGCACGGATTCCAGCGAGTTCCGCGCCCCCGCATTGGTGGTGGCGACCGGCGGGCTCTCCATCCCCAAGATGGGCGCCACCGCCATGGGCTACGACTTGGCGCGTCAGTTCGGCTTGAACATCATCGAGACGAAACCCGCGCTCGTGCCGCTGGTCTTCAACGCAAAGGATCGCGGCGATTATTGCGACCTGGCGGGCGTTTCGGCTGAAGTGATTGCTTCCAGTGACCATCACGCGTTCCGAGAAGACATGCTGATCACGCACAAGGGACTCAGCGGACCGGCGATCCTGCAAATTTCGTCGTATTGGAATGCCGGCGAATCCGTACGCATCGATCTGGCGCCAGAGCGCGACGCGACCGCTCCCATTCGCGAGGGCAAAGTACGAAACATGGCCGCGGCGCGCTCGGCGCTGCAAGGCGTTCTACCCAACCGCCTGGCGGTGCGCTGGCTGGATCGGCACGCTCCGGCGTCGTGGAGCAATGACGCACTCACGGAGCTCGAGCAGCAGATTCATGGATGGAGCATCACACCCGCAGGAACCGAAGGCTATGACAAAGCGGAGGTGACCGCCGGAGGCGTGGATACCGATGAGCTGTCGAGCAAGACCATGGAGTGCCGGAACGTGCCTGGGCTATTCTTCATCGGCGAAGTGGTGGACGTCACCGGTCACCTGGGTGGCTTTAACTTTCAATGGGCTTGGGCCTCCGGCGCCGCGGCTGGGCGCGCTGTCTAAGCGGAGTTTCATCTCTTTTCCTTTGCGCTGCGGCAAAATCCGTGTGAAATTGACGTGCACTTTCCACGCTTGTTGGAGGAAACGGAAGATGACTTCGCCCTGGCTCGGAGAATTCCTGGGAACGTTCATTCTCGTGTTATTGGGAAATGGTGTCGTTGCTGGCGTGCTTCTCAAGAAATCCAAAGCGGAAAATTCCGGCTGGCTGGTCATCACTGCCGGATGGGCGCTGGCGGTGATGTGCGGTGTCTTTACCGCCATCGCCTGCGGCAGCAGCGACGCCCATTTGAACCCCGCGGTGACACTGGGAATGGCGGTGCGGACGGCGAGCGTTGCGAAAGTTTTGCCGTATGTATCTGCGCAGATGCTGGGAGCTTTCCTTGGCGCGGCGCTGGTGTGGATCCATTATCTGCCGCACTGGCGTGAAACGCCGGATCGGGGGCTGAAGCTCGCCGTTTTCTGCACGGCGCCCGCGATTCGTAACGTCGCCGCAAATCTGATCAGCGAAATTGTTGCGACGTTTGTGCTGGTGTTTGTGGTATCAGCCATTTTTTCGAAAAGCGTTTCTGCCACGGGATTGGCCGGGGGAATGGGTCCTTATCTTGTGGGCAGCCTGGTTTGGGGCATCGGAATGTCACTCGGCGGCACCACGGGCTACGCGATTAACCCCGCGCGCGACTTGGGGCCTCGGCTGGCGCACGCCCTTTTGCCCATCGCCGGCAAAGGCGGGTCAGACTGGAGTTACGCGGGGATTCCGGTGATTGGTCCACTGATCGGTGGCGCGCTGGCGGGGCTTCTGGTGCGTGCGATCGGATTCTAGCAGCTCAGTGCGGGCCGCCTGGTGTTATGTGCACAGCCATCCCTCGGCTTCACTCCCCTCGCAGATCGGGGTAAACGGGACAAGGGAGTGGCTGTGCCACTAATTTCTTCCGCGGCCGGTTAGGGGGATCGAACGATGACGGGATATCTCGGCGCACTGGATCAAGGCACGACCAGCACGAGGTTCATGGTGTTCGACCGCGCCGGACGAATCGTTTCGGTGGCGCAGAAGGAGCACCAGCAAATTTACCCGCGACCCGGCTGGGTTGAACATGATCCCGACGAAATCTGGCGGCGCACACAGGAAGTGATCGCCGAGGCCATGCAGCAAAAAAACTTGCGCCCGCAGGACCTCGCGGCGATGGGCATCACCAACCAACGCGAGACCACCATTGTTTGGAACCGCAAGACGGGGCGCCCGGTGTACAACGCGTTGGTATGGCAGGACACGCGCGTTGAAGGAGCGGTGGCGGAATTCGCCCGTGAAGGCGGGCAGGATCGTTTTCGCGCCAAGACCGGACTTCCCCTGGCCACCTACTTCAGCGGACTGAAAATTCGCTGGCTTCTGGACAACGTTAAGGGAGCGCGTGAGCAGGCCGAAGCCGGCGAGCTGGTGTTCGGAAACGTAGACACATTCTTGCTCTGGCAGCTCACCGGCGGCACGCGTGGCGGAATTCACGTCACCGACGTGAGCAACGCCAGCCGAACGCAGCTGATGAATTTGCAGACGCTGGCGTGGGACCCGGAGATTCTGCGCGTGTTCGGTATTCCCGCCGCCATGCTTCCGCGAATCGCCTCCAGCAGCGAAGTGTACGGAGCAGCACAACTCGAGGCGATCAAACACGTGAAGATCGCGGGAATTCTTGGTGACCAGCAAGCGGCGCTTGTGGGACAAACCTGTTTCCAGCCAGGAGAGGCGAAAAACACCTACGGCACGGGGTGCTTTCTGCTGATGAACACTGGTGAGCGGCCGGTGACTTCGAACTATGGCCTGCTCACGACCGTGGCTTATAAGCTGGGCAGCAAACCAGCGCACTACGCTCTGGAGGGAAGCGTCGCCATCACCGGCGCGCTGGTGCAGTGGCTGCGCGACAACCTCGGCCTCATCGAGAAAAGTTCAGAGGTCGAAACACTCGCCCGGACTGTGAATGACAACGGGGGCGTTTATTTCGTCCCCGCATTCTCCGGATTGTATGCGCCGTACTGGAAGAGTAATGCCCGCGGCGTGATTGCCGGATTAACGCGCTACACAAACAAAGGGCACATTGCGCGCGCCGCACTTGAAGCTACCGCTTTGCAGACGCGTGAAGTGCTGGAAGCCATGGAGAAAGACTCGGGGATTCATCTCAGCGCCCTGCGCAGCGATGGCGGCATGGTGGAAAACGATCTGCTAATGCAATTCCAGGCGGACATTTTGAATATTCCCGTGGTTCGGCCAGTCATGAAGGAAACCACGGCGCTCGGCGCGGCTTACGCGGCGGGGCTTGCGGTGGGCTTCTACAAAGATA
Source organism: Candidatus Acidiferrum sp. (assembly GCA_041476465.1). Lineage (GTDB taxonomy): Bacteria > Acidobacteriota > Terriglobia > Acidiferrales > UBA7541 > Acidiferrum. The sequence goes on along the minus strand of JBGOTL010000083.1, from coordinate 12,373 downwards.
TCGACGACCTGCGCGCCAACTGGGCCGTGGACCACACCTGGAACCCGGCCATGGAGGAAACCATGAGAGATAGCCTTTACAAGAAATGGAAAAAAGCAGTCACGCGCTCTTTCGATTGGGTCGAATAAAATTAAGCAGAGGAAATGGCCAAGATGCCAGGAAAAGTGAAATGGGGCGTCCTTAGCACGGCGGGAATCGCGTTAAGGAGGGCCATTCCCGCCATGCAAAATGGCGAGTGGAGCGTAATCTCTGCGATCGCTTCGCGCGATCTGCGAAAAGCGGAGGGCGCCGCGCGCAATCTGGGAATCGCAAAAGCTTACGGTTCCTACGAGGAACTCCTTGCCGATCCGGAGATCGAGGCCATTTACAATCCCTTGCCAAATCATCTCCATGTGCCGTGGTCCATCAAGGCGGCGGAAGCGGGCAAACATGTCTTGTGCGAAAAGCCGCTGAGCCTGAATGTTGCAGAAGCGAAAACTCTTTTGCAGGCGCGCGACCGCTGCGGCGTGAAAATAGGCGAAGCGTTCATGGTGCGCACTCATCCGCAATGGCTGCGCACTCGCGAGCTGATTTGCTCCGGCCGAATTGGCGAACTGCGTTCCGCTTTCGGCTATTTCGGCTACTTTGACCGCGACCCGGCGAGTGTCGCCAATATTGCGGCCATTGGCGGCGGCGCGATCATGGATGTGGGCTGTTATCCCATCAAAACGTCACGCTTCATTTTTGGCGAAGAACCCCTGCGCGTCTCCGCGGCCATGGACCGCGACCCAGCGATGAAGGTCGATGTTCTTACTTCCGCGATCCTTGAATATCCGTCGGGGCAATGCATTTTCACCGCCGGCATGCAGGTGGTCTATTACCAGAAAATGCAATTCATAGGGACCACTGGGCGCATTGATGTGGAAATTCCATTTGGACCGCCGATAGACAAACCTTCGCGCATATTCATCGACGATGGAACAAATCTTTATGGAGGAGGAAGCGCGGTTACGGAGTCCTTCCCGCCGTGCAATCAATTCACGATTCAGGGAGATGAATTCTCCAAAGCGATTCGCGGGCAGGGTGAGATCCCCAATCCGCTGGAGGACGCGATCCGCAATATGGCGGTGATTGACGCAGTGTATCGCTCGGCGGAAACAGGCAAATGGGAGACGCCGGAACGATTTGTGTAGGGCAGGCACTTCTGCCGTCGCCGCAGCTGTGAAAAGCAGCTACCCGGTGCTGCGCTGTCACTCTAAGGCAGGGCAAACGTAAACAGCGCAGAGCCGGTGGCGATGGAGACGTACTGTTTGCCGTCGATGGCGAAGGACATGGGGCCTCCATAGGCGGCGGAGCCGGTCTGGAAATGCCAAAGTGGTTTGCCGGAAGCGGCATCCAGCGCGATGAAATTTCCTTCCGCGTCGCCGGTGAAGACCAGGCCACCCGCGGTCGACAACACACCCGACCAGCTGGGCGAGAGGTGCTTGAACTCCCACTTTTTTTCGCCAGTGGCGGGATCAATCGCTCGCAGCGCACCCCAGTACGGTTCGGTATCATCCGCCGGAAAGTACGCGCTGCCGTAATAGGCGTGGCCCGGTTCGTTGGTTTGCGGCGCGGTGCTAAAAATGTCGCACTGCTCCCGCGCATTCACGTAGAACAACTTGGTTTGCGGATCGAACGTGGGGGAATACCAATTCGTAGCGCCAATGGCGCCGGGGCACATGCGATTCCCTTCGAGCGTCGGTGAACTTTCCTTCGTTGCGACCGGCCGGCCTTCGTCATCCTTGCTATTGCTCCAGGTAACTTTCCCGAAAGGGTTCGCGGAAATCAGCTTCCCAGTGCTGCGGTTGACGACGTAGAAGTAGCCGTTGCGATTTGCATGCGCGATCAAATGCTTGCCGTCAAGGTCGACCATGACGGGCACCTGCGTGGAGTCCCAGTCGTGTTCATCGTGCTTGGTGTATTGGAAATACCAATTTAGTTTCCCGGTGTCCGGATCGAGTGCCAGCAGAGAATCACTGTAGAGATTGTCGCCCTCGCGCTGCACGCCGCGATTCGATGGCGCTGGATTCCCGGTGGTCCAGAAAAGCTGGTTGGAAACTGAATCGTAGGTTCCAGTGATCCATGCAGGCGCTCCGCCGATTTTCCAGGAATCGCCTTGCCAGGTCTCATGGCCGGGTTCACCCGGTGAAGGAATCGTATTAAAACGCCATTTGCGCTCGCCGGTTTTCGCGTCGTAGGCGTCGATGAACCCGCGCGTGCCGTATTCACCGCCGGAAACGCCGAGGATGATCATATTTTTTAATGCAAGAGGCGCGAGGGTAAAGCTGTAGCTCAGTTTGTAGTCAGCGGCAGTTGCGTCCCACGCAACATTGCCGGTCCTGGCATCCAGCGCAATCACATGGGCATCCAACGTGCCGAAATATACTTTGTCACCCAAAATGGCGACGCCGCGATTTACCCGCCCGCAGCACGGACGAACGTCTGACGGCAGCGGATGTTGAAATAGCCAGATGGGGCGTCCGGTGCGTGCATCGAGCGCAAATACGCGGTCATCCTGCCCGGTGGCATAGAGAATGCCATCCACGACGAGCGGCGTGGTTTCCAGTTTTCCTGTGGATCCCAGTTGGTACACCCACTTGGGCACCAGCGATGAAACGGTGGAGGCATTAATTTGATCGAGAGCGCTGAAGCGGTGGCCGGCATAGTCGCCGGAATAGGTCAGCCAGTTCTGCGGCTCCTTGGAAGAATTCAGCAGGCGTTCCGGGGTTACCTGCGCAGAAGCAGGAGTGCCGGCTGCGGCGGCAACGACGAGAATCGTGAGGAAATAAAGGAATTGTTTCATGGCCGCTCTCCTCACTTTGCGCTCACGCTGATCAAGTAGGCGACGATATCCTGGAGATCCTTGTCGCTGAGCGTCTTGGGATCGTAGGCCGGCATCATCGAGTCGCGCGTTTTTTCCACCGAGCGCAGTTTGGTTTTGTCAAAGAGATGGATCTGTTCGCGCGTGTCCATCATCTGCAGGCTGAAGTTATCTTCATTCAAGATAACACCGAGGAACATTTGTCCATCCGCAGTCACTACGGTCACCGTTTCGTATTCCTGCGGAAACTCCTTCGTTGCTTCGAGAAGTCCCTGCGCCAGCCTGCGGCTGGGTTTGCGCACGGAATCCACGATGTAGTCCACGGAGCGAGCGGCGCCGGTGCCGGTGAGTTCCGGCCCCAGGCGACCGCCCTTGCCCTCGACCATGTGGCAATAGGCACAGCCAGCGGAATCTGCAAAAAGATGCCGCCCGCGGCCGGCATCTCCAGCGCTTTGCGCGGAGCCCTTATTCTCGACGCTCCGAATATAGGCGATGACTTGCCAAATCTCTTCCGTAGTCATGCCCACGCCCTGGCCGGTGTTTCCGTTGGCGGGCATGGCTGTGCCGGGGATGCCATCGTTGATGGTGCGGAAAATCTCCGCGTCGGAGTTTCCGTGACGCTTGTGAGCGCGCGTGAGATCTGGACCCCGGCCTCCGCCGCGCGCGCCGAGTCCGTGGCAAAAAGCGCAGTTCGAACGGAATTGCGAAGCACCCGCTTTTGCGGCTTCAGGGTCTCCGGAAAACGGATTGACATCCTGCGCCGCGCGAACAGTGAGTGCCGCACAAACGAGAAACAGGGCGCCGGCAGCAGAAATGAGAAACAACGTCCGGCGCCTCGCGAACAGCACGGGCTCGAGCTTTCGTGCTCTTTGTACTCCCATGATTCTCTTCCTCCTGCAGGCGGAAAGAGCGGTATGCGACCGGCGCATCATAGCACAGAGCACTCGCGACTTCTCCGCTGCACAAGCGGCGAACTCGCGATTTTTCTATTGGATGGATGAGTGCCGGATGGCGCCGGCCAGTTCCAAAGTGATGGTCACTGAGGAATTTACTTTCAGCAGGAAGCGGCTGGGGTTCTTGAGGCCCCACTGGACGTACGGCACGGTGAACTCCGCCGTTCCTTTCCAATGGTCTCCCGACAATTCCGCTTGCACCGGGACACTGAGTTCGTGCTCAGCGCCATGGAGGAGGAAGCTGCCATGAAGCTGGACCGAGGATGCTCCGGCGGGCAAGAGCTTGCCTGCAAAATGGTCGGGGCGAAAAATCACTTCGGCATATCGCCCGCTTTCCAGGACGTCCTTGTGCATATTGTTGTCACGTGAGGCGTTCCCGCTTTCACCGCTGCGCGCGTCCACCACAATTTCACCGCCGGCCTCGCCAGTCTGCGGAACGCAATGGATGTCCCCGCGCTTGAAGGTGAAATTCCCGTGGACCGCGTGCATCGTGGCACCCAGTTTCCAGCGCACCTTGCTTTGCGCAGAATCAAGCGACAATACAAGTACGCCGCCAGCCGCAGGCGGAGTCGTTTGCGGCCGCGGCGGCGAAGCGCTCGCAGAGAGCAGCACCGCGGCTGTAAATAGCGCCAGGGCCGCCAAACCTATTCTGTTCCAGCGGGCAGTGTGCATGCCGCTCCTTCCATTTTTCAGGCTGACAGCAAGCTCCAGCCGAGAAGCGCGCCGGTCTCCATCAGGTGACCCGGCGAAGTCTCTCCCGCGTGAATCGCCAGGAGCCGCGAGAAAAGCTCGGGCCGCCCCGCAAGTGCGCGCAGCGCGCGATGCCTCAGAGCCGTGTGGCGGCCCAGCAGAAGCATGGTGCGACCCATCCACGTGGGTCGCCGCGCCAGACGCCGGTGAGCAGTTTCGTAGCTCGAAAGATCGCCAGCATCCAATGCATTGGCCAACGCTATAGCCTGGCAAAAACCAAGGGAAAGCCCTTCGCCAGTGATGGCATCCACGCCACCTGAAGCATCGCCAATCAGGGCGAGACGCCCGCGAACAACTCTCCGCAAACTGTGCATTGCCGTCATCGCGCCGCGTTCCTTGTCCGCCATCGCCGAGTCACCGATTCGCGCCGCCAAATCAGGAAATGCGCGCAGTGACGAAGCAAAGGACATCTTCGGGCTTCGCGAAATCATCACCACACCCACTTCGTCCCGAGCGACTGGCGTGATGTAAGCCTGCAGCTCATCTCCCCAGTGGATTTCCACGCGGTCCGCCCAGGGCGCGACGCGATAGTGGCGTCTCCAAGCGTACCGGACATCCTTGCACTTGTGTTCGTCCAATTGACTCCAGCGCCGTACACGCGAGCCGCTTCCGTCCGCACCAATGATCCAGCGCGCACGCACCAGGCGCCCGCCGGCGATAACCCCTCCGGGCGCAATCCTGGTCACTGGCACGTTCCAAAGCAGCGTCACACCGCTGGCTTGCGCTCGTGCCACCAGTTTTTCGTGCAGTACGGTTCGCCGCACGCCAATTCCCTGCCCATTAGAAAAAGTTGATTCCACTCGCGATTCGCTTTCCACAAAGCAAATGCCGCGGAAGGCAAATCCGTCCTGCTCGCGAATCACAATACCCAGCTCGCGCAGCGCCAAGAGCGTTTCCGGCATCAATCCTTCGCCGCAAGCTTTATCGATCGGCGGCTGCGCCCCGTCGGCTACCGTAACCTGGAAGCCCTTCTGGCGCGCCGCAATGGCCGCGGCAAGTCCGGCCGGGCCTCCGCCAATTACAAAAACATCCGTTTGTTTTCCCATGTCTTCCCCAGGGGTGCGCGGCCCAACCTCCGCTCCTGCGGGAGTTAGATGTGTTCTACCGCGAGAAGATGCTTCCTTTGTGCATAAACTCTTGTTATTCTCTAGCTCATAACTATTAATTTGACTGATTGATCGGAGTGCCTTCATTATGTTAGCCTTTAGGCGATCGATATGTTCCGCATCGCCATCTCGCGCGAACGCACTGCTCCGGTTGTTGTAGAGGCTGGAATCGTGATTCGTGTCGTCGTACGAATTAGCCCCGTGATTATCCGGGGCGTTACAGGATGATGGCGGACTAGCGCAGCAACACTCGCAAGTTTAGGGGCCATCATCCAGACCAGGGTGATGGCCCCAAGTTTTTTTGCGAGTTTTGTTTAAAGATTTTCGGAGGACGCCGCAGTGACCGAGAAATTACCTAAGCCGCGAAGCGGGGCCCTGGTTGACGGAGCCAGCCGCGCTCCCGCGCGCGCCATGCTGCGCGCCGCGGGGCTGCGTGATGAAGATTTCACCAAGCCGCTGATCGGCGTAGCCAATACCTGGATCGAAATCGGCCCATGCAACTACCATCTGCGCGAACTGGCGCAACACGTAAAAGATGGCATCCGCGACGCGGGCGGCACTCCTCTCGAGTTCAACACCGTCTCCATCTCCGACGGCATCACCATGGGCACCGAGGGCATGCGCGCTTCACTGGTCAGCCGCGAAGTCATTGCCGATTCCATCGAATTGGTAACGCGCGGCAACCTGTTTGACGCGGTGGTGGTGCTGGTGGGCTGTGATAAAACCATTCCCGGCGGGGTCATGGCGCTGGCTCGCATGAATATCCCCGGGCTGATACTTTACGGCGGTTCCATCGCCCCCGGCCGTTTCGAAGATCACTCGGTCACCATTCAAGATGTATTCGAGGCCGTTGGCGCGCACGCCCGCGGCAAGATGACCGACGAAAAATTGAAAGAGCTGGAATGCGCGGCCTGCCCCGGAGCGGGCGCTTGCGGCGGACAATTTACCGCCAACACCATGGCTCTGGTCTGTGAATTCCTGGGCTTGGCGCCCATGGGAATCTCCAGCGTGCCGGCCACCGATGCAGGCAAGGCCCACGCCGGCGAACTGGCAGGCAAACTCGTCGTCGATCTGCTGCGGCGCGACCTTACACCGTTGAAGATCATCACCAAGAGCTCCATCGAGAACGCCATCGCCGGCGTTGCCGCCACGGGGGGCTCCACCAACGCCGTCCTGCACTTGCTGGCGATCGCCAATGAAGCAGGTATTTCTCTTTCCATTGACGATTTCGATCGCATCAGCTCGCGCACGCCCATTCTTGCCGATTTGAAACCTGGGGGGCGATTCGTTGCAAACGATCTGTACGCGGCAGGCGGCACCGCGCTGGTCGCGAAGCGCATGCTGGATGCAGGGCTGCTCCGCGGCGAATGCATCACCGTCACCGGGCGCACCCTCGCCGAAGAAGGGGCTCGCGCAAGAGAAACGCCTGGCCAGGAAGTTGTCCGCGAAGCCGCCGCGCCACTGAAGCCAACGGGTGGCTTGGTAATCTTGAAAGGAAATCTCGCGCCGGAGGGCTGTGTTGTGAAGGTCGCCGGCCATGACACCTTGCACTTCAGAGGTCCCGCGCGCGTCTTTGACAGTGAAGAAGCCGCCTTCTCCGACGTGGAACAAGGAAAAATCAAACCCGGCGATGTAGTAGTCATTCGTTATGAAGGCCCCAAAGGTGGTCCGGGCATGCGCGAAATGCTGGGCGTGACCGCGGCGCTGGTCGGGGCGGGCCTCGGCGATTCCGTCGCTCTGCTGACGGATGGCCGCTTCTCCGGCGCTACCCATGGCTTGATGGCCGGGCACGTCGCTCCGGAAGCCGTCAACGGCGGCCCCATCGCGGCCGTGGCCAATGGCGACATGATTGTTTTTGATCTTGCGAAGCGTGTGTTGCGCGTTGAACTCAGCGACGCGGAAATCCAGAAGCGGCTCAGCACATGGAAAGCTCCTGCGCCGCGCTATGCCAGCGGCGTATTCGCAAAATACGCCTTGCTGGTTTCGTCTTCCGCCCTGGGCGCGGTGACCACCGTGCCGCAATCATTTTCCAGACCACAGCCGTCGAACGCGAGGACCCTATGAAGCTCACCGGCGCGGAAATACTCTGCGAAACACTGACCCGGCTCGGCGTCCGCGACATCTTCGGTTATCCCGGTGGCGCGATTCTTCCTGTCTATGACGCCCTCGGCAAATCCAAGCTGCACCACATTCTAGTTCGCCACGAGCAAGGCGCCACGCACATGGCCGACGGATATGCGCGCGCCAGCGGCGGCGTCGGCGTGGCCATGGCCACTTCGGGCCCGGGCGCCACGAACATGGTTACCGGCATCGCTACCGCCATGCTCGATTCTTCCCCGGTGGTCTGCATCACCGGGCAGGTCAGCAGCAAACTCCTCGGCTCCGATGCGTTCCAGGAGATCGACATCACCGGCATCACCATGCCGATTACCAAGCACAATGTGGTGGTAACCCACGCCGAGGACATCGCGCGCGCTGTTCGCGAAGCGTTTGTCATTGCCAACACCGGACGGCCAGGCCCTGTGCTTGTGGATATCACCAAGGATGCGCAGCAAGCGTCCGCGGAATTCGATTGGGAAGCTGCGACACCCAAGCTGCCCCCCAAGCGCCAGCGCATCAATCACGATCAAGCTGAATTTGACCGCGCGGTCGAATTATTGAACTCCGCCAAGCGCCCGGTCATCCTCGCCGGCCGCGGCATCATGCTCTCCGGCGCCATGCGCATTTTTGATCAATTCGTCCGCACCAGCAACATCCCTGTGGCCATGACCCTGCTCGGAATTGGCTGCTTTCCCGCCAGCGATCCCCTGAACCTGGGCATGATGGGCATGCACGGTGAAGCCTGGGTAAACACCGCCATTCAGGAAGCGGACCTGCTCATCGCCATCGGCATGCGCTTTGATGACCGCGTCACCGGCAACTTGCGCACCTACGCCAAGAACGCGCGAAAGATTCACATCGAAGTCGACCGCGCGGAGATAAACAAGAACGTGAGTGTAGACGCCGCGCTTATCGGCGATGCCGGCGAAGTTCTGGCAAAGCTCCTCCCCGCCATCCATACGCGCGATCACGGCGAGTGGATCGGGCACATCAAAGAGCTCAAAGGCGATTCCGCCGTGCGAGACATCCAGAGCCTCCCGGACAACGGGCATCTCTACGCCGCGCACGTCATTAACGACATCTGGAAGGAAACCAAAGGCGAAGCCATCGTGGTTACCGACGTCGGCCAGCACCAGATGTGGGAGGCGCAGTATTACCATCACGAACAGCCGCGCACGCTGATCACCTCGGGCGGCCTCGGCACCATGGGGTTCGCTCTGCCCGCGGCCATCGGCGCAAAATTTGCCAAGCCCGATGCCGAAGTCTGGGTGGTGGTCGGCGACGGTGGTTTTCAAATGACCATGTGCGAATTGGCCACCATCGTCCAGGAGAAGATCAACATCAAGATCGCTATCATCAATAACGGGTTTCTTGGAATGGTCCGCCAATGGCAGGAGTTTTTCTATGACAAGCGTTACGTGGCCACGCCGCTCATCGCGCCGGATTTCGCCGCGCTAGCCAACGCTTTTGGCCTCCGCGGGGAGCGCATCACCACTCGCGCCGAAGTGATTCCCGCGATTCGCGCGGCGCGCGCTTCCAACGAAACCACACTCTTCGATTTCCGCGTCGAACAGGAAGATTCTGTTTATCCCATGGTGCCCGCGGGGGCGTCGTTGCACGAAATGATCCGCCGCCCGGATAACCCGCTGGTGGAAACCGCGACGGAGCCATAAAAGAGGACGCCATGCAGAACAACAACATGCAGACCATTGTCGCGTACGTGGAAAACAAACCGGGCGTGCTGAACCGCGTCGCTTCCCTGGCGCGGCGGCTGGCCATCAATATCGATTCGCTCACGGTCGGCCCCACGGAAAATGAAGAAATCGCGCGCATGACCATCGTTGCGCATACCGACGCCAAAGGAGCGCACCGCCTGGAAGCCAGCCTCGAAAAACTCGTTGACGTGCGTCTGGCGGAGAACATTACCGGCCGGCCGTCGCTCGAACGCGACCTCGCGCTGATCAAGGTGCTCGCCGATCAGCAGAATCGCCCGCATCTCATGGAACTCATCAAAGTATTCCGCGGACGCGTCGTGGATGTCGCTCCGGAGTCGCTTATTATCGAAATTTCCGGGACCGTGGACAAGATCGACGGCCTGCTGGAAGTGCTCCGGCCGTTTGGCGTATTGGAAATGGCGCGGTCTGGCCGCATCTCCATGACTCGCGGCGGAGATCTCTTGCAGCCGCCGGCCGGCCCTAAAAAGACTGACAGCGTGGAAACGGTTTCATGGAAGTAACAAGACGGCAATCTGACTCTGCCGCTTACAAATCCCGAGAAGAACAGGAAGAGAGAAAATGGCAAACCTTTACTACGACAAAGACGCAGACCTGGCGCTGATTCAGGCGAAGAAAGTCGCCATCATCGGCTATGGCTCGCAGGGCCATGCGCATTCGCTGAACCTGCGCGACTCCGGCGTTTCCGTGCGCGTGGGCCTGCCGGAAGGCAGCGCCTCCCGCGCCAAGGCGGAGAAGGAGGGGCTCACGGTGAACACTCCGGCGCAAGCCGCGGCCTGGGCCGATGTGATCATGATCCTCGCCCCGGACACGCGCCAGCAGAAGCTCTATAAGGAAGCGATCGAGCCGCACCTTACGCCCGGCAAAACGCTGATGTTTGCGCACGGCTTCAACATCCGCTTCGGAACCATCAAGCCGCCGAAAACCGTGGACGTCACCATGATTGCGCCCAAAGCTCCGGGCCACCGCGTCCGCGAAGTCTTCATCGAAGGCGGCGGCACTCCCGCTCTTCTCGCCGTGGAGCAGGACGCCACCGGCCACGCCAAGGCCCTGGCGCTCTCCTATGCCAAAGGGCTCGGCACTACCCGCGCGGGAGTTCTCGAGACCACCTTTACCGAAGAAACGGAAACCGACCTTTTCGGCGAGCAGGCCGTGCTCTGCGGCGGCGTCAGCGAACTGATCAAAGCCGGCTTTGAAACTTTGGTCGCGGCAGGCTATCAGCCCGAAGTCGCGTACTTCGAATGTCTCCATGAGCTCAAGCTCATCGTGGACCTCATCTATCGCGGCGGGCTTAGCTACATGCGCTACTCCGTCAGCGACACCGCCGAACAAGGCGACTACTCCGCCGGGCCGCGCATCATCACCCAGCAAACCCGCGATGAAATGAAGAAGATTCTGGCGGAAATCCGCGACGGCAGCTTCGCCAAGAAATGGATCGAGGAAAACGAGAAAGGCTGCCCCAACTTCCTCGCCGCACGGAATCGCGAACAGCACCAGCTCATCGAACAGCTCGGTCCAAAGCTCCGCGCCATGATGCCGTTCCTCCAGCCGGTGGTCGCGCCGGGAATGGGCGAAGCCGCCACCACGTCCAGGAAGTAATAGGCGGGACACAAATTCCTGTCCGGCTACGTCGCCCGCCTAAGTAGCGGGTCAGTTTTCAATTACCTGACTTATCGGGAGTTGGCAGTCGGCGGTTTATGTGGAGTTCCGAAAGGGTGCCCTGTATGCTTTAGGCGGGCGAGGCAAACAATTGAAAGGATTATTGGCGGTCGGTGCTTTAATTCCGCTTCTGACGTTCCCGATTTCGTCTTCTGCCTGTTCGTCCGTTTCCTGCCTTGATAAGGGCGTTGAGCTGCGCCGAGATTTCGTCGTCAGAGTAACGCATGGAGACAAGCCACTCCAGGGGGTTAGTGTCCGGGTCACTAGCGCCGCTGAGGGGAACGTCAACAAATTGTTCTCCGGCATGACCGCTGCCGATGGTACCGTGCGTGTTGCTGACCTCCCCCCTGGGGAGTATTGGCTTAACGCGGAGCTACTTGGAATCGTTGCAGGTACTGAATGTTTCCGCGTGGGCCCGCGCCCATCGAGAAAGGCCAAGAAAAAGGTGAGCTATGAGTGGGGCGACTTGGCGCCAGCGACTCGTCAGGTCGCAGGAAGGTTGATTGATTCTCAGCCGGATCAAGGTGGGACCCCTATATGGAATCAGCTACATCGCGTTGATACCCCAGTCAGCGAAGCAAAACTAAAATTGCAGGACCCCCTCTCTGGCGCAGTCTATAGCACCCTATCAGACAGTGACGGCCATTTCTCATTCGGCTCGATACCGAGCGGAATCTACGTTCTCCATATTGAAGGTGGAACAGCGCACGGTGGCCGCGGCTTTGAGTCTAGCGACCAACTAGTCCGGCTGAGTGACACTGCTAAGGGGGATATGCTCTTGTTGTCACACAGAGATGCGGGTGCTGGAAGCTGCGGTGGTACGTACCTTGAATTCCAAAACACTCCTAAATAGACACGTTCCGGCGGACTAGTTTTCAAACACAGTTACCTTCTCAAGTAGCAGGGGAAGATGTTCGGCTCGCCCACTTGGACGTCTAACGCGCAAACCGGACAGGTGCGGCTATCCTGAGAAACACTCGCGACAAACGGATATAATCTATCTACATGATCCCTGCTTCCTACAAACCGCGAAAGAAGTTCATGGAGCTGGCTGTCTCGGAGGCCCAACGCGCCGGTGACCGGGGCGACTATCCCATTGGCGCGGTCATCACACGCCTTGTGGGCAGGCGCGAAGTGGTCATTGCCAGCGCGGGTAACCGAGTAAAAACTTCGGGATCAAGCATCAAACACGTAGAGTTGGAAACGCTCAAATACGTATCAAGCGGCTAT
>JBGOTL010000082.1:0-16443 GCA_041476465.1 Candidatus Acidiferrum sp. | reverse complement strand
CGTACTACCAGGTTGATGTATTCACGGGTGAGCTCTTTGCCGGGAACCCGGCGGGGATCTGCATCCTTTCCACTTTTCTCGCGGATAGCATCATGCAGAGCATTGCGGCTGAGAACCGGCACAGCGAGACCGCTTTTGTTGTTCCTCGCGCTGATGGTGATTTCGACTTGCGCTGGTTTACACCCACAGTCGAGGACGACCTGTGCGGGCACGCGACCTTGGCATCCGCCTATGTGCTCGCGCTGCGGAAGCACAACGTGTGGCCGGTTCGCTTCCACACCCGCAGCGGCATGTTGACCGTCGCTCAGGACCAAGACAGCTTTGAAATGGACTTTCCCGCCAGGCCACCCCAACCATGTGAGACGCCAGTCGGCCTCCTGCCAGCCCTAGGCTTGAAAGCGGCGGCGCTAGTGATGAAATCGCGCGATTACCTCGTGGTGGTGGACCAGGCTGAGCAAGTGCGTGCGCTCGCGCCCGATATTGCCGCTCTGGCCAAACTGGACGCCGGGCGCGGAACGATTGTTAGCGCTGCCGGCGAGGGTGACGTGGATTATGTTTGCCGAATGTTTCTACCGTCGGTGGGCATTGATGAGGACCCCGCGACCGGCTCGATACACTGCATCCTGGCTCCATATTGGGCGGGGCGGCTGGGCAAGGACACGTTTCGTACGCAACAACTCAGCGCCCGCGGTGGATCTGCGCAGTGCACAATCGATGGCGATCGCGTGAAGGTCGTCGGCAGGGCACGCTTGTACCTTCACGGCACGCTCGAACTCTAAAGCGTCTGCCTCCAGAGCGAGAACCTGACACGCAATCCTGTCAACGAATTCGCGGCAATTTGCCTTTAAAGAGGCGACGAGGTTTTGTATTCAATTCTCAATAGGGATCGCGTGGCTCGCTTTTCTGGCGACGCCTTCAGCTTCGCAGAGGTGGGAACGATGTGCTTGCACTTGTCCTCAAGCTCGGTTAGCATGCGCCTTCGTTCGCACCTCACTCCTTCATGAAATTCGCTTCCTGGGTCACGGTCTCAACCCTCACACACGATTTCTTCGCCGAAGCGAACGACTTCGCGCACCAAGATCTCGAAGTCTGCGCGCCGTGTACGATTATTGGCGTTGGCGACGCGGATAGCGAATCGGCCGGCTATCAGAGTGGAGGACGGCGCTGCCACTCCCGATTCTTGCAAGCGCAGGAGAATTTCTTTGTTGATCGCGTTCAGTTGTGGTTCGTCTCTGCTTCCCGCCTGGAAGCGGAAACATACGACGTTCAAAGGGATAGGCGCAAGCAGTTCGAGACGAGGATCGGCATGGATCAATTCTCCCAAATACTGGGCCTGCGCGACGTTCTGCTCCACCAGGGCCCGATAGGTCTTAAGGCCGTGCTCTTTCAAACAGAACCACACCTTCAAGGCGCGAAATCCCCGCGAGAGGTCCATCCCGTATTGGCTGAACCAGATGGGGCCAGCCGACAGACCTCTGTCCTGAGAATCCAGGTAAGCGGCTTGGTGGCTGAATGTGTTGCGATGTTTTTCCGGCCACCGCACCAGGGCGCAAGCCACGTCGTAGGGCATGTACATCCACTTATGCAGGTCGAAGGCCAGCGAGTCAGCTTGCTCCATACCGCGCAGTAACGGGCGTAACGCAGGGGAGATTGCGGCGATAGCTCCGAAGGCGCCATCCACGTGAAACCACAAGTCCTCGGCGCGGCAGAAGGCGGCCAGGGCCGACAGATCGTCGATTGCACCCGTGTTCACCGTGCCGGCATTTCCGATGACGCAGATCGGTGTTTTCCCGGCTTGCCGGTCGGCTGCAACCGCTTCCCGCAGGGCATCCATACGGATGCGGAAATTGCTGTCAACCTCGATATAGCGCAAGGCCTGGCTGCCCAAGCCCAGGGCTTCCACCGATTTGTGCACGCTGCTGTGTGTCTGCTGAGAGCAATACAGAACCAAGGGAGCGTGATCGCCACACAGACCTTCCTTCTTGATGTCCCATCCAGCCTTGGCGTTGCGCGCGACCGCCAGACCAATAAAATTTGCCATGGAACCACCGCTGACTAGCAGACCACTGGCTTCGGCGGGATAGCCCAGGGCTTCCTTCATCCACGACAGCACTTGCTGCTCGACATAAATAGCGGAGTGCTCACCCCCATGGGGACTGGTGTTCATGGCTCCGACAAGCATCTCCGCCAGCATGCCTCCGGGACTGCCTGTCCCATGGACCCAAGCCCAAAAACGCGGGTGCAGGCCGAGAGGATAAGGAAGCACGTTCTCCTTGAAGTCGCGGTACGCGGACTCCGCTCCCTGGGGCTCCAACGGAAGCGGCACGGAAAGGCGCGCCCGAACCTCGTCGGGAACGCGCTGCCAGGCTGGGCGCTCCCGGATACCTTCCAGGAATGCGAACATTTCATCCACCATGCGGTGGCCCAGAGTTCGCAGACCGGTCCAGTCCTTGGGATCCAAAGTAATTTCTGTCAGGGTATCGGTGGTGGGTACTTTCATGTTCTGTCCTTGCTCCTTGCCGTCAACTTCGTATTCCCGCAGCCGCTGTCGCGAATCGGGATCCGCTCACGGCGCTTCTGTATTTATATCACTACAGTTGGCGAAGTGTCGATATGACAACGTCACGCTCAGCAACCTGATTCTCCGCATTCGCCCAGCAGGAGTGCCTCCGTGTAACTTTCCATAACCGATATTTGTATCATGAGGCCCCGCGCGGCCGGCTTTGAATTCAAAGGTAGATTGCCAACAAATCAAATGATTTGACATTCCACAGAGTGCGCCGATCCCGTACTCTCGAACTAAGGAGAATCAATGAGGGCTCACGCCATGATTGACCAACGAAAGGATCGTTACAGAATGGCAAACTCGCAAATAGGATCCCTGCGAAGGATGGGGGCAAAAGAAGCGCAGATCATTCATACGAAGGAGGTTCGCAATGGCTGAGCACCGTGAAATCGACGGCCTGATTCATCACGCCATCATCGATAGGGTCATAGTTGCGGGTGCAGCTCCGTCGGCTGAGGAACTTGGCCGGCTATTCAGACTTTCCCCTGCCGATCTGGAAGCTTCCCTTAGGCGTCTCGAAGATAATCATGGAATCGTTTTCCATCCGCAGTCGTGCCGTCCATCGATTATCCATCCTTTTTCATTGACCCCAACTGCAACCTGGGTTCAGAAAGGAAGAGGAGGCTGGTGGGCACCATGCATGTGGTGTGCGCTGGGTGTCGCGGTGCTGGTAGGTGGCACGGTCACGATTCATTCACGGCTCGGGGGCGAGCTCGAAGACTTAGATCTTGAGGTCCAAGAGGGGAATCCGATCCGGAGCGATATCTTGGTTCACATGGCGTTGCCACCTCGAGAGGCATGGGTGGACGTCCGCCACTTCTGCGCGACCCTCCTCCCTTTCAGAACCGAAGCCGATGTCGACTTATGGTCTCGACGTCATGGGTTGCCCCGCGGAATGGCCGTTCCAGTTGGAGTGGTCGCCAAGCTTGCGCGCAAGTGGTATGGAAAGCATGCCGACAAGAATTGGAAGAAATGGACTGCCGTAGAGGCAAAACAGATTTTTGAAGAAGTTGGCCTGAGTGGTCAGTTTTGGAGTCTTGAGTCCGGCACTGGCCGGTTTTGAAGGGCTGCCCTGGATGGTGCCAGCCCTAGCAACTTATTTCTGCGAGAGAGAGACTTGGAGTTGTGCGCACTGTCCGTCAGTTTCAAAGGTGCGAAACGTCGATCTGAAGAGCTGCTCCTAAAGGTGGTACAACAGGGACAGGAGCTTGAAAATGAATTGCGCACAACCCCGCTAGCAACGCCGTGAAAGTCCGACATCATCTTTGAGGCCATGGTCGAGGCTCATGCCGGTCTCCGTCAGAGGCCTTGGCGGATAGGAGGCCAGCATCATGGTGGTGGTCACCGCCCCGAACTTGCCCAACGCATCAATTGTGCTCTCCAGCTGTGACATTTTCTGGAATGCCGCCTTTACCACAAAACAATCCTCGCCCGTGATCCGATAGACTTCGAGTATGTGTGGAATTCGCTCAAACGCCTTGAGGCAGTGCTGGATATTGGCATGGGTTGTCTTCAGACGAATGAAGGCACTGATCTCTCGTCCTAAACGCCTGGGATTCACTCGAGCGGTGTAGCCTTCAATCACACCGGCGTCCTCCAGCTTCTGGATCCTCGATGTCACTGCTGGCTGAGAAAGGCCCACGAGTTTTCCAACCTCGGTGTTGGAAAGCCGGGCGTTGTGCTGCAGCAATTCCAGGATCTTCCAGTCAATGTGATCGGGCGCCGACTTTGAATTCATCGTTTGGTCCCCCTCAACGGCACCTAAGTTCCATGTCAACTCGTAAAAAAACAGATGGGTTGCTATTCCACAAGGCCTAAACAACCTGTAGGCTGGTGCATGAATAGGGCTGTTCCCATAGATGCAGCTCCAGTTCTGGGCGATTCAACCAGTCGCCCGCACATAAAGCGGATCTTCATGACATCGGGTTGTTCGTGCTGCTGTTAGTACCCATCGCACGCCGCCCCGTTCCGTGAAGAGCATCTGCCCGCGAACACCCCAAGGAGCCCGTTAAGATGGTCGCACGCACATGGTATACCCGAACAACGCGGCAGAACTTCGATATTTATCGCAAGCATTACGTCGAAAAGAATTTGCCGAGGCTGCGGGCGGTCACAGGCTTTATCGGGGCGCAGGTCTTCACTCGCGTCGTGGATGAAAATGTCGAAATTTTCGTGATCACATTTTGGAAATCGTTTGCCGCCATTGACGCCTTTGCATCGCCTGATCGCGACGCTGCTGTTGTCCCTCCGGATATGGCCCCGCTCCTTATCTCCTACGACCCTCAAGTCCGTCATTACGAGATAGCTGTTGACACCTTCGTGGCTGCGAATTCGTAAAGCCCGTGCGATGCAACCACCCATGGACATGTCGGGCATGCGCATGAAATCGAAGCCGCAAGAAGGCAAGATGCGTTTACCGTGGGTGCCGTTTTCGAGGTCAAGAAAGAAACCGTGATGAGGCGACTCTGGGTAGCTCTACTGCTGCTGACAGCCCCGGGCTGGACGCAGAATGCGAAGAACAGCAGGAAAGAGGAAGTTCCGAAGGTCTCCTTCCGAGTAGAGACTGGGGAGATCGGCGGAGCGAGGTTCAAGATCGAAATCCCCGAGAACTGGAATCATGGGTTGGTGATGTATTGTCACGGGTACCGCGACGATGCGGAACTCCCGGACGAGAAGGATGTCCAGCCAATCTTCGATGTCCTTCTGAAGCAGGGATACGCGGTAGCGGCGTCAGGCTATTCCGCGGCCGGCTGGGCAGTGGAGCAGGCGGTGACCGATATCGAAACGCTGCGCAAGTATGTTGGGGAGAAGTACGGCCCACCGAAAGAGACGTATATCATGGGTGCCTCCATGGGCGGGTTCCTGACTATGATGCTGGTGGAGCAATTCCCCGCGACTTACGATGCCGGGCTGGCCTTGTGCGGACCACTGGCGCCCACGCCCTGGTTTGTAGAGCGCATAGCACTCGATCGACGGGTGGTCTTCGACTACTACTTTCCGCAGGTGCTGCCTTCACTGGACAAAGTTCCAGCTGACTACCGGGAGACGGACGCTAGGATAAAGGAGGTTCTGAAGCTGTTGAATGCGCATCCCAGCGAAGCGCTGCTTCTCAGGCGCTACAGCGGGATTCGCAGCAACGCAGACCTGGCGGAAGCTCAGGTGTTCGCTACCCACATGGCGATGAGCCTGGAGCAGCGCAGCGGCGGAAATCCCTTTGACAATCGCAATACCATTTACTTCGACGCAGGCAACGACAACGCGGTAAACGACGGCGTGAAGCGATATACCGCCGATCCGGGGGCGCTGGCGTACTTGCAGAAGTACTACACGCCCACGGGACGGCTGGAGCGTCCGCTACTGGCGCTCCACACGACCTATGACCCGGTGGTGCCGTCTTGGGTGCCACGGGAGTACGCGCTGCTTACGCGAAGCGCCGGGAAGGGCGATCTGTTCGTGCAGCAGTACGTAAAGCGCGATGGACATTGCTCGATCACCCCCGAGGAGATCGGGCGGGGATTCACGCAACTGCGGACGTGGAAAACGACGGGCGTGAAGCCGAATGCTGGGTGGAACCACTGAGGAGTGACAACCGGCGCTGCGCCATCGCGCAAGAGAATTGAAACTCGGGGGAATAGACATTTGCTCGATCGTCGCGCGTTTCTGTCACTTTGCTCAGCCTTAAGCTTCAGGCTTACGGCTCTTCCACGATTGGTATCGGCCTCTACGGAGAAAGATGGCAGGTCTATGCATCCGAGCTTAACGTCTTCTGTGCAATCCGGAAAGCTTCCGGAGCCGCGAGTCATTGCGTTCGACATCTACGGAACCGTGATCGACCCTGAGGGAATGGCCGAACATCTGGAAAAAGCATTTGGTGCAGAAGCAAAGGAAGCTACGCAACTGTGGCGGGAGAAGCAGATCGAATTTTCATTCCGGCGCGCCCTGATGCGCAAGTATGTGAATTTTGACGTCTGCACTGCGCAGGCGCTCACCTATGTCAGCGCCCGGTTGGGTGTTCCTCTCGATGACGATGACAAGCGCGCTTTGCTGAATTCGTATCTTCACCTGCCCGCATTCCCCGACGTCAAGATTGCACTCGAGTCGCTTAGAGATGCTGGCTACACACTGGTGGC
This sequence comes from Candidatus Acidiferrum sp., assembly GCA_041476465.1. Taxonomy (GTDB): domain Bacteria; phylum Acidobacteriota; class Terriglobia; order Acidiferrales; family UBA7541; genus Acidiferrum. Next base: position 9,747 of record JBGOTL010000082.1, on the reverse strand, counting down.
GCTGACCAATGGAACCGAGAAATCGGTGCGCGCTCTGTTAACCCACGCTGCGCTCATCCAATACTTTGAAGCGATCGTAAGTGCGGATACGATCCAGACCTTTAAGCCGAATCCTGCCGTATACGAGCACTTGGTACAGAGTGTGAAGAGACCCAAAGAGACGCTCTGGCTCATATCGAGCAATCCTTGGGACGTGATTGGTGCAAAATCCTACGGATTGAAAGCTGCATGGCTACAGCGAAATCCCAGCCGCATCTTCGATCCCTGGGAATTTTCACCCGATGTGACGGTTAACAGCCTGGAAAAGCTGCGCCATGAACTGCCGCAGCAATAGTGACACTTGCGACTCTATCGACGTGAAAGACCATTACCAATTGATCACCAATGCGCTCGCGCAGCAAGGCACTTTCAAAGCAAGTTCTGCCTTCTTGCCCACAGCATGTGAGGCTGCACGGGAGGAGATCTCATCCTGGCCAAATTACAAGCAAACACCCCTGGTATCGCTCTCTGGACTGGCGCGAGCCAATAATCTGGCCCAGGTCTGGTACAAAGACGAAGCTCATCGTTTCGGCTTGGGAAGCTTCAAGGCGCTGGGCGGAGCCTATGCGCTGTTCCGCCTGCTTCAGAAGAAGATCGCTGAGCTATCCGGCACAGTGCCCACTTCAGATGCATTGCGAAAAGGCGCTTTCAAGGCAATTACCAAAGAGATTACTGTCACTACTGCCACTGATGGCAATCACGGCCGATCTGTGGCGTGGGGCGCCAGTCAGTTTCATTGTCCCTGCATCGTCTACGTTCCACGCCAGTGTAGCCGGAACCGGCAACTCGCCATTGAAAAGTACGGTGCCAAAGTGATGCGATGCACGGCGGGATACGACACAACGGTCCGCCGGTGCAACGATGAGGCTAAACGCAAGGGCTGGTTGGTGGTGTCCGACACCTCCTGGGAGGAGTACGAGGAGATTCCGACAATCGTGATGCAGGGCTACACGGTTATGACTGCCGAAATCAGAGCGCAGATGGGGCCGGCACCGCCACCGACGCATGTCTTTGTCCAGGGAGGGGTGGGCGGCTTGGCGGCCGCTGTTTGTGCAGGCTTTTTCAATCTGTGGGGAGTGCGGAGTCCAAAAGTGATCGTGGTCGAACCTTCAGGTGCTGCATGTCTTTTCGCCAGTGCGGTGGCGGGAAAGCCTACACCTGCCCGCGGGAAAATTCATACCATCATGGCCGGATTAGACTGCGGCCGTGTTTCGCCGGTCGCGTGGCGTGTTCTATCTCTGGGAGCGCAATTCTTCATGACAGTTCCCGATTCCGTTGTGCCGCATTGCATGCGCCTGCTGGCATTTTCCCCGTATGGCGACCCTCGAGTGGTTGCCGGCGAATCTGCCATTGCCGGTCTTGCATGCCTGCTGCACGTAGTGAAAGACGAGGAAGCTCGTCGACTATTGGGACTGACCCCGGAAAGTAGAATTCTTCTGCTGGGGACGGAGGGAGCGACGGACCCCGATCTATATAAGGAGCTAATCCAAGCGGGTGCTCAACTTGTGAGACGCGGGATCGTTTAAGGAAAGGAAAACCATATGTCAGATGCCGTATATGTTTCCAACGTTCGCATTGAAAGAAGAGCAGGGCCTCTGCGAGTGGCCTATCTTCCTGGAGAAGCACAGCCAGTCTTCTTCAGCGCCCATGGCGCCATTGCCGAGCACTATCGGGTGGCCCCTGAAAGCATTCAAGAATCGCATGCCGCCACTTTGGATTACGTAGTTGCGGCGCTCGGTGGTTGAATGATGGACACATTCGGCGGCGCGCTGGAAGCGCGCAAGATCATCGCCAGCGATGGTCGCCTGGTAGCTGAGGTCACAGGTGAAATTGAGTTAGAGGCAGGAGTGCTTGTAATCCGGCGTGTTCACGTCAAATTGCTCCTCAAAGCTCTGGAGGAAGTGCGCGAGACGGTCGAGCGAGTGCACAGGGTCTACATGGAGAAGTGTCCGGTATATAAAACCCTGCGCCCGGCGATCAGTGTCAGTTCGAGTTATGAACTTATAAACTTCTAGCGCCGGGAGGCTATCTCTGCTTGGTTGCTCTAGCGAATCGTTTTAATGATGTCTTTTTGCTTCCGTGGCGTTAGAATGCCCGCACTCAGGAGGATTCCTTATGCGGCGTGGATTTGTCTTTACTTTTTTGCTCATGGTCTTCACAATTTTTCCGGCCGGAGCGCAAACGAAACTCTCCACAAAGTGGGAAGAGCTGACCGCCGCGGATTTTCGAGCTGCGATTCAGCAGGCTAAGGGCACTTGCCTGCTCCCCTTCGGCATCCTGGAAAAACATGGGCCGCACCTGCCTCTGGGAACCGATCTATTGAACGTGCGCTATGCATCGCTGCATGCAGCGGAGCAAGAGTTTGCCGTGGTGTTTCCGGAATACTACTTCGGTCAAATCTTTGAAGCCAAGCACGAACCGGGAACCGTGGCTTATAGCATGGAGCTGCAGCTTCGTCTTCTGCAGGAGACCACCGACGAGATGGCGCGTAATGGGTGTAAGAAGGTCATCATCGTCAACGGCCATGGCGGCAATGAACACCTGCTTCCTTTTTTTGGCCAGGCGCAGCTGGACCGCCAGCACGATTATGTGGTGTACGTTCTCGACGGCGAGCGCAGCCGTCCCGGCGGCCCGCAAAAGAAATCCACCGGCATTGATTACCATGCTGGCGAAAACGAAACATCCAACACCCTGGTCTCGCATCCCGGCCTGGTGCACCTCGATCGCGCCGCGACGGAGTCCGGCGCCGATCAGAAGCGCCAGAACCTCCCGGAATATCTCTACACCGGAATCTGGTGGTACGCGCGCTTTCCGAATCACTACTCCGGCGATGGCTCGGTCGCAACCAAGGAACTCGGCGAGTGGAACATGTCGGGGTGGATCGCCACCGTCGTCGAAGCCATTCGCGCGGCGAAGGCAGACGATGCCAGCCTCAAGATCCAGAACGAGTTCTACGAAAAGAGCCGCCACCCCCTCGATACGCGGCCATAACGGAACGAGGCCAATCCATGCCCGATTCTAAATCTCGTCCCGCCGGAGAAACCTCGCTCGGCATGGATGCGTCCATTACCCGGCGCGATTTTCTCGGCTCCACACTTCTTGGTTCGGGCGCGCTCCTGCTGCAGCCGCTCAACCCGTTGCAACTTCTGGCCCTCGCCGGCCGCTCTTCCGCTCCGCAAGAAAAAGACGACTGGACCGGTTACGGTGGTGTCGGCGATTACCGCTACTCCAACGGCAACACTCTCGAAGTGCTGCAAACCGGACACCAGATTCGCGACGCTGCCTTTGATCCGCTTCCAGCAAACACCATCGACACTGGCGAAACCTATGACTGCGTGATCGTCGGCGGCGGCATCAGCGGGCTTGCCGCTGCGCTCTTTTTTCAGCGCCAGGCTGGACCAGGACACACTTGCCTGATCCTCGAAAATCATCCGATCTTCGGCGGCGAAGCCAAACAAAATGAATTCCTCGTCGACGGCAAGCGGCTCATCGCACATCAAGGCTCCGCGATTTTCCAGATTCCTTATCCACACAGCTTTATCGCTCGTTTCTATGAATCGATCGGATTGAAAACTCCCAGACTCACGTACCAAAAATGGGCCGGGCCGCAGCCCGAGATGCCTCTCGCCCGAACGCCCTATGAATCCGTGGGCATGGACCAGGGCCAGTATGGCTTTTGGTTTGGCGCACACTTTGGCCAGAAGCAAGGCCTCTGGCTTCTCGATCCGGTAAGAAAAAAACTGGAAGACGCGCCCATTTCCGCTGCCGCTCGAGAGGAATGGCTGCGCTGGCTTACTGGAAAACCACTGCGGGAAAAACCATTCGAACATCCCAAGTACGAAGGCGACGCCATCTCGCGGCGCCTCGATTCCATCACCCTGGAGCAACACTACATGGAACGCTTCGGACTCAGCCATGAGACGGTTCGAACGTTCCTCTCTCCCGTGGAAGGCGGCGGCTCTGGTCTTGGTCCTGATGCCTTATCGGCCTACAACGATTACGCCTTTGAACTGCTTCATCCCATGGAGGACGCGGCAGGCGAGGGCGACCAGATGTTTCCCGGCGGAAACGCCATGATTGCACGCCTGATCGCCAAAGCGCTGATTCCCGCGTCCATCGCCGGCACTCAGGAAATCGAAGCCGTTTCCCGCAACGCCGTGAATTTTTCCGCGCTCGATGCGCCCGGCTCGCCCGCGCGCATTCGCCTCTCCGCCACCGCCGTTTCCGTGCAACACGATGGTAATCCGGACAAGGCTGCTTTCCTCACCATCGCGTACGCCAAGGACGGCAAAATCTACCGCGTAAAAGCCAAGTCAGCGGTCATGGCCGGCGGTAGCTGGACTTCCAAACACATCGTCAAGGGTCTGCCCGCCGCGCAAAGCAGTGCCTACGCGCAGTTCTATCGTTCCCCTTGCATGATGGCTAATGTGGCCGTCCGCAACTGGCGTTTCCTCTACAAAATGGGGATGACCGGATGCCGCTGGTTCGGCGGCCTCGGCAATTACATGGCGGTTCGCAAACTTGCCACCACCGGCATCGACAATGCAACCATCGGCCCGGATTCTCCGATCGTGCTCACCTTGAAGGTTCTCTATTCCTATCCAGGAGACTCCACGGAGGAACAAGGGCACCGCGGGCGGCGCGAGATGCTTGCAACATCGTTTTTAGACTACGAACACCGCATCCGTGAACAATTCACGGAAATGTTTGCAGCCTCTGGATTCGATGCGCGGCGAGATATCGCCGGGATCATCCTCAATCGCTGGGGCCACGCCTACCTCAGCGCGCAACCCGGCTTTTTCTTTGGAAAAGACGGGCAACCCGCGCCTCGCGAAGTTTTGCGCAGCGCTCCCTTCGGGCGCATCGCTTTTGCAAACAGCGATCTCGCCGGCGCCATGGACCACCGCTATTCCATCCTGGAGGCGCAACGCGCCGTGGGACAGTTACTCGATCAAGTGCTCACGGATTAAAATGTTCTGGAAGGAAACAAGGAAAAAACACCGCCGGCGTGTGCTGCCGGCCTGACGCAGTCCTTAGCGGTCGCGGCGCTGCTCTTCAATCCATTTGGCGAGCATCTTGTTGTACGGGGCTTCGATATCGATGAATTCGATGCCCATCCCGATGCGGGGCTTCACGATTCTTACCACCACCAGTGCTTCGAGGGTTTCCCCTTTGCGTTCCAGTTTCACCCGCGCCCGGGCGCTGATCGGCAATGGCTTGCTGGTGCACACAAAACATCCGCCCAAAGAAATATCCGAGGTCACGCCGTCCGCGCGATTCCCCGATTCCAGATCGACCAGCTCTGCATTCGCGGCAAACGGGTGTCGAATGGTGTAACGCCGGTCACGGGCTCCGGAAGCCTTCGACTTGCCTGCTGCGCTACGCTCGGGCATAGGAATTACGTTGCTCACCATGGAGATTGACCGAAAGATATGGGTCTGTCCAGTCCTGTCCGGAAAGACGTTCCCCTGCGATTAGCCCTACCAATAGATTGTGCCGAAATCCCGGGTCTGAGGAAACTTCATCCCGCGCGCATGGTACCGAAAAGGTAACACAATTCCTTCGCGATCCTCCGTCATCATGGGGACACCCTGTTATTAGTGGGAACGACAAAGCGCCTCACCACCAGTCAGGGATGCTCCTGGGGGCATGCTAATCTTTGTTGGTACCTTTTTGTCCCGAGTGAACGACACCATGCCTTCTGATGGAAATCGCCAGAGCGATCGCGTGAACTTCCGCATGCCCGTCGAGGCATCCTGGTTCACCAGCAGCGGAATCGTGTTAAAACACACCGCGCAAACGCTCCTGGTCAGCCGCAACGGCGGCGTAATCCGCTTGCCGGAAAAGCTTCTCTCCGGCCAGGAACTCACCCTCCGCCGTCAAGGCGAAGGCGATCAAACGAAATCAGCTCGCGCGCGTGTTGTGGCGGAAATCGACCACGAGCCCGACGGATTCCTCTACGCCATTGCGATTCTCGATCCCCGCGCCGACTTTTGGGATATCGACTTCCCCGCCCCGCAACACGGCGAGGAAGCCCTCGCGCGGCTGCTCATGGAATGCAGTTTCTGCCAGCGCCGCGAAGTGGTCTACCTCAATGAGCTCGAACTGAAGTCCTTCGAAATTCGCAAGTGCGTTGCGCGCCTCTGCCGCTATTGCGATTCCCCTTCCATCTGGATCGAAGCCCAGCCCGAGCCAAAATTCATGGAGAGTCTCCCCTCACGCTCCGCCGTCGAAGAGCGCGTCATCCCCCGGCGCAACCGTACCCGCGTTAGAGCACGCGTGCTCGCCTGCATTCGCCGCCGCGGTTTTCAGGAAGAAGTCGCCGTCTGCGAGGATCTCTCCAAAGGCGGCATCAGTTTCCGCAGCCGCAATCAATATCCTGAAGGCACCCGCGTGGAAGTCGCCGTTCCCTTCACTCCCGGAGCCGGAGCCATCTTCGTCCCCATCCGCATCGTCTTCTCGCAAGCCATCCCCTCCGCGGGCCTGTTTCGCCACGGCGCCGCCTACATCAAGCCTCCCCTCGATCTCAGCTCCTGACTCCCAGTTTGTCGCTCCTCCCTTCTTGTACTGGCGGGTCTTAAGACCTGTGATTTTGAGACACGACGGACCGGTCTGAAGACCGGCCACTACATCAAAGCCCATACTCTGTCGAGGTCCTTCTGTAGCGCCGGGCTTTGCCCCGACTTGTGGGAATCCCGCCTGCCCCGACTCCTGTCGGGGACGGTTGGCGTTTACCCCGAGTCCTGTCGGGGTCGGGAAGCCCGGCATATTGGTTTCATGTTCCAGTTGACGAGTGGGACAGGTGGCCTGGTCATGGCTCCTGGCCAAGGTTGTTGGGTGCCCCGTCCTCGGGTTTTGAGGGCGGAGCTTTTTCCTCGCTTTTCAATCCGTTACAGATCGGCGGGCAGGCCGGCGTTTCCTGATTGTTTCTAGTTCTTGCTCTAGCGGCCAACTTTGTGGGCAGGAACAGTCGAGTCGGGCACGACGTTTAGTCATGAGGGTGCCCTACCCTTTCGGTTTTTGCACGCTTCTGTGTCCCGGATGGTTCTGCGGGAAAAGGGTGGGGCCTTTCTCCTAAGCTTCCCTGTTTGTGTTCCGCTTCGAGTCGGCGCGTTTATCCAACCGGATCGATACGGATCAGTTCGCTTTCACCTTTTTCATAGGACACCCAGCTACTCCAGGACCAATCCTTCGGATGGTTCACCAGCCCCCGCTTCACTGGATTCGAGTGCATGTTGACCGCTTTGCCGTCACGTATGAAAAGGTTCAGTTTTCCACTCTTCTTTTGAGTGCGCCACACATTCAAAGCATAGTTCCTCACCCCATGAGGACACTCCCGCTTCCTCGGTATCGGAAAGAAGAATCTCCCACCCTTTCTGTAAACCGAAAGGGTAGGGCACCCTCTTCTCTTCACTTCGCGGTGAATTACAACAGTGGTATCCTCTCATTGTGCGCTTTCGTCAAGAAAGAACTAGGAGGCAATTCAGTTGGCCACCCGCCACCCTCGTTTCTTTACGTCGCGGTGTATTGCAATAGTGGTATTCTCTCATCGATGAACACAGTCAAGAGGAAAGAATTAGAAAGAGCCCGGGCCACCCGCCAGTTGTTGAGGATTCCTTTCCCGAGGAGCGTCAGCGGCCGCACTTTTTCAAGTTCATCGGATGCGCAGCGCGTAGGAACTGAGCATCTTCATGTAGTTGCTGCGCTCGAAGACCCCGGGATTGGGGGCTGCGCGGTAACTCATGCTTCCGCGCATCTGTTGAATCGATTCATACTCGTGCTCGCTCATCCAGCGGGCGAGATCCTCCAGGATGCGGTGCGGGTAGCGAACGCCGTTTTGCAGCAGCGCGGAAGTCATCATGGCAACTTGCGCCCCAGCCATCATGCACTTCACAACGTCCTCTGCGCGATGGACGCCGCCGGTGATCGCCAGGCTGGGCCGAACGGAGCCGTAGAGAATCGCGACCCAATGCAGGCGCAATGGAAGCTCGCTGGGATCGCTGAGGACTAGATGCGGCGCGGGCTCGAGGTTTTCAATATCGAAATCGGCTTGGTAAAAGCGGTTGAACAGCACGAGAGCGTCGGCGCCTGCGCTATCGAAGCGCCTGGCCGCGTGGACCATGGAACTGAAGAATGGCGACAACTTGACCGCAACGGGAATTTGCAATCCGGCTTTTACCTGCTGAACGAGTTCGCAATAACGGTCCTCAACGGCGTCGCTGCTTTTGTGCGGGTCGGTTTCCATCGAGTAGAGGTTGAGCTCGATGGCGTCTGCGCCGGCCTGCTCCATTTCGTGGGCGTAGCGAACCCAGCCGCCGGGCGTGGTGCCGTTCAAACTGGCGATCACCGGAATGGCGACGGCCTGTTTTGCGCGATGAATCAGCCCCAGGTAGCCTTCCGGGCCAGTGTTGTAGGACTCGAGATTGGGGAGATAGCTGACGGCCTCGGCGAATTCATCGGCGCCGCGAGAGAGGTCTTGGTCCATTAGGGCGCTCTCGAGCAAGAGCTGCTCTTCGAAAAGAGAGGGCAGGACCACGGCGGCGATGCCGGAGTCTTCCAGGTGGCGGAGATTGTCCACCGATTCCGTAAGCGGAGACGCGGAAGCAATGAGCGGGTTCTTTAGCGCCAGGCTCATGTACTGCGTGCTGAGGTCGATCATTCCAGGCCTCCGTCCGTCTTTCCGGCCGCGATCGACTCGGGCTTTTGGGAAATGTCTTCGAGACGTTTGCCGTTGCCCGCATCGTTACCCGGCATGTTGGCGCGGCTCTCATACACACGCCAGCGGCGCTGGACATCCTCCTGGGCCTCGCGAAGGAGTTGCGCGGCCACTTCGGGATTGCTGCGGGTAAGGATGGTGTAGCGCGCTTCCTGATAGATGTAGTCCCTGAGAGGCATGCTCGGCGGTTTGGAGTCGAGCTGGAACGGGTTCTTCCCTTCGAGGTTCAACGCAGGGTTATAGCGCATCAACGGCCAGTAACCGGAGAGCACGGCGGCTTTCTGCTGGTTCATTCCGAAGACCATGTCATAACCGTGTGCGATGCAGTGGCTGTACGCAATGATCAGCGCTGGGCCGTTGTAGGCTTCAGCTTCGAGGAAGGCCTTGACGGTATGCGTGTCGCCCCCGCCCATGGCTACACGGGCTACATAGACGTTGCCGTAGCTGATGGCCTCCATGGCGAGGTCTTTCTTCCCCGTGCGCTTCCCGCCCATGGCGAACTTGGCCACGGCACCGCGTGGCGTCGCCTTGGACATCTGTCCACCGGTGTTGGAGTACACCTCCGTGTCCAGCACCAGCAGCTTCACATTTGCGCCGCTGGCGAGCACATGATCCAGTCCGCCAAAGCCGATGTCGTAGGCCCAGCCGTCGCCGCCAACGATCCAGACGCTCTTGCGAACAAGACTCCCGGCGACTACCAGGAGATCGCGGGCGTCGTTCGTATCCATCGCCGCCAGCCGGAGTTTCAGCTCGGCGACTCGCTCGCGTTGTGCCGTGATGCCGCTTTCGTTTGACTGATCGGCTTCCAAAATGGCGCGGGCCAACGCGCCGCCGATCGCATCGGCAATCTTTCCGGCCAGTTGACGCGCGTAGGCGGTCTGTTGATCGGCGGCCAGGCGCATGCCGAGGCCGAACTCGGCGTTGTCTTCGAACAGCGAGTTGGACCACGCGGGCCCGCAGCCACTGGCGTTGGTGGTGTAGGGCGTGGTTGG
>JBGOTL010000081.1:0-16592 GCA_041476465.1 Candidatus Acidiferrum sp. | reverse complement strand
GCTCGGGACAAGGGAGTGGCTGTGCCACGAGAGGCGAAGATGCCGGGGATGAACCCCGGCGCTACATAAACCGAGATCGAGAGACGCCGGTGCCACAAGACAAGGGATTTAACGCAAATGGCGCGGAGGACACAGAGTGTGCCGCCCGCAGGAGGTCAGCGGCCAAAGCGAAGAATGAGGGCCATGATGGCGCCCAGCGCAGTGCCGAAAACCAGGCCAAGCAGCAATTGCATCAGGGAATCGCGTCTCGCCGTTTGGTTCAGGGTACGTTGCAAGAGAACCCTCCTAGGCTGAACGTAATTCCACTTTGGAACGCCCTCGCCAAAGGGTCAACCCGAATTCCCGGCGCATGTGTCCGATTGGGTTATGCACAGGCCCCGGTTTGCACCTTGAGCACAGTACCGGTACGTGTTTCTTGTCTTCGGCTCCCGCTTCCAACATCCTTAAAACATAGAGATTTTGCGGGAAGAGGCAGCAATGCGTGGGTCACTGCGAATCTTGCTTGGGTATCTATTGGCGTTCAGTGTGTCCGTGGCGCCGCTCTATCCGGCGCAAACGGCTGCCGTGGGAGTGGTCCTGGATGCCGACGGCACACACCTGAAATCAAACCTCGTGACTCCCGGAGCTTCCATCTACCCGGGCGAGGTACTGCAGACGAGTTCCACGGGCCACGTAATGATCCAAGTCGGCCAGACGCGCTTTGAATTGTTGAAGGACACCAGCGCGGCGTTTTATCCGAGTGCGGAAGGCGGCGTCGCGGAGCTCCGGCACGGGACCATCATCGCTTCGCTCGGTGTGACGACGGAACATTTTGAGATTTACGCGTCGGACGTGCGCATCGTGCCGCATGAAGGGCGCCCGGTCTTAGTCCAGGTGACCTACGAGTCCGCCTGCCGCGTGCTGGTTACCAGCCAGCATGACAAAGTGGATGTCACCTCGGGAATTGAGACCAGGGCCATTGAGGAGGCCAAGTCCTACCACGTTACGCCGGAAGTAACGGTAGGGGAATATGGCGAAAACGGAATCTCTCCTCTGGACACGGACTACCACCGCCACCATTCCCACAAGGCCTGTGCAGCAGCGCCGCTGCAAAGCCGCACGAAAATGCCGGTCATGGCCGGGCGCAGCCATTTTCTACTGGTCTCGGCGGTCACCATCGGAACAATTAGCGGCGTTGTGATACACGAAGCTCTGGAAAGCCCCGACCGGCCCTAAACGCCAGGGGCCGTCTACCCTCTCCTGCGATTTCCGCTTTTCATTTTTTCCGATTTGCCGCGACGGGAAAAATCCGCAAAAAAAAGGAGGCGAAAACTTGAGGTTCTCGCCTCCCGGGGTGGGGTGGGGTGTTACACGACAAAGCCTTCAGCGGCGCAACAGCCTGCCCTGCCAGGCGAGGCTGCGGCCTCACTCGCGCATTTCGATACCGCGATGCGGTAGGAGACTTACCACCAAAGGGCTTGTCTTTCGGGCTTTGTAGCACCAGGAAGAGTACGTGTCAATAATAAAAGGAGCGGCTAGAAGGAAAGCCCGGGGGTAAACATTTGGACTGCCTATCCAGACTGCGCGGCCGATTGTTTGTGGTCCAGGATTTCGCGGACCAGGCGACCCAGGGTTGTCGGGCTGTAGGGTTTCTGCATGTACCGCGCGGGGTAGGCTCCTGATGGAGCTCCGTTGAAATCCGCTGAATAGCCGCTGGTGAACAGCACCGGCAGGTCTGCAAAACGGACGGCGAGTTTTTCCGCCGCTTTGAGGCCGCTCAGCTTGGGCATTATGACGTCCAGAATAGCCAGCGCCGGCCTTTCGCGTTCACAAAGGCGCAGCGCCTCTTCGCCGTCACCGGCGGAAAGCACGCGGTAACCGAGGCCGACAAGCGTCTGCCGCGACATTTCGCGAATCGATTCATGGTCTTCCGCGATGAGGATGGTCTCCGTACCGCGCAGCTCGGTCAGCGACTGCACAGGAGCTCGAGCCGAATCCACTTCCGCGACAGCTCCCTCCATGCTGGGCAGATAGACGCGGAACAGGCTGCCATGTTCCAGCTCGCTGTAGACGTGAACGAAGCCACCGTGCTGCTTGACGATCCCGTAGACCGTGGCCAGCCCCATACCGGTGCCTTTGCCAAGCTCTTTGGTGGTGAAGAACGGCTCGAAGATGCGCTCGCGAGTTTCCGCGTCCATGCCCTTTCCAGTATCGGAGACGGAAAGAACGACGTAGGGGCCGGGCACGACATAGGGGTAGAAGTGGCAATAGGAGCCATCGAGCTGCACCATTTCCGTTTCGATGACCAAGCGCCCGCCCTGGGGCATGGCGTCCCGGGCGTTAAGACAAAGATTCATCAGCACCTGTTCGATCTGCGTGGGGTCGGCTTTGACGGGATCGAGCGACGCGGTGACGACTTTAAGTTCGATGTCCTTACCGATTACGCGATCCAGGAAGGTGACCAGGCCACTGGCGACGGTATTGAGATCCACGGCGCGCGGCTGCAGAACCTGCCGCCGGGCGAAGGCCAGGAGTTCGCGCGTGAGGGCCGCGGCGCGATCGGCTTGTTCGCGGATGCGCGAGAAGCGCTCCGCAATCTGCGGGGCGCCACTGCTCTGCTCGAAACCCAGCTCGGCCCAGCCGAGAATGGCGCCGACAACGTTGTTGAAATCGTGCGCGATTCCCCCGGCAAGCTGGCCGATAGCTTCAAATTTTTGCGCTTGGCGTAACTGCCGCTCGAGCGCTCGCAACTCGGTGACGTCTTCCACAATGACTTCGAGAGCGTCAGGATGATTAGGTATGGAAAGCCGCCGGACATGCAAACGGGCAGCGATGATGCCACCGTCTTTGCGCCGCCATTCCGCTTCGGCGCCATGTACCTGACCATGTTGGTGGCAATGGGCCATCAGCTCGGCGTGTTGCTCCGGGAAGCGAAAAATGCCGCGCGCGAGATCCATGATTTGCAGATCCTCAAAGGACAGGCATCCGAGAATCTTCAAGAGCGCGCGATTCGCATCCAGGAATTTTCCATCTTCCGATATGCGGGAGATGCCATAGACGGAGTTTTCCACCAGGTCGCAATTGCGCGCCTCCGAAAGGCGCAGCTCTTCCTCGGTGCGCTTGCGCTCGGTGATATCCTGCGTGACGCTAAGAGCGCCCACGATCTCACCATGTCCATCGAGAAACGGGGCGGAATGCGTTTCCAGAAAGCGCCGTACCCCTTTTAGTCCCTGGATTTCATACTGAAGGCTGCCGCTGCCTCCCTGGCATACATGCGTTACCAAGTCCCTGAATTTCTGCCGGTATTCCGAACAGAGCAGCGGGTAGACAGGTTTCCCCACAACCTGCTCCAAGTTTTCCGCATCAACCATGCGCAGCCCTGCCGGATTCATCTCCAGCAGGATCCCATCACGGTCGACGATTTTCACGCACTGTGGTTCTGCTTCGATGATGCAGCGCAGCCTGCTTTCGCTCTTGGAAAGTGCGGCCTGCGCCAGGGCGTTCTCCCTGCGCAGGGCGCTTTCCTGGACCGCTCGCTTTAGTGCTCCCGGCAGCCGCGCCAAGTTCTCTTTTAGAATGAACTCGCTGGCACCTTGCTTGATGCACTCGACCGCAGCTTCCTCGCCGAGCGTGCCGGTGACCAGCAGAAGAGGAATGTCTTTGCCGCTCTCGCGCAACTCACGCAGGACGTCGAGTCCCGTCCAGCTCGGCAGCCGGTAGCCGGACAAGATCGCATCGAAAGATTGCGTCTCGATGGCGGTATGAAATTGGTTCTTGTCTTGCACCAAGGTGCACTCAACACGCAGCTCCGCTTGGCGCAACTCTGCCAGCATCAACTCAACGTCATACAACGAATGCTCGACGATGAGCACACGAAGGGGTTTGGTGTCAGGCGGCGCGTGGACTTCTTCCATCGTTCTGGCCTTCATTTGCATCCCCCGGTCATGCCCGCCGCGCCGAGTTTTCGCCGGAAATTGCATGCCCGATTCATGTTTTTCATCCCTAAGCAATGGCATCGCGAAGCGCGCTCGGTGCCTCTGGCGCCGCTGGTGTCTGCCGCAGATCCGTTTCCACGGAGTCGAGGAATTCAGTAAACGATCTGGCGTCCGGAGCGCACCAAAACCCGATACTGATGCGCAGTTCCAGACGTCCCCATGGGCTGCGCACCCGGTTGTTCATGGCCAGGCGCTTCTGCAAGCGCTGACGAAGCACGGGAGCGCTGGGCCCTATCGCGTCAACCGCCAGCACCCCGAATTGTCCTTCTCCGAGGCGCGCAATGAGATCGGTCCGGCGGAAGCACCCAGAAATAATTTCGCCGGCTTCACAAATGCAGCGGTTGGAGCTGGCGGGCCCAAATTTTGTCCGCAACGCAGGGAGATTCTCCACCAGCGCGCAAAGCAGCACGAGCTTACCGTCATTGCGCCGCGCGGTTTCCAGCGAGCGCGATCCCAGGGTAAGAAAGCCTTCGCGGATGTAGAGTCCCGTGGGGGGATCGCGCAAGAGGTCGGTTAGACCCTTCAGAGTGTTACGTTCCAGCGCCGTCCGCAGAACGCGGTCGAGCGTCCGCGAATCCATATGCTCTTTCTGGAGGTAGTCCGTGGCCCCGTTGTTCAGGCATTGCGCGGCGCAGTCTTTCTCGGCTGCAACCGCAAGAACGATGAGCGGCACATCGGGCACAGCGCGGTGGACGCGCCGCACGGCATCAAGCGGATTGGGGTACGCCAGCGACAAGTCCAGGAACAAGACATCCGGATCGACGACATGGATGGTGGGGAGCAACGTTTCGATGGTGGAGACAACGGTCAACTCCAGGCCGCGTTCCGTTTCGGAATACAAGGAACGAAGGGTGAGCGCTATTTCGCCCAACCCGCCTTCAGCGAGCAATACACGCAGTTTTTGGTCTTTCATGGGAGAAACCTCGGTTTCGCACTTTTCAGGTGGGCCAGGTGTGTACCCGGCAGAAAACATGAGCAATGCAAGACACTTCGATTACCGCAATCGCGAATTCGCATGGTAAGCAAACCACTTTTCCGAGACTGAAGGGGGCAGTCCTCTGGAGTGCAAACGAGCAGAAAGGGGGGTACAGCTCAGGAAGGGTGTTCCCATTGTCGCGCAATCCCGGGAGGAGTCAAGCAGAGTGTGTGACTGGTGTCACAATCGCCATTCAGCGCCGGGCCGGACCTCCGCGCGGCGCAGCAGGTAAGCCGTAAGTCCGGCGAGCAAACCACCCACAATGACAATGCCTTCCCAAGCGAGTCCCGCGGCCAGCACCAATGAGCCCGGCGCGCCAAAGGGAACGAGGAGCGCGACCAGCGCGGCTTCCCGTATGCCGATTCCTCCCTGCGTAAGCGGCAAAACCGCCACCAGCTTGGCCAGCGGCCAGGCAAACAACCAGACGCGCAGAGGAAGCACCAAGCCGCAGGAAATCGCAAGAAGGGCGGTCAGCACCAGAAACGTGGTTTGGATGCAGAGGCCGAGAATCCAGCCAAAGAATAATACGTGCGAGCGACGGGAAACCGATCGCAGGGCATATCTTACCCGCGCCAGGCGCCGCCGAAAGCGCACCGAGCGCCCGCGAAGAAGCGGCTGCAACAAAAAAATACCCAGGGCCAGCAGCGCCACTGCACCAACGCCGCCCACCACCAAGACCTTGCCGACCGGCAGTTGCAGCTGAGCAGGCAGCGATCCCGGCAGCAATAGCAGGCCCAGCAGCACCAATGCCGCCTGCGCCGCGACATCCAGAAAGCGGTCGGCGACATTTCCCGCAAGAACCGCGGCAGGATTGGGACTGCGCCGCAGGCCGACCGCCAGGCGTATGACGTCCCCGCCGATGATGGAAGGGAGAAACAATGTGCCGAACACCCCGCCGGTGTAGCACTGCGCGGCAGTAGCCAGATCCAGCTCCGCGCCCGCGGCGTTCACCACCATGCGCCATTTCACAACTCCCACGGAGTGCGCCAGAAGATATCCCAGAAGAATGGCAATCAGCCGCGTGAGGGGCACACGGGAGAGCGCGCCGCGCACCGGTTCGAGCGGAAGAATATGCAGAAGTGCGCCCAGGACCGCGGCGGCCGCCACCCAGCGCAAAAGTATCAACCATCTGCCGCGCGAAGCTTCTTTAGAGTGGTGGGCGCCGATCATTCGTTTTTAGGCAATATTCGTTTGCAATGGCTGCTTTTCCCTGGAAAACATTTCGCGCGAACTCAAGCGCTGAAGATCTCGTTTATTTTCGCGGCTAATTCAAAATCCAGATTGCTGATGCCGCTCACGCTGTGCGTGTTCAAGTCGATCACCACCTTATTCCACACGTTAAACCACTCCGGGTGATGATTCATGGCTTCCGCGGCCAGCGCCACGCGGGTCATGTTGCCGAAGGCGGCAGCGAAATCCTTGCACTCGAAGGCCCGGTGCAATTTTCCGTTTACCAAACTCCATCCTTTGGCCTGGCTCATGTGTTCCTTCACTTCCGTTTCGCTCAATTTCTTTGCGGGCATACCCTCATCCTCCCAGCCCCGCTGTTCGCGGCGGACCCCCATTATGCGGCGCGCCGCATGCCGCGGCAAGAAAGGAGCTGCGCGCATCACGTTTTGCGTTGCCTGCCCCGACAAAATCCTTTAACGTACTAGTTTCGCCACACGGCAATTTGCGCGCTGTACGCCTGCACCGCGAGAATTCAACGGAGAGAGAAGTGAAAAAGAAAATTCGTGCGATTCAGTATGGTGTCGGCCCGATCGGCGCCTCTATCGCCAAACTAATGCGCGAAAAACAGGCCATCGAGATCGTTGGCGCCATTGATACGGATCCCGCCAAGGTCGGCCGCGACCTCGGCGAGGTCGTGGGCGCGGGCGATGCGCCCTGGGGCGTGAAGATTTCTTCCGACGCGCAGAATGTGCTCGCACAATCCGCCGATGTGGTTATCCATTCCACCTCATCTTCGCTGCCCAAGGTCATGGAGCAGTTGCTGGCCTGCCTGGAAGCGGAAGCCTGCATCGTCTCGACCTGTGAAGAGCTCTCCTATCCATATCGCACGTATCCGGAATTGGCCGCGCAGCTCGATGCCGCGGCGAAAGACTGGGGCGTGGCGCTGGTCGGTACGGGGGTAAACCCGGGGTTCGTGATGGATAAGCTGGTGGTCACCCTGGCGGCGGTATCCCAGCGCATCGAACACGCCAAAGCATTGCGCATCGTGGATGCCTCCAAGCGCCGCTTGCCGCTGCAAAGAAAAATTGGAGCGGGCATGACCGTGGAGGAATTTCGCGCCCAGGTGGCCGCGGGCATCATCAAGCACGTGGGCCTTCCGGAATCCGTGGCCATGGTGGCGGACAGCCTGAACTTGGCGGTCGAAGAAATCACGGAAACCATCGAGCCGGTGGTCGCGCAAGAGCGCGTGCAAACCGAATTTCTGACCGTAGAAGCGGGCCAGGCAGCCGGTGTGCACCAGATCGCGCGCGGCCTGGCGGGCGGCAAAGAACTCGTTTACCTCGAGCTGCAAATGTACGTTGGCGCGAAAGACCCGGCGGATACCATCGAGCTGAAAGGTCACCCCAACATCAGCCTGATCATTCCGGGCGGATCGCACGGTGACATCGCCACGGCCTCGGTGGTCGTCAACAGCATCCCGGTGATTCTGGACGCCCCGGCGGGATTGCGCACATCGCGAGATCTACCCATCGGCTTTTTCTCGCCGAATGCGCTGCCATAGCGGAGCGTTTTTCTCGCATTCTCTGAGATCACCGCATCCAGAATTTCATGACCGCGGAGTAATCGAGGTCTTCTTTGGCCGCGCCTTTCACGAAATTGTAAACTTCCCGCGCCGCGGCGGTGGCCGGCAGGGCCACGCCAATCTGATTCGCCAAATCGAGCGCGAGGCCCAGGTCTTTGTGCATCAACCGCAGCGGAAAACTTGGTTTGAATTCACCGCTCAGGAGCAGAGGCGCTTTCACATCGAGCACCGGGGCGCGCGCCATGCTGGACTGCATCACTTCCACAAGCTGTTCACCCTTAAGCCCCGAGCCGCGTACCAGGGCAATGGCTTCAGCCAGCGCACCCACCTGCAGCGCGAGAAGCAGGTTCATCGCGAGCTTGATGGTTTGCCCGGCGCCGTTCGGCCCCAGATGAAACCACTTCTTGCCCAGCACGCCGAGGATCGGCTCCGCCTCCCGCAGTGTCTCCGCATCTCCCCCGATCATGAAGACCAGCTCGCCCTTTTTCGCGCCCCAATCGCCGCCGGTGACCGGAGCATCCAGAAAGCGCGCGCCACGCTCGGCGCAGGACGCGGAAATTTTTCGCGCGAGTGCCGGCGAAACCGTACTCGAATCAATATAAATGCTGCCGCGCTGCAGCCCGGCGAGCGCACCATCGTTTATTCCTTGGTGTCCCCAAAGGACTTCTTCGAGCGCGGGGGGATCGCTGACCATGGTGATGAGCACTTCCGAGGAAGCGGCAAGTTCCCGCGGCGACTTGGCCAGCTTCGCGCCCGAAGCGACGAGCTCCTCGGCGCGCGAAGCCGTGCGGTTCCAGACGGTCAGAGCGTAGCCGGCCTTCAAGAGATTCATTCCCATCGGCCGGCCCATCAGGCCGAGGCCGATCAATCCTATTTTGCTGGGTCCAATTTTTTTGGCAGCAACCACAAAACGCCTCCTGGCGTGCCGCGGCACGCCGAAAGAACCTGCTCAAATATACTTTGGGATTGTAGCCGAAGTGCTGTGTGCGTGCCCGCGCGGTCCGCGCTGGACTCAGACGGTATTCGGGCGATTAGTCACCCACGGCGGCCGCTTTCGCGGCGTGCAGTGGGAGAGCCGGGGCGGCCTCGGGTGATGTACTGGGTGGCTCTTGCCGGGCCGGAGAAACAGTTTCCGGCTGCTCTTCCAGCCGGACAATGTATTGATACGGTATTTCCCAGCGAAAATATTTTCGCTGGCCGCGCTGCTCGATATGCTGCTCGAGAAAAATGGAACGCCCGGAATCAGCGACAAATGTGCCGGAAGCGGGCAAAACGATAGTTCCGGCGCGGAAATGCACCTGAACCCGGCGTCCGAGAAAATCCGAATAGCGGACCATCCAGCTTCCATTTTCTGGGCAGGTAACAATCGGGTCAATGGTACGGAAGGCCAGTTACTCGGAAGGTTGTGGAAATGTTGCGGGCTGCGCCAGGCCGAGATAGTCAGGGATGTCGGAAACCAGTTTGTGCCGGAATGCTCTGCGGATTTCGCCGTTTTGCAAGAGGAATGTCCCGGGCATCTGGTCCACACCAAAAGATTTTTTCGGGCGCAAAGCGGCCAGCGAACTGTTGACATTTTCGTGGGACCAGATATTGTCTGCGTTCGGGCCTTTATGCGGAGGGGAAGCGTGACGCGAAAACTTCTGATGGTTGCATTGCTGAGTGTTGGGACGCTGTTTCCGGTGTTTGGCCAGGCGCAGAAACCTGCAAACAAGACGTACGTGCTTAAAGCGGCGCGGCTGTTTGACGGCAAGAGCAATGCGCTGGTGACGCCGGGCGTGGTAGTGGTGGCGGATGGAAAAATAATTGCAGCAGGCGCCAGTGCGGCGATTCCCGCGGGCGCAGAGGTGATCGACCTGGGCGATGCGACGCTGCTGCCGGGATTCATCGACGCGCACACACACCTCACCGGGATGCATTCGGATGATTGGAACCAAAACCTGATTAACGGCCTGCAAAAGAGCATTGCCGAACAAGCGCTAGATTCCAGCGCAAACGCGCGGGTGACGCTGCTGGCCGGATTCACAACGGTGCGGGACGTCGGCTCGAGTGATTACCTGGATGTCGGACTTCGCAACGCCATTCGCAACGGTGTGGTGCCCGGTCCGCGGATGCTGGTGTCCGTGCATGCGATTGGCTCGACCGGAGGCCACTGCGATGAAACGGGATTCCGCTCCGGACTTTTTGGCAAAGAGACCGGGCCCGAACAGGGCGTAGCCAACGGGCCCGACCAGGTGCGCTATGCGGTGCGGCTGGCGCACAAATACGGCGCGGACATCATCAAGACCTGCGCATCGGGCGGCGTGCTTTCGCTGGCCGATGACGTGGATACACCGCAACTAACGCAGGAAGAGATGAACGCGCTGATCGACGAGGCCCACGCGCTGCGGCGCAAGGTGGCGGCGCACGCGCACGGCGCGGAAGCCGCGAAGCGCGCGATTCGCGCGGGCGTGGACTCCATCGAGCATGGCTCGTTTCTCGATGACGAAGCGCTGGAAATGATGAAGCAGCGCGGGATCTACTATGTGCCCACGCTGATGGCGCTGCAGGGCATTTCCGAGCAGATGCAAAAAGGTGCGTATATTCCGCCGGCGATTCGCGCCAAGGCGGAGTTGGCCATGTCGTCGCTGCACACTACCTTCAAGAAAGCTCTGGCCAAGGGAGTGAAAATTGGGCTGGGCACGGATGCGGCGGTCTACCCGCACGGACGCAACGCCGAGGAATTTCACCAAATGGTGGATCTGGGCATGAAGCCGATGGACGCGCTGAAAGCCGGAACCTCGGCGGATGCGGATTTGCTCGGTCTGGCGGACAAGATTGGCACGCTCGAAGGAGGGAAGCTGGCGGATGTTGTCGCCGTGCCCGGCGATCCGGTCCAGAACATTCGTCAATCAGAAAAGGTTTTTTTTGTGATGAAAGAAGGCGTCATTTATCGCAACGACCGCGCCGCTGTGGCTCATTAAGAGAGGTTAGTCATGGCAGAGCTGTCGAATACGATCGGTTTGAGCCTAGCCAGCTACTATGAAAACACGGCAGCGGCGCTTCACAAATGGGTGGATCCGCTTTCGCAGGAACAGTTCTGGCGGAATCCTTTTCAACACGGAAACAGCGTTGGGCACCTGGTGCTCCACGTGACCGGCAACCTGAGCTACTACATCGGAACGGAGATTGCCGGGACCGGTTACGTCCGGAATCGCGACCGCGAATTCACGGAGGTACAGCGGCCGCCGAAGGAACAAGTACTTCAGGAATTTGATCGCACCATCGCCCTGGTGGCCGCAACGGCACGTAAACAATCCGCGGAGGATTGGCAGAAGGCTTACACGGCCCTGGGGGAAGAAGATGCGGGAAATCGTTTCAACGTTTTTCTGCGCTGCGCGGCGCACGCTTATCATCACGTGGGGCAAATTATTTATTTGTGCAGGGAGTTGACGCAGCAAGAAGCTCCTCCGCGGCGCTAGAACCGATCGGAAGATTCAGGTCTCGAGCTTGCAGCGGGCGGTTACAATCTTATAAACCTCTGATGACCGCATCCGCTTACTCCCGGGACTCGCCCGCTCCCGCGTTCTCTCGCGGCTGGCTGCTCGCTTTTGCTCTTTCACTGGTTACATCGGTTCTGATCGTTCTCCCCTTTTTCTGGCTGGGGACCGCTTCGGGCCACGATTTTGAATTTCACGCGGCATCCTGGCTGGACGTGGCCAGCCAGTGGAAAACAGGCGTGCTCTATCCTCACTGGACGGAATGGACGAATCACGGATTTGGCGAGCCGCGATACATTTTTTATCCGCCGTTTTCCTGGATGCTTGGCGCGGCTTTGAGCTTTGGTGTTCCCTGGAGCCAGGTTCCTGTGGTGTTTATCCTGCTCGTTCAGACACTCGCAGGGCTGTCCGCGTTTGCCCTGGCTCGCCGCATGGTTCCGGGCCGCGCAGCCCTTTTTGGCGCCGTGTGTTACGCGGCAAATCCCAATGCGCTGCTGATGATTTATGTCCGGAGCGATTTTGCGGAGCTGCTGGCTTGCGCATTTTTTCCGGTATTGATTCTGGAAGCATTCGAGATTGCGGAGCTTCTGGAGAATTCCCGCCAAGCGCCTGCTCGCGCCATCGTTTTGTTCTCGGCTTGCTTCGCCGCAGTATGGCTGTCGAATGCGCCGGCGGGCGTGATTGCCAGCTACAGCATGGCGCTGCTTTTTGCCTGGGCCGCGCTGGTAAAAAAATCCTGGCAGCCACTCGTTCGCGGCACGGCCGGCATAGTGCTCGGTTTGGGCCTCGCCGCGTTCTATCTTGTCCCCGCCGCGTACCAGCAACGATGGGTAAGGATCGCGCAAGCTCTTTCGGCGGGTTTGCTCCCCTCGCAAAACTTTCTTTTCACGGAACTCAATGATCCCGAACACAACCTCTTTAACTGGATCGCATCATCCCTCGCTATTTTGCTGATTGTGATTACAGGTATCGCGGCAGCGGCCGTTCACCGGCAAATGGCCCGGCGAAATGGCTCAGGTCCTGAAAGAAGAGAGTGGTCCGCGCTGCTGGTTCTTTCCGGCGCGGCAACGGCGCTGATGTTGCGGGTGACCTCGATTTTCTGGGAGCACCTGCCCAAGCTGCGCTTTGTGCAGTTTCCCTGGCGATGGATGTCGCTGCTCGCCGTGGTGTTTGCTTGCTTTCTTTCCGTAGTGGCTGCGAAGCGTTTCGGCTGGCTGTGGCTGACGGCGGTCTTCGCCCTGCTCGCCGGTTCAGGAATATTTCTTGTGCAGCATACCTGGTGGGATGACGAGGAAATGCCCACATTGCAAGCTGCGATGACGCATGGCGATGGATTTGAAGGCACCGACGAGTACGACCCGCTGGGTGACGATCACTACGACCTGCCGCGAAACGCACCGCGGGTGCAAATATTGCCGAGGAATGACACGGACGCCCCGGGCTTGGAAACCCGCATGCACATCGAGCGCTGGACCACAAACGAGAAAGAAATCCGCGTCACTTCACGAGAACCGCAGCGTCTGGCGCTTCGTCTGCTAAATTATCCCGCTTGGCGGGTCAAAGTAAATGACGCGGTGATCCAGCCGGAGCGCGCCGACGACTTTAACCAGATGATCGTGCCGGTAGAGGCGGGAACTTCCGAAGTGCGCGTCGAACTGATGCGAACTCCGGACAGAACAGCCGGAATTGCGGTCACTTGCGCAAGCCTGCTGATGGCAATGCTACTTATGTCTATCGAAGCTATTTTTGTTTATCGAGCGAATGGCGACAAAAGTTAGCGGCGGTCGACCGAGGGGTGGCGGACGTCCTGGCCCTGCACGATATAGATTACGTCTTCGGCGACGTTGGTGGCGTGGTCACCGATGCGTTCGAGATTTTTGGCCACGAGAATCAGCTCGAACGCGGGAAAGACCACGCTGGAATCACCCATCATGTAGGTGAGCAGTTCGCGGAAGATCTGGTCGCGATAGTGGTCCACCTGGTCGTCGGTGGCGAGGACTTTTTGCGCCAGCTCCACATCGCGGCGCACGACAGCGTTCAGTGCGTTACGCACCTGCTCTTCGACGAGTTCGCTCATACGCGGCAGATCGACGTAGGGCTTCACGCGCGGGTGGCGCAGAATGCGCAGCGAAGCCTGGGCGATATTCACGGCTTGGTCGCCGATGCGCTCGAGGTCATTGTTGATGCGCGAGACGGCCAGCACGAAGCGCAAATCCACGGCCATAAGCTGGTGCAGGGCGAGCAACTGCACGACGCGGTCGTCGATTTCCAATTGCAGCTCATTGATCGTGTCTTCCTCGTCCAGAACGCGCTTGGCGAGTTGTTCGTCGGTATCCAATACCGAGTGCACGGACTGGTGGACGGCGCGCTCCGCGAGGCTTCCCATCCATAGCATGCGTTCTTTCAATTCGTTCAAATCTTTTTCGAAGTGACGTTCCATGAATCCCTCTGTTGCAAGTGGCCGAATTCGAGTTTAGCTCCCCGGCCCATCCTTGAGTTGAGATCCTTCAGCGATCCTGGTCGGATCGCTTCAGGATGACAAGCCTGCTAAATATGCACCATTACCCGAACCGGCCGGTGATGTAAGCCTCAGTACGCGGATCCCCCGGCGTCGTGAACAGCTGCGGCGTCGGACTGAACTCGATCAGCTGGCCGGTGAGCAGGAATGCCGTGAAATCGCTGATGCGGGCAGCCTGCTGCATGTTGTGTGTCACTGTGACGATGGTGCAGAGATCTTTTAACTGTACCAGCAGTTCTTCAATCTTCGCGGTACTGATGGGGTCCAGCGCCGAACACGGCTCATCGAGCAGCAGCACTTCGGGCTCGACGGCCAGCGCGCGTGCAATACACAAACGCTGCTGCTGGCCGCCGGAAAGCTCATAGGCCGACTTGTGCAGATGATCTTTCACTTCGTCCCAGAGCGCCGCGTGACGCAGGCTCTTCTCGACGGCTTCGGCCAGCGGCAGCTTTGAGCCGTTGATTTTCAGGCCGTACGCAACGTTGTCAAAAATCGACTTGGGAAATGGATTCGGCCGCTGGAAAACCATGCCAACGCGGCGGCGCAGCGCGGTCACATCCTGCGCAAGGATATTCTGCCCGTCGAGAAGAATTTCGCCTTCGAGCCGGGCGGTATTTACGGTCTCGTGCATGCGGTTCAGGGTGCGCAGCAGCGTGGACTTGCCGCAGCCGGACGGGCCAATCAGCGCGGTCACTTTGCTCATGGCAATGCCCAAGCTGATATCGAAGAGCACCTGTTTGGCGCCGTAGAAGAAATTGACCTTGGAAATGGTCATGCGCATCGGCAAAGAGGCATGAGCTTCCCGGTTGGCAGTAACGGTTCCCGTTGGTGTGATGTTTACCGACACTGCTGGCCTCGCAGAAGCTTGCATAGGGTCAAGACCTCGGCACCGCGATCCCCCGCGCAAGAATCGAGCGGGCAACGATATTGATGGCAAGTATAAGCCCCAAGAGGACCAGACCAGCGGCCCACGCCTGGCGGTGCCAGTCTTCATACGGCGAGATGGCGTACGTGAAAATCATAACCGGGAGGGAAGCGGTCGGTTGGCCCCATCCCGGGCTCCAGAAGCGGTTGCCGAAGGCTGTGAAGAGCAATGGCACGGTCTCTCCCGCGACGCGGGCGAATGCCAGCAGAACCGCGGTTAGGATGCCGCGATAAGCGGCCGGCACGACGACCGTGACAATCGTTTTCCACTTGCTTGCGCCCAGCGCCATGGCGCCTTCGCGCAACTCACGCGGCACGGCGTTCAGAAACTCCTCGGTGCTGCGCAGGGTGATCGGAATCATCATCAGACCGAGGGCAAAAGAGCCGGCGGCGGTCGAATAATGCTTGAAGGGCAAGACCACAAGACTGTAAGCGACAATGCCGATGACGATGGAGGGCACACCGTTGAGCAAATCCGCGGCGTAGCGCACGACGAAAGCGGAAGCGCGGCCGCTGAACTCCGCTAAATAGATGCCACCAAAAAAACCGACCGGCACGCCGAGCAGAGAAGCCAGCAGGAGAAGTTTTGCGCTGCCGACGATGGCGTTGGCCATGCCTCCCCCGGATTCGCCGACGGGTGTTGGAAGCCTTGTGAAAAAAGCCCAGTTGATGGAGGCTCCGCCATGGTAGACCAGGTACCCAAGAATGAAGAAAAGAACGCTGACCGCGATGAGGGCACACAACCCGGTCATGGCCAGCATGAAATTGCTAACGAATTTGCGCCAGCGCAAACGGGAACTCATAGATTGCCCCTCCCGCTGCCCTTCTGTGTGGTGAATACAATGAGCAGGCGAGCGATGCCGTTAAGGATGAAGGTCAGCAGAAAGAGCACAAGACCCAGTTCAATCAGCGATTGCATGTAGAGGTCGCCGGTGGCTTCCGCGAATTGATTGGCGATGACGGAGGCAATCGAGTCGCCCGGGGAAAAGAGGGATGCGCTGATGGTCGGGGTGTTGCCGATCACCATGGTCACCGCCATGGTTTCGCCCAGGGCGCGTGCGAGAGCGAGAAAAATGGAGCCCATGATACCGGTTTTGGCGAAAGGCACGACGACCTTCCAGGTGGATTCCCAGCGCGTGGCGCCAAGAGCGAGCGCGGCTTCACGCTGGTCGCGGGGAACGGAGAGCAATACTTCGCGGGACACGGAAATAATATAGGGGATGACCATGATGGCCAGCACAATGCCGGCGGTCAGGAAACCCAGGCCATAGATGGGTCCCTGGAAAAGCGGCAGAAACCCCAAGGAATTCTTTAGCGCGGGCTGGACGAATTCGCGCATTACGGGAATGACGATGAACAGGCCAAGCAGGCCATAGATCACGCTGGGCACCGCTGCAAGCAAGTCGATGAAAAATTCCAAGGTGTCAGAAATGCGCGGGGGAGCGAGTTCGGCAAGGAAAATCGCGGCACCGAGGCCCAGGGGCACGGCGATGAGCAGCGCAACGCTTGCGGTGACCACGGTTCCGTAAATGAAGGGCAAGGCGCCAAACTGCTCAAAAATAGGATCCCAGACTCGCGTGACAAAAAACAAGAAACCGAATTTGTGGCGTGGGAGGACGGAATTGATCCACAACTCATAGACGAGCAGCGCGGTAACCAGAACCAGGGATGCGGCAAACAAGAAGGTGATTAACCGCGCGATTTCATCGCCGTCGCGCAGCCGGCTAAGAAACGAGCGCGAGCCCGAAAAGGGGCCCGCGCTCGGCACGGTTGTTGTGGATGTCGCCACTCTAGCTAGCCAGAACTACTGAATGTTGTCGATGGCCTTCAGTTCCTTGGCCACAACTTCTTTGGGAAGCTTAGCGTAGGACAAGCCTTCCGCGTAACCCTGTCCGTCGGTCAAGGCCCAGTGCAGAAAGCCCTTCATGGCATCACGCTTTGCCGCATCCGCAAACTTCTGGGGAATCAGCAG
>JBGOTL010000080.1:0-16683 GCA_041476465.1 Candidatus Acidiferrum sp. | reverse complement strand
CGTGTTGCTTCCGGCATTGGCAATGAGGACAAGATTCGTCTGTGGATCCACGGCCATGGCGCCAAAAATATTTTGCAGCGTGGTGGCCCCGCTGGCTGGAATCGCTATTTGTCCGGTGGGAATGGCGTGCACAATGCGCGTCAGCCCCGCTGGATCCAGGAAAGATATCTCGTTGCGGAGAGGGTTAAACGAAACCGCAACATTGTTGTACGGCTGGTAGGCAACAAATCTCGCGCCGGGTTCTGGCACGCCGGTAAGCGTGGTGCCAAAGCTATCCACGGACAAGGAGAGCGGGCTGATGCGCTGGTCCAGCGAATTGATGAAATTGATCTGTGCGCTGGTCGCATTAGGATCCGCGAAAACCGCGGTGCGAGTTTCCGGATTGATGGCAATCCCGGTGGCCGTGCTGGTTGCCTGAATCGGCCTGGAGGCGCTGGAGACGCCAATGAAGCCGGGGCTGGCTGTGGTGCTTCCGCCGGTATCGTTGGCGGCTGTTTGCGCAAACGAAAACGTTTTGGAATCGAGCACAGCCACCCCGAGAACCTGAAACGCACCATTAAAATTTGTGCCGTTTTTACCGGCCGGAAGATTGGTGATGAGCACACTGCCGCCCAGGATCGGGTCGATTCCGTGGGGCGTCAGCGTCTGAATGGTTACGATGTTATTGGCCCGAATGGCGCCACCGGGCGCATCGGCAATCTGAACGCTGGAACTCTTCTGCGTGAGATCCACAACCGAGAAAGTGCCTCGTCCTCCGGGAGAGACGTATGCCAGATGCAGACGCGGCTCAAAAGCAATCTGCGGAGTCGCGCCGGTGTTCAAACTAACCGACGCAATCGCGCAGTACGTGGCGCTGCCCCCGCCTGTCGCCGGAGGCGGCGTATTCCCGGGCAAGCAGTTGGAAGCCGGAGCGGAAGGATCAAGCTGTACGATGAAGCCCGCACTGGCGTTACTGAAAGCGACCAGCGCCAAATGCGAAAACGGGTCGATGCCCACTGCGTAAGGGGCCGCTGGGGTAGCCGATCCCGTGACTGTAGGGTTCAACTTGCTCAAATCAAGGTTTTTCGTAGTCAGCCGGTTGCCCGAAGGAACTTCAATAAACGAGAGCGAGCCATCCCCGTTGTCGGCCACCACGGCTACGTGATTGCCAGCCGAGGAGGTGAGTTGATCGTCAATGGCGATTCCCGTCGGCAGGGTGGTAGGCGGCGGGGTAAGGTTATTGGGATTATCCGATGGGATGCTGGTCGGGGGGCCAACCGCGGCAGGAATGCCGCCCGCCAGGTTGAAAATCTCAACCGAGTTGGCGCCAGTTTCGGCGACGGCGGCAAATCCGAGATTGGAATCCACAGCAATAGCGCTGGGAAACGCAGTGCTGCTGGCAAGGGAAATGGAAAGAGGCGAGGCACTAAAAGTAGTGGGCTGAAACGCCAGGTTGGTCACCGCCATGGGTTGAGCCAAAGGCGGCGGGGGAGCTGGGGTGTTCTCGATGACCGCAACGGGATACAGTCCTGGGAGAGCAGGAACGGTGATCGTGCTCAGGTCCGATTTCAGTTGCCGCGCGGTTGGGCTGGTGGTAGTCGCCAAACTGCCATTCAATTGCACCTTTACAGCCAGGTTTGTAAGGGTTCCGCTCAATCCAAAATAGCCGCCGTTCACGTTGAAAGTGTTGGACGCGCTAAACGTTGTGCCCAGCGGGAAACTATCCGGGGTGGCCTCAACAATCACCGGCCGGGAAGCCACGAGATGCAGAGTTTGCGTTTGGGTGACGCCGACAATCGCGATTTGCACGTCACCCGGGGCGGAGATCGCAGAGAGGTTCGCGGCATTCAAGCGCAAACGGGTCACCAGCGAGCCAATGGGGCAAGTCACGGTGGCAGAGGCGGTGCAGAAACCCGTGGGGACGGGCACCACGGTGAGCTGGCTGGGGTCCACCGGGGTACCATTGATGGTAACGCCTGTCGAAGACCGCAAGTTGTTCCCAACCAAATAAATATCCTGCTGCTGGCCTCCCCACGGAGCCTTGTCCGGCGAAATCCTGTCGAAGGTGACTGGACCGCTTGGAAGTGTAATGAGCGTAATGGTGGCGAAGCCATAGCGCGTTGGGTCGGTAACGGAATTCACAACGACGTAGGCAGTCGCATCGGCCGGCAAGGTAGCTGGCGGGGTATAGATTTGCGTTGCCGCATCCACACTGCCGCAGGTTGCCGCGGCGCAAGGAGTGGAGGCGGGTGTCGGATTAAACGTCGTGCCGGCAGCCTGTGTGGAGGGTTTTTGCGTAACAAACCAATTCAGCGGGATTGTTTCATTGGGGGAAGAGGCGACAAATTTCGCGATATCCGAACTCCCCACCGCGAGCGTGGCGGTTATGGGTGTAAGCGTCACGCGGATACCGGAGTCGAGCAAGATCGTCGCCGTGCCGGTTTTCTTCTTGTCCGCGTTGGCGGTCGCCGTCAGCGTGACGGTGTAAGCGGTAACGAATGTTCCGGCGCTGACGGTCACAGTAGGCAGCTTGGCGGGCGCGGTGTAGGTCACAGGCGTTTTCGTGGCGTCGGTGATGGTTCCCCAACTGTTGTCAGCGGGACATGGCGCCTTGGTGGAAGTGGTGGGGGTCAGAGTTCCGGTGGAAGAGACGGTGACCGTGGTGTCGGTAAAGGTGCAAGTCCAAACAACGCTGGTATCCGTGGCGCCGGTGACGAAGGCATTAAACTGGGAAGAGAGTGACAAGACCAGGGACACGTTAGGAGGGCTGACCGAAACGAGGACTTGGTTGGTGGCACTGTAGCGGCCACCGCAACCACTCACGCAAAGGCAAGCAATCGGCAGCAACAGCCCAAGATATTTTGAAATTGTTTTTAACTTCATCGCTACTCTCTCCCCCGCGCTGCGTCCGGAATAACCCGTGTGCGTTGCGTGCATGAAGCATCCCGCGAACCTTCCGCTTGCGCCGCTCGTTGTTTTAGTCCCAAGATTCATCTTTTCAGGCCCAATCAAATTTCGCGAAATTCTTTCCGCTAAAACGTCTTGCCCACCGAGAAGCGGAACGTGCTCTTCGGCTCGAAATAATTCAGGCTGCTAGGATTCTGGATGAGCTGCCCCAATTGATAGCGAACGATGTTGTTACACTCGAGATCGGAAAGGTGAGCCGCACTGCAACCGGCCACCACATCTTCCTCGCTGAAAATAGGATTGGGAGCAAAAATCTGCCTGCGAAGGCGCAACGGGTTGTACGCGTAATAGATGCGGAAGGGCGCCTGCACGATAGGCAGGTTTATGTCGAATTGAATACCAGTGGACATGCGCAATTTGAAATTCGTTCCCGGAGCAAGGCGAAGCTGCTGGGTCACATTTGCCTGCGGGAAGTTCGAAGTGATATTTGCCAACCCAGTGGGATCGAGCTTGAGTCCGCTCTTTTTGAGGATGCCATCGGTTCCCGCATCCGCGAACAGGGTCAAGCCGACCGGCCCGACAAGGGGCATGCGATATTCAAGGTTACCAACTCCCTGATAATCCGCGCCTGGGAAAGAGATGGTGTTGACTACAGTCCTGATTGGAAGCGATCCGCCGGGGACGGCAATTCTTAGTCTTACCAATGAAGGGATAAAGGTAACCGGAGTGATGGCGCGGATGTCAAAGCCGCGAACGTCATTCTCGCCGCCCATGTAAAACCTACTGTAGGGGGGCACATCCTTGCCGCCGAACCCCGTGGTGTAGGCGGTGAGGACCCGGAAGCCCACGGCGTTGCCCCGCTTTTTGATGGGATGAAACATTTTGTATTCGAACGAGTTGCTGATGGTATTGACGTTTCCGCCCAAGGGGCCACCGGTAAACGACAGGGAATAGAAGAAGCTCTTCCCGGTGGTGGGGTTCATGGGGTTGTTGATGGTGTTGCGTGAGATCGTCGGTGTGAGGCTGCTGGAAAGGATGCCGCTGAGAGCGCTTGGTCCGGAGACACTGCGGAACTGGGTCTGCGTGAAGAGCGCTTTGGAGGCATCGTTGAAAGCGGTGATATTCGTGCGTGTCAAACCGTAGCTCAGACCCACGCGCGTGAACGCATATTTCTTCATCGGATAGCTGGCGTATAGAGTGAAACCGGTGCTGTCCTGATTATAATTCTGCACGAATTGCGGATTGATGCTGACCGCTTGCCCGGTCTGGATGGCCACCTGGCGGGCCTGGTCGAATTTGTAGCGGCTGGAGAAGATGCTGAAGCCGGTGCTAATGGGCCGGTCAAATAGATATGGCTCGGTGAACCCGAACATGAAGCTGCGCTGCAGACCTCCGAACTGTGCCGAGAAGGTCAGCGTTTCACCGAGGCCCAGGAAATTGTTGGTCTGATAGGTAAGCCCGATAAAGGCGCCGGAGAGGCCGCTGACGCCGCCTTGCAGTCCGATGGACTGCTTGCCCTTCTCCTTCAGCTTCAGAGTGATGTCGACGGTGCCCTCTTTGGTGTTGCGCTTGATTTCAGCGGCCTTGTCGGCCTCTACGCGGTCAAAATAATCGAGCTGATTGAGGCGCAGGACGCTGACCTCCCAGGCGCGCTTGTTGAAGAGCTGCCCTTCATCAATGAGCAGCTCGCGGCGAATGACTTTGTCTCGGGTGGTGGTGTTTCCGCTAAAGTCGATGCGGCGAACGTAGTACTGCTTTTGTTCGTCAAACTTCAGCGTGAGGTTAATGGTCTTGGTGGCGGCGTCAATATCAAACTCGGGCTCCGCAGTGAAGTCGATGAACCCATATTCTCCATAGGCCTTGCCGTAATTTTCGAGGGCCTTACGAGCCTTGTCGGCCGCAAAAATATCTCCCTGCTTCAATGGAAAGATGCCCTTCAGCGCTTCGACCTTGAGAGAAAGGGCTTTATCGGGGTCCGCGCTCACGATTCTGAGGGTGCCCATGCGGTAGCGTTCGCCCTCTTCAATCGGAATGGTGATGTTCACAACTTTGCCGTGGGAACGGCCCGCCACCGGGATCCCCAAGCGGAATCCCTCGGTGTCCAAGTTCTCGAGGATGGGATCCGCAATGACCGCCTTGAAATAGCCATTGTCTTGATAGAGTCCGCGGATACCGACTTCCATATCTTCCGCCAATTTTTGGCGGTCGTAGGTTTTCGAGAGGATGTTGATGTAATAAAAATAAAGAGGAATCGAGATGGGCCGGTCATGGCGCATGGCGCGGATCAGTTTGCGGTTGCTGTACGCGTGATTTCCGGTGAACTTGATCTGGCCGACTTTTACCTTCGGGCCTTCGGCCACTTTGAAAACAAGAATGACCGCATTACTCGAAGCAATGCGCTCGTACTGCGGCG
The DNA here is from genome assembly GCA_041476465.1 of Candidatus Acidiferrum sp. Taxonomy (GTDB): domain Bacteria; phylum Acidobacteriota; class Terriglobia; order Acidiferrales; family UBA7541; genus Acidiferrum. The sequence goes on along the minus strand of JBGOTL010000080.1, from coordinate 11,384 downwards.
TTACGGTAGCAAATTGCCGCCCGTGTTCACCAAGGAGATCTTGCAGCACGACCTCGGCTTTCTTGATGCGCGTGGGGTCGAACTGGCTCTCGACCGTAAGACCGACCTTCTTTTCCTTGAAGCGATCGAGAATATCCGATTCCGAAACTGAGTGAATCCCTTCATAACGGATGCGGCGGATCACCGGCCGCTCTTTTACTTCAAAGATGATGATCCTGGCGTTCGGGCGGTCCGGCGAGTCCTCGACGCGAAGTTTTACGTCCTCGAAAAACTGGGTATTCCACAAAGCCTGAAAATCGCGGCGCAGTGTCTCTTCATTGTAAGGATCGCCTTCGCGGCTGAAGATGCGCGCCTTCAGGGTGTCCGAACGGACGCGGCGATTACCAAGGAAATCGATACGCTCAATCACTCCTTGCGGTTTCTCGGGAGGCTGTTGCTGACCGGCAACGGTGGAATTATCCTCCAGATGCGTCTCTCCTGTTTTCACGTCGAAAGACGCCCTAAGAAGATAGGAGCGGGGCGATGCAGACGCTCCCCCGCCGTGATTTTGCGGTGTGGCCGCGGGGGATCCCATAGCGAGCAGGAACAGCATCGCGGCGGAGCAAATCACCCGAACCGACAAAACCATACACACTGACCGCGCCACGGTCAGGCCAGACACAAAACAGACTGTTCGTTCAGCGGCCGATGAGGTCGTCAAGGCCGCGCCCCCAAACGCAATTTGTTTTTCTCCCGCCGGACCCGGTATGGGCCGGCCGTGCGTCTATCCTCTTACGGTTGCCATGCATGATCAACCGCTAGGCATGCACACGTGATGGTTTCAGATTCGCTAGTGAACGACCGGGGTTGCCTCACCCACAGGACGAAAAGCCAGGCTCTCCCCCGCGACGTAAATCTGGAGCGTCGCCGGCCTTTGAATTCCACCCTGGATCAGCGCTTCGGAGAGCGGATCTTCCACATACTTTTGCAGAGCCCGCCGCAGCGGCCGCGCCCCATAATTGCGGTCCGCACACGTTTTCTCGAGTACCCACTGCCGTGCTTCCGGCGACACCACAATCTGCACCTGGCGGTGAATCAGCGTGTCATTCAGCTGGCCCACCAGCAGATCGATGATACGGAGCAGATCGTCATCGCTGAGCGGATTGAAGAGTATCACTTCATCCAGCCGGTTCAAAAACTCCGGATTGAACACGCGCTTTACTTCGTTCATCACCAGATCTTCCATACTCCGCAGACTTGCTTCATCAATACCGGATTGAAAGCCCATCGTGGTGCGCTTTTGCAGATGCCGCGCCCCCAGATTGGAGGTCATGATGATGATGGTGTTCCGGAAATCCACGGTGTTGCCAAGCCCGTCGGTCAACTGGCCGTCTTCGAACACCTGTAACAATATATTAAAAACGTCCGGATGGGCCTTTTCTATTTCATCCAACAGGATGACCGAGTAGGGAGTACGGCGAACGCGCTCCGTCAACTGGCCGCCTTCTTCATAACCGACATATCCCGGAGGCGCGCCGATGAGCTTCGATACGGAGTGCTTTTCCATGAACTCCGACATATCGAAACGAACCAGTGACTTCTCCGAGCCAAACAAGAATTCCGCCAGGCGGCGCGCGACTTCGGTCTTGCCAACGCCGGTGGGCCCGAGAAAGAAGAAGCAGCCGACGGGACGCAGAGGCGACTTGAGTCCGGCGCGGCTGCGGCGGATGGCGCGTGCCAGGGCAGTGATAGCTTTGTCCTGGCTAATCACGCGCTTGTGCAACTCCGGCTCGATACGCAGCAATTTCTGCTGCTCGTCTTCCTTGATGGAGGTGACTCCGATGCCGGTCCAGCGCGACACCACTTCCTCGATATCTTCACGCGTCACGATGCCCGTGGAAGCGTCGTCAAGCTTGAAGCGCTCTCGCAGACCGCGTAGATTCTCTTTTTCCTTGCGCTCTTCCTCGGAATAGAAGCGGGCCTTCTCAAATTCATGGGCGGCGATGGCCGATTCCATGCGGTGGGTGATGAATTTCACGCGCTTCTGCACTTCGCCGACTTCTTCCGGCACGGTAGCCTGCCGGAGTTTCACGCGGGCACCCGCTTCGTCGATGAGGTCGATGGCCTTATCCGGGAGAAAACGATCAGGAATATAGCGGTTTGAAAGATACACGGAATAGCGCAGCGCTTCGTCGGTATAGCTGACGGCGTGAAATTTTTCGTAGCGTTCGCGCACGCCCTGAATCACCAAAACGGCTTCTTCCTCATTTGGCGCGGGAACTTTCACGGCCTGAAAGCGGCGCTCCAACGAGCGGTCTTTTTCCACGGACTTGCGATATTCGCCGGGCGTAGTGGCGCCGATGCACTGAATTTCGCCGCGCGAGAGCGCCGGCTTCAAAATATTGGCGGCGTCCAGCGAGCCTTCCGCGGAGCCCGCGCCGACCAGGGTGTGAAGCTCGTCAATAAAGACGATGGAGTTCTGGCTTTCCATCAATTCCTTCATGATGGTCTTAAGCCGCTCTTCAAACTGCCCGCGATACTTGGTGCCCGCAACGATCAGGGAAAGATCCAGCGAGAGGATGCGCTTGTCCGCCAGGAACGACGGCACGTCGCCATCGGAAATGCGCTGCGCGAGGCCTTCTACAATGGCGGTCTTCCCAACACCCGGCTCGCCGATCAATACCGGGTTGTTCTTGGTGCGACGGCAGAGAATCTGAATCACGCGGTCCACTTCGCTTTCGCGCCCCACCAACGGATCGAGCGACCCTTCGGAAGCCGCCTGCGTCAGGTCCCGGCTGAATTCTGCAAGAAGCGAGGTTTCCTTGGGCCGCGAAGCCGGCGTCTTTTCGCCAGACGTGCGCGCCAATTCTTCACGCAGCGAGGACAGCCGCAGGCCGCGCTCCATCAATATTTCCGAGCCAAAACATTTCTCTTCGCGCAGGATGCCCAGGAGCAGGTGTTCCGTGCCAACGTGTTTGTGGCCCAGCCTCTCGGCTTCTTCCGCGGCCATATTCAGGATGCGCTTGCACTCCGCGCTGAGCGGGACCTCCACCGAAGTGGAAATGCGTTCGCGAATGGTGATGCGAGCTTCGATTTCCTTGCGGATCGATTCGATAGAGCCCTGCTGGCGCAGGAAACGATTGGCCAGGGCCTTATCCTCGCGCATCAAGCCGAGCAGCAAGTGTTCGGTCTCGATGTACGGGCTGCCATACTGGCTGGCTTCATACCGTGCAAAGAAGATGACGCGCCGCGCTTTTTCTGTATAGCGTTCGAACACGATTAGTTCGCTTCTCCCCCGGGGACCCCGCTCGCCGCGGTTTTCGCGCTGCGAGTCCGTAGAACACCATGCTCCAGGCCTAGAATTCGGTCGCACCGCTCGGCCAGCGCCAGATTATGCGTCGCAATCAGCGACGTCAGGCGATGCGTGCGATGCAGCCGCTGCAAAAGCTCGAACACGGCCCAAGCATTCTGCTCGTCCAGATCTCCGGTCGGTTCATCCGCGAGCAGCACGGCAGGCCCGGTGACGAGCGCCCGGGCAATCGCAACGCGCTGCTGTTCCCCGCCGGAGAGTTCCCCTGCCCGGTGATCGGCCCGCTCCGCCAAGCCAACCTCCGCAAGCCACTTCCGCGCTGTTTCCAGCGTGGTTACCAACGATTCGCCGCGCAACAACAGCGGCATGGCCACATTTTCAGCAGCCGAAAAATCCGGCAACAATTGATGGCGCTGCCACAAAAATCCTATCGCGCGATTCCGGAAATTCGCTAGCGCCGCGTCTTGATTCGTTTCAATAGCGTTCGAACCGAAGTATACTTTACCGCTCGTTGGCGTGTCTAGCGCCGCCAGCAGATGCAGCAAAGTACTTTTGCCAGCGCCCGAGGGTGCGACAACCGCAACCATCTCGCCTTCGTACAATTTCAGGCTGGCATCCGCCAAAACACACAAACTTTTTTGGCCCTCACCATAGGTCTTCTTCAAACCACGCGCTTCCAGCACCACCTGGCGGGCATGCAGCGCGTTCATCGCGTCCTGCGGAGCACTAGCGTTTGTATTTGTGTTCCCTGAAGTCATCGTCGGAAGGAAGTCAGCGCCTTTGAGCCGCTCTCCCCATACCCCTTAGATGCCGTTTCTGTTCATCCCGTGGCCGGGCCGTGCCCAGGGAAAAATCCCCTGGATGGCACGGTGCAACCCAATCCATTTCCCATCTTCCCCAGCATACTGCCCAGGGAAACAGAATGCCATCTAGACCCATTATGAAACAATTATACTCGCATTGTTTTCAATACTTTGCAGTGGGTTTTCATGTCAACCGGGGGTGAGGGTTGCACCTCGGTTCTGCCCACCTGCCTCTGTCCCCCTACTAGGAGCAAATGGCGCGCCAAATCCGAGGCTGGGACTGGTTAAATCAGCGGAAAAAGTTAGCCTATTCATAGCGAAGAATTTCCACCGGCAGCAGGCGGGCTGCCGCGCGCGCCGGCAAGATCGTCGCGCCGATGGAAATTCCCATGGCCACCAGGGTGATCCAAAAACCATCGAGAAGGCTCGGATGCAACGGAACGTAAGGAACAGCGTAGACGAGGGGATCGAGGGGAATGAGGTGGTACGTTCCGGCGATGAATGCGAATGCGTAACCGATGACGAGCCCAGCGAGCGTGCCAGCCGCGCCGATGGTGATTCCCTGCCAGAGAAAAATGCGGCGAATCTGATCGCGCCGCGTGCCCATGGACATGAGTACGGCAATGTCGCGCGCTTTGTCGGTCACGGTCATGGAGAGCACCACGAGGATATTAAGTCCGGCGACAAAGGTAATGAGTCCGATGAAGATCGCGGTGACTAGTTTTTCCAGGCGCAGTGCGCGAAACAACGCCTGATTCGCCTCCATCCAGGTGGTGGCGGAGAAGCCTTGACCGGCGACTTGCTGGACTTGCCCGGCAATTTCCGCGGCACGCTCCGGTTTGTCTAGACGGAATTCCAGTACGTTGACGAGATCGCCGGAGCCCTCGAGGGCTTGCGCCGCCGGGAGCGTGAGGAAGCACCAATTTTCGTCGTAGTCGTAAAATCCAGAATCGAAAACGCCGGCGACGCGGAAGCGGCGCGTGCGCGGCATGAGGCCAAACGGCGTCAGGCGTCCCTGCGGACTGGTCAGCGTGATGTAATCGCCCGGAGCGAGCTTCCATTCCTCGGCAAGCTGTTTGCCGACCAGGAGCGCATCAATCCCATCCGCATCCGGTGAAAAGTCGAGATGCCCGGCCACGATACGTTGCAATGCTTCATCAACTTTCTTTTCGCGCTCCGGGTCTATGCCCTTGGTCACCACGCCGCGCGCCTGCCCTCCGAAGGACAGCAGCACGGTCTGATATACCGCCGGAGTCACAGAGCGTACACCAGGCGTCGCAGCTAATTTTGCGGCGAGCGCGTCGTAATCGTGGATGCCGCCCGAGCCTGGCCGGGTCAGCGAAATATGCGGGGTCACTCCCAGCAGTCGTTCTTGCAAGGTTTCGCGAAATCCCGTGTTCATGGCCAGCGCAATCACCAGGGTCGCCACGCCCGCGGCCACTCCAACCACGGAAAACATGGTAACCAAGCGCAGCACCGCCGGGCGGTAAGGCGACCGCAGATAACGCCGGGCCACGAACCATTCAAATCGCATGGCGCGGCTCGCCGCTACGCTTTCTCGCCGGCAGCAGCGGCAGACTCATTGTTTCTTGCTTCGGAAGCTTCGGGGCGCAGCAGCGGGAAAAGAATGACGTCGCGGATGGAGTGCGAGTCCGTCAACAGCATGGTGAGACGGTCGATGCCGATGCCTTCGCCCGCCGTGGGGGGCATGCCATAGCACAGCGCGCGAAGGTAATCCACGTCGAGTTGCTTGGGCACTTGGTCGCCGCCTTGAGCGATCTGCGCGAGGAAGCGGCGCTCCTGCTCCGCCGGATCGTTTAACTCGGAGAAACCGTTGGCAATCTCCATCCCGGCAACGTAGATTTCGAAGCGCTCGGTGAGCGAGGGATCTTCAGGTTTCTGCTTCGCAAGCGGCGAAATGTCAGTCGGAAAATCGTACAAAATGGTGGGCTGGATGAGCTTTTCTTCCGCCATGGTTTCAAAGAGCCTCCCGGTCCACTCACCATCGGTCAGCGTGCCTTTCGCGGCGGCATAAGGCGCCCCCGCGGGCTTCGCCCATGCGTTATAGCGTTCCGCCGCGGCTTTTGCCGCGCCGGGCACAGCAAGCTCTTCAGAGGTTGGAGCAGAACCCGCTCCCTCCGGCCAATATTTGCCAATGGCCTCGCGCATGGTCAGCCGCTGGAACCTCCCGAAGTCGAGTTGCACTTCTCCATAGCGCACGGTCGTCGAGCCAGTAACATTTTTCGCCAGCAGCGCGAAGAGTCGCTCGTTGAGGTCCATGAGATCGCGGTAATTGCTGTAGGCCTCGTAGAACTCCAGCATCGTGAATTCGGGATTGTGCTGCGTGGAAATGCCTTCATTGCGGAAATTGCGATTGATCTCGTAGACGCGGTCGAAACCGCCGACGGTTAAGCGTTTCAGGTACAGCTCCGGAGCAATGCGCAGATATAACTGAACATCCAGCGTGTTGTGATGGGTGGTGAAGGGCCGCGCCGCCGCGCCGCCGGCGATGGAGTGCATCATCGGCGTCTCCACCTCGACATAGCCGCGTGCGTCGAAAAATTGCCGCAGCTCGCGAATGACCCGCGCGCGAGTCAAGAACACCTCGCGTGATTTCTCGGAGGCAATTAGATCCAGATAGCGCTGGCGATAGCGCAGCTCCACGTCCGTCAATCCGTGCCACTTCTCGGGGAGTGGCAAAAGCGCCTTGGAAAGAAAGAAGAGTTCTTCGACCCAGACCGAGAGCTCATTGGTCTTGGTGCGGAATAGGTGGCCGCGTACCCCGATGTTATCGCCAAGATCCAACAGATGGAAAAGCTGAAAACCCTTTTCGCCGACAACATCCTTCCTCACATAAATTTGCACGCGCTTGCCGGACCCTTGTAGGTGGGCAAATCCGGCTTTCCCCATCAAACGAAAAGAAACAATGCGCCCAGCGGCGCGCACCTCGCGCTTGTTGGCTTCCAGCTCCGGCCCCGGTGTTTCAGCATGTTTTTCAACGAGCATCGCAGGCGTATCGGTCCACCGGAATTCACGTGGAAACGCTTCATATCCAAGTGCTTGGATCTGCTCTAGTTTCTTCTGGCGCTGCTCAAACTGGTCACGCGGCTCGAATTGCAATGCGTACATCCTTTCCAGGGAACTCGCAGGCGAGTATAACGGCCCGCGAGGGCCCAGGGCAAGAAACGCGTACCACCGGGTGGAACGGGTATGCTATCCTCATGACAACAATCAGAGTAAACGCAAAATGGAATGCTTGGGGCCTTGCGTTTGCTCCCGGGCCGGAGTTGAGATAAATAGAAATTCATTTGACATCAGGATTTCTGGTATACTCCGCAAATTCTTCTTGGGAGAATTCCCTTTGCGTACCCGCCCAGCTTTGAGCCGCCTGACTTCTGTGCGTGAGGATTGGCGGTCGCCCCTGCCCGAGGAAGAGACCCAAGTCTACCAAGCCTGCGTCCAACAACTCGAGTTGGCGTATGGCATGCTGAGCGTCTCCCTGAATGAAGCGATAGGGCTGCGGCGAATTGGGCATTTGGCGAAGGCGTACGAGGCCGTGTGTGTCACCCCTGCGCTTTCTTCGCTATTGACCAGTCCTCTTGCGGGGCTCCTTCGCGCCATGCTGGAGCACGCCAAACATTACGGCACGATTCCCATGATCGCTCCCCTTGATCCGGCAAATTTTCAGGGCTCGAAGGGACAGCGTTCCGCGCGCATGAGTGCGCTGCTGAGCCTGGTGCTCTTGACCCGCAGGTCGCAGTTCCTTCACAAAATCGCCACGCTGCACGAGATGGTGGAGGACCTAGGCAGGGACTTTCGCACCGCTGCCGAAGAGCTTGGCACCGGCACTCCCCAACAGCCACTTCCGTACTGGGATGTCCTCGATGCAACGCATTACGACCTTAATACCTGTTTGCGTGAAACCATTGTTCTCTTGAAATGCTTCCTTCTGGCCCTTCCCGGACTCCAGCTCGCGGCTTTTCAAAAGACTGTTCGCGCCCAATTGAGCACGCCGGAACCCGCTCAGAGCACCCGGCAGCGCCTGATCCCGCATGGACGAATGGCCCCAGTCGGGGGAGAATAGCCAAGTCTGTCCTTTAGCGACACTATGGCGGACAACCCGTAGGCACAAAACCACTTCTATGTATGGTTATGTGCGCAACAACGGCGATTACAAGTACAACTCTGGGGGGTATCCGGCGCATCGGAAAGAGTAAGTGCGCCGCTATTGCACCGTTGGCCCGAATCCGACCAAACGAGCCTGGGGCGAAAACCGCTGCGCGGTTGCAAAAAGCCACGCCTGTTGCGCGGCCCCAGCAGGATTTGGCCGCTTCGCGAGGGCTGGCGGCGCTGAGCGAAGCGGAAGCTATTCGCCTCGCTCAGGCAGGAGATGCCGCGGCCTTTGAGTTTTTGTACCAACTCCACGGCCGCCGCGTATATGCCCTGTGCCTTCGGATGCTGGGGAATCCAGCGGATGCCGAGGATCTGATGCAGGAAGCTTTTCTGCAGCTTTTTCGCAAGATCGGCACATTCCGCGGCGAGTCGGCGTTTTCAACCTGGCTGCACCGGATGACCGTCAATGTGGTTCTGATGCGGCTGCGTAAGAAGTCTTTGCCGGTTACTTCTCTGGAAGAGGCCACCGACCCGGATGAAGAGACTGGGGGCCCGAGGAAGGACGTGGGAGCCCCGGACCTGCGGCTGAGCGGTGCGGTGGACCGGGTCAATCTGGAGCGCTCCATCGAACAGCTGCCTCCAGGGTATAGGACGGTGTTTGTGCTGCACGACGTCCAGGGCTACGAGCACAACGAGATCGCCAACATCATGGGATGCTCGGTGGGTAATTCGAAATCGCAGTTGCATAAGGCGCGCACGCGTTTGCGCGACTTGCTGCAGGAAGAAGTGCGCGATCAGGCGCGACAGGAACGTCAGGCGGCGAAAACGCAGTCCGGGTCAAACACTTGAGCTACAATCAGCTCCAACGCCGGGAGCAAACTGACGACGCGCTGCGGAATTTTTGTGAAGTTTCAGGAGGAGAGCCATGCAGCGCTTCTCCTGTTTACGTGCGACTGTTTCGCAGTCACCGCGGAGTGAAGTGCCATGCAGTGTAACGAAGTCGAAATGGTTCTCGAACAAGAAGGTCTGGCGCCGTTGCCGGAAGCAGCGCGCGAGCACCTCGCTGGTTGCAGCGCCTGTCAGAACCTTCTGGCGGACTTGACCAGCGTTGTGGCGCTGGCGCATGAGCTGCCAGCCGAACTTGATCCGCCTGACCGCGTGTGGATCTCTCTGCGCGCCCAACTTGAAACTGAAGGCGTTATCAAGACTCCTGCGGCAATCATGGAACGCGGCTCCTGGTGGCGAGGTTTCGAGGGGTTCTTCAACAGCCGCGCCCTGGCCACAGCCATGGTCGGTTTGATGATTCTCGTCGCGGGCGTCTTGCAAACGCGCGCCCCGGTTGCGACGGAAGGCCCATTGCCCGATCCCATTTTCGAAACAGCGAAAGTCTTGAATGATCAGGAGCGCGGGCTGACCAATATGCAGCTCGCCAGCACTTCCACGGTGGACAATTCCCTGCGGGAAAACCTGCAAACCGTGGACGAATTTATTGCTGACTGCGAGCGGCACCTGAAAGCAGATCCAAGAGACGACCTGGCCCGCGAATATTTGTCCAGCGCGTACCAGCAAAAGGCCGATTTACTGTCCGCGATGATGGAACGCGGAGGGAGCGAGCACTGATATGAGGCTACAAATGATAGGACGATTCATTCTACCGGTAGCCGGCGCAGGGCTGTTCCTGTGGGCCAGCTCTCCCGCCGAGGCCACGACTGGACAGCAAGTGGAGCGGCACTTTGCCGTCAAAGGCCGCCCGGTGATAACCATCCAGAACGTCGCCAACGGCCGCATCGAAGTGAAGTCCTGGAAGAATCCGGAAGTGGTTGTCAGCGGCACGCGCGCTTCCGACAAGATCATGATTGACATTGAACAAGCCGGGGATCGCATCGCGATTACCGCCAGTGTTCCGGATACCACCGCGCAAGCCAATGAAATGGAAGCCAATTTCCAGCTGACGGTGCCGGAAGAAGCCGAGCTGCAGATCAAAACGCAAGCTGGCCTCATTTACGTCGAGCAAGTCATGGGAGACATGAAGCTGGAGAGCATTGCCGGCGATGTGCACCTCAGAGAAGTCTCTGGCTACATCATTGTGCAAACCACCGGAGGGTCTCTGGTTTGCACGCAGTGCGCGGGCAAGCTGGACTTTAAATCCATCAGCGGCAGCGCGCAGATTACGCAGCCCGGCCTGACCAACGTGACGCTGATCACCACAACGGGCAACATTCTGTTCGACGGCGATTTTGTGCGCACCGGACTGTACACCATGAGGAGCGCCAAAGGCCTTGTGGAAGTACGCTTTTCCGGAACCGACTCCTTCGATCTGAACGCGCAGACCTCCTTGGGAACGGTGGACAACCGGGCGGAAGCCTATCTGAAGCCGGATTCCCACGGCGTCAAGCACCACGCGCAAACTTTCGCCAAAGGTCTGTTCGGCACCGTCGGCCAGGGTCTCGCAAAAGTCGAACTCTCCTCCTACAGTGGTACAATTCGCATTCTGAAGCGCGATTAGTCTTTCGCGCGCCGCAGCCGGCCGCATGGCGGCCACGCTCGACAATGACGCAATCGACTCCTACGTGCGGGCCACGGGTCCGCATTCCGGTACTTTGCCTTGCCGGCTTCATGGGCTCCGGCAAGAGCACCGTCGGCACACTGCTGGCCCGGCAACTCGCCTGGCGATTCGTGGACCTCGATGACCGCATCGAGGAAGCCGCCGGCGTGAGCATTCCGCAATTTTTCGAGCGCTTTGGCGAGCCGGCCTTTCGCGAGCTGGAAGCCAATCAATTGCGCGCAGCTTTGGGGCGCGCCGTGGAGGCCAAAGAGCCTACCGTGCTGGCGCTCGGCGGCGGCACCTACGCACAGCCCGGCGCGCCGGAGTTTCTGCGCTCCACAAATGTTCCGGTCATCTGGCTGGATTCTCCGATCGAAGTGCTGCTCTCTCGCTGCATGACCATGACCGGGCGCCCGCTCTTCCGCGATGAAACAAGTTTTCGGGGCCTCCATGCGCAGCGCCTGCCGTCTTATCAATTGGCGGATTTTCGCGTGGACAGTTCCGGCGAGCCAGTGGCCGTCGTTGCGGAAATCCTGCGCCGTGGCATCGTCACCACAGGTGGCACGGAAGCACATCTGGTAGTCGAAAAACCAAATTCGTAAAAAACCGCAGTTAGAATAAGACGCGAAGATTT
>JBGOTL010000079.1:0-17533 GCA_041476465.1 Candidatus Acidiferrum sp. | reverse complement strand
TTACCATAATGGATGGGACGAGCGAAAACCTCTTACGCATTTCCTACGGCGCGGATGGGAATGGTAACTCCAGCTGTAGCATCCGATGACGCCAGCATATGACACCGTCCGTCGAATATCCCTCCGGGATCAATGACCATGCACGGTGCGTGAACTTCTCCCGTCACCACACCCTTTGCTTGGATCTCCACCCGCCCCTTGGCAAAGATTACGCCGTCGAAGCGTCCCGCGATGACGATTCGGTTGCCTTCGATCTGACCTTCGACTTTGGCGTCTTCGCCGAGAATAACCGTTTGCTCCGAGATGATATTGCCTTTGACGTTGCCATCGATGCGGAACGTTCCGGTAAGCTGCAACGTGCCTTCCAGCGTCACACCCTGGTCAATAAATCCAGTCCATTCTTCGCTGCTTCCATTCTTTGAGGAGCCGGGCCACTTCCACGCCATGTAATACCCCCAGACAGAGACCTTTCCAATGTAGCGCTGCGCGCGGACAAGTCAACGCAGCTTGACTGAGAAGTTGTCGTATGAAACGACTGAACGAAAGGACAGTGTCGCTGCGCGATCGCCGGAAGGCGCTATTTCATCAGGCGGTCGTAAATGCCCATGAGCTGCGCGTCGTCATAATACTCCAGTACGAGCTGCCCCGGCCGCATCTTCGTCTTTTGCCGTAGCAGGATCTTGGTCCCCAGGGTTCGCTGCAGTTCTTCCAGCGCGGCCTTGATGTTTGCATCCAGGTGTACTTCCAGCGAAGCCTTTGTCCCGCGGGAACGCCGCGACGCCAGGCGTTCAATCTGTCGCACCGTGAGCCCGCCGCGTGCCGCTCGTCGTGCGTAACGCATGCGAAGTTGGGAGTCCGCCACGGCCAGCAGTGCCCTGCCATGTCCGGCGCTCAGTTTGCTTTCCTCGATCCAGTCTTGAATGGTCGGTTCAAGTTTTAGCAAACGGATGGAATTTGCTACGGTCGCGCGATCTTTTCCGGTGCGTTCTGCCACAGTCTCTTGCGTCAATTGGAATTCGTCTATCAAGCGCTCGAATGCCCGGGCTTGCTCGATGGCATTCAGGTCTTCACGCTGGATGTTTTCGACCAGCGTCATTTCCAGCGCCAGCGCATCTGGCACTTCACGGACGATGACGGAAACTCTGTTTAAGCCGGCGCGTTGTGCTGCCCGCCAGCGGCGTTCCCCGGCAATCAGCTGAAAGCGGTTGCCTATGGGCCGGACTACCAACGGCTGGATGATTCCGCTGGTCTGGATCGAACGAGTCAGTTCATTCAGAGCTTCTTCGCGAAAGCGCGTTCGAGGCTGATACGGGCTTGGTTCGATCAAATCAATGTCGATCTGGTGTGGACCAACGCGCACTGTTTCGCGTTCGCGTGCAGGCGCTGTGGCAGCGCCGCTCGATGTTGTTGCAGCCGGCTGGATAGAAGAAGGCGCGGGTGCTGGTGTAGCGGGAACTTGTGGTTCAGGCTCCCGAATGAGCGCTCCGAGCCCCCGACCCAATGCGTTTCTCGGCATTTGCAATAACCTCCTGGGCGAGCTGCGTGTAGCCTTCCGCCCCCTTACTGTGTATATCATAGAAAATAATAGGTTTACCAAAACTTGGTGCTTCTGCAAGTCGCACATTGCGCGGAATCACGCTCTGAAATACTTGGGTCCCAAAGAAACTGCGTAGGTCGGTTGCGACCTGCCGTGACAGTGTCGTGCGTTCATCGTACATCGTCAGCAAAATTCCTTCAATTTCCAGACTGGGATTCAGAGTTCTTCGAATCCGCATCAGAGTATCGAGCAATTCGGAAACACCTTCAAGAGCCAGGTATTCGCATTGAATCGGAACTAACACGGCGTCGGCGGAAACCAATCCATTCAATGTAAGTAAATCCAGTGCTGGCGGGCAATCCAAGATAATAAACTTGTAGCGATCGCGAACTTGGTTGAGCAGGCCTTGCAGTTTATATTCACGATTCTCAGCGGTAACCAATTCTACCGCTGCCCCTGCGAGATTCTTGTCGGCAGGGACGACCTCTAGTCCATCCACTTGCGTTTTCTGGACGATCTTGTCAAATGATTCTCCGAGGATGAGCAGGTGATAAAGCGTCCTGCGGGCCGGATCTTTCGTGAATCCGATGGCGGCCGTGGCATTGGCTTGGGAATCGCAATCTACAAGGAGTGTGGATTGTTCGGCTGCGGCAAGGCAGGCAGCAAGATTCACCGCCGTTGTAGTCTTCCCAACCCCGCCTTTTTGATTGGCTACAGCAATGATTCGCGCCAATGGGCCCCCGAACCAAGAAAAGATAACAAAGGCGTACTCTAGATGCAAGATGTTTCACGTGGAACATGCCATTGCTCTTGGATTCTCTGTTGGAAATGGGCCCTGTTCCACGTGAAACATCATCGGTATTCAAATCACCTGGTATCTACGTTCCACGTGGAACACTCACTCTGTATCTAGCTCAATGAAAACCAACATTTGAATGAGATGAAGAGTGCGATCTCCGAACTTATTCAAAAGTCTTTTATTGTCAGTTCGTTACGTCAACGATTTCGATTTTCGAACACCCACCAGGAGGAATCTTCGCAAAGAATGCGGAACCGCGATGGGTTCGCGCCACTCCCATTGTGTAGAGCACTGCGCTTCAACCATATCTCGCCCGCCGATCCAGAGTATGACCTGATTGGCTGCAATCCGTTCTGAACTGGCCCAGGCGAGGAATGGTCCGAACTCGCCTACAGCTCTGGAGCAAACGTAGTCCAGTGGAACTACCTCTTCGCCCAGCCCCTGATACCGGTTTACCAAAACGCGAGTGTCCTTAAGTCCAAGTTCTCGAATAACTTCCGCAAGAAAAGTGGCCTTCTTTATGTTGGATTCAATCAGGAAAACATGCAAATCAGGCCGCAAAATCTTTAACGGAAGCCCTGGAAATCCCGCTCCAGAGCCAACGTCGGCGAGCCGACCGTTTTCCACAGGCACAGCTACTGCTGCGTACATGGATTCACAGAAATGACGATATAGTATCTCCAGAGGGTCGCGAATTGCGGTCAAACTTATTTTTTCATTCCAAGTTAGCAAAATCTTTATATATTGTTGAATATAAGCAACTTGCTGGCTAGTTGGCGTCACTTGAAACTCGCTTAAGGCCCGGCGAATTGTCTCTTCATTAGGAGCGGCTGGACTGGGTGTTGGCATAAGAGTAACTATACTATAAGTCCTTTATAAACTTAGAGTTCTGAGTCGGATGCGCTCGTCCGGAGCAGATACCGTGGTCCCGCAATGCCCGCGACCACATCCACCGCGATGTGCCAGAGGATGACCGGAACAAGGCTATCATACGCGATTCGCGCCAAACCGAATACTGTGCCGAGGACTAGAGTGCTCACAATGCCTGCACGCCCTTGATACAGGTGCGCCAGTCCAAAAAGGGCAGAAGAGAAAAGGACAACGCTCCAGGTGGCCAAGCTCACCTGATTCATCGCAGCCATGGCAAACCCGCGATAGAGAAACTCTTCACAGACGCCTGCCGTAACCGCGAGGGCAAAATAGGGAAGCAACTCAACACCAGTCCTTGGCAGAATCCGCTCGGCCAGCGATTGCAAGACTCCACGCATTTGCAGCGGATGCCGGCCTATACGCCGTAAATTCATCCATTGCAAACCCGCCAGAATCAAGATGCCAGCGACTGAGCTAATCGCGATCCTGGCTCGGTCGGGAACCACAAGTCCCAGTTGCGCTGCGGTAAAGCCGTGCACCCACACTCGCCACCCAGTGATCGCGACCGCCAGCCACTGAAAAGCGATCGTCGAGGCATAGAGCGTAAGCCGCTCCCTGGTATCGACCTTCGGAAGCTCAAGAATGCGGCGCAGCCGGATAAGCCCACGCCAGGGAAGAACCACAGCGAGCACCAGAAAAATTAACCAGAAGTCCCACGGCATCCGGCGATGTAAACACGTTCACGTTCTCCATGCAACACCAGGTGAAGTGGATGTTACAACTCGTCGGTAGAAAGCATCGTTATGGTGAGCGCTTTGCGGTCACGCATTCGATTGACCGCTTCACGGTCACAACGAATAATGGTTACTCCTTAGAGGTGTGCAATTGACAAAACCCGTGAAACTTACGGCGATGGCGAAAGCTGCGGGATGCGCGGCAAAGCTCAACCCGGCAACGCTGGACGCGATATTACGCAAACTTCCAAAGCAGACCGACCCGAATGTTCTTGTCGGGTTCGATACCAACGATGATGCCGGGATCTATCTGCTTGGCGAAGGTCTTGCGCTGGTGCAGACCGTCGATTTCTTCACGCCGATTGTGGACGATCCATTCCTCTTCGGCCAGATTGCAGCCGCCAACGCCCTCAGTGACGTCTACGCGATGGGCGGCAAGCCAATCTCGTCCCTCTCCATTGTTGGTTTTCCGGAAAATGGTGACTCGGCGATTCTCGAGCAGATCATCCGCGGCGGCCTGGCCAAGATGAACGAAGCAAAGTGCAGCGTCATCGGCGGTCATTCGATCCGCAACGAAGATTTATTGTTCGGCTACGCGGTGACCGGGGTGATCAATCCGCACCGAGTTTGGCGAAATGTCGGCGCGCGCACCGGGGACGTCCTTTTGTTCACCAAACCGCTCGGCACCGGCGTAATCACCACGGCGCTTAAGAAAGATCGCGCCATGCCGGAGTCGCTCACCGCCGCGACAACTACCATGACCACGCTGAATCGCGACGCCGCGGACGCGTTACATGAACTGGAAGAAAACTCCGGAAATTTGCGTCCCGTACACGCCGTAACCGATGTCACGGGTTTCAGCTTGCTGGGCCATGCCAGGGAAATGGCCCTCGGGGATTCTGCCCACGGCATTGATCCCGTCTCTCTCGAGATCAATCACCGTTCCGTGACCTATCTCCCTGGCGCAGTTGAGGCCGCCCGCGAAGGCCATCTCTCCGGCGGCCTGAAAAATAACCGCGCCTTTATTGCGGACTGCGTCGGCTTTGACGCAAAAGTCACACCTGAATATCAGGATCTGCTCTTCGATCCGCAAACTTCCGGCGGCCTGCTCGTCGCCATTGCGCCCGATGCTGCAGACGCCGCGCTCGCAGCTCTGCAACGCCACGGCATCAGCGCCTGCCGCATCGGCCAGGTGCTCCCAAAAACCTCGCCCTTACTTTCCATCTTCTAGGACCCACTCCGGTAAACTCCCAACATGGATACCATTACTCATGGAATTGCGGGAGCGCTGATCGCCAAAGCCGTCTGCGGCGGCGAAGACATTTTCTCTTCGCGTGCAATGAGCAAGCAACGCATCGTCACCTGGTCGCTGATGTTGGGCGCAATTTTTCCAGATTCGGACGCGCTGCGTGAAGTTTTCTCGAACAACGAGTTGCTGATAATCACCTGGCACCGCAGCGTCACGCATTCGCTGCTGTGCTTGCCGGTATGGGTCTTGCTACTCGCCGCCCTCACGCGCCAGTTTGCCCGCTGGCGGAAATGGGATGCGCCTTCCTTCGCGGCGCTCACGGGAATCTTCGCCATCGGGATTCTGAGCCACATCTTTCTCGATCTGGTCACAGCTTTTGGCACCATGATTTGGTCGCCGCTGCAATGGTCGCGCCCCGCCTGGGACCTTATTTTTATTATTGATTTCACATTTACCGCGCTGCTGCTGCTTCCGCAGTTGCTCTCGTGGGTTTATGAAGATCCGCAGCACGGCCGGCGTCGCGCGCTGACCATGTGGCTCATATTTGCGCCAGCTCCCCTGCTGATTGCGCGAATTGGGTCCATTGTCGGCGCGCCGATATCCACCGACTCCATCCTCGCGGCGATGGTGCTCTTTACCGCTCTTTTCCTACTGCCCGCGCTGCGAGGATGGGGTCATACCATAAAATATTCCGCCTGGAACCGCGCGGGTTTACTGGCTTCGGCGTGTTATCTTGTCGCGGCGCTCTTCGCGCACCACACCGCGCTCGACCGTGTGCAGAAATTCAGCAGCCTCGAACACCTTGAAGTGGAATCGATCGGCGCGTTACCGCTCCCGCCGTCACTTTGGCATTGGGATGGCCTGGTGCGCGCACCGCGGGGCGTCTATGAGGTGCGCATGGACCTCAGCAAACCAGCGGCCACCAGCGCGTCAGGTTTCAGCAATGCAGGAGATTCTACGCCGTTGCAATACAGCTATTACCCGGATGCTTTTCCGAACTCCTATATCGACACCGCGCGGCGCCTGCCGGAAGTGCAAAAGGTTTTGTGGTTTTCCCGTTTTCCAGTGACGCGTTTTCACAAGGAAGGCAAAGACCCCATCGTGGAAATCTCCGACTTGCGCTTTCGGAAGGCGCGCTCGGACCGCCCCGCTTCATTCACCTATCAAGTGCGATTTAACGCCGATGGCAGCGTAGTTTCGCAAGGCTGGCTGAGGGAGTAGGACAGGCATTCCCGCCAAAATCTATTGTGTGGGCTTGCTCTGTGCGGGATGAATGACGACCTGGCGCTCTTCGCCGACCCCGATGCTCTCTGTCCGCACCCCGGTCGTCTCCTTCAGCGCGAGGTGCACGATACGCCGTTCGCGCGAGGACATGGGATTCAGGCGGAAGGATTGGTGCGTTGCCTGCACGCGCTCGGCAGCCACCCGCGCCGTCATGCGCAATTCTTCAAAACGCAGCGCGCGATACCCGCCGCAATCTACGTGAATTCTTTCGTGGTAAGCCGGCTCCAGCCGCAGCGCGCGAAACGCCAGATGCTCCAGCGCTTTTAGGACTTCCGCGTTGCGCTCCAGAAGAATTTCTTTGTCCTTGCCATCGAGATCGGCAACCACTTCCGCGTCACCTTCTTCGCCGGTCGCGCCCGCGGCCACCGGCCGGACGTTGATCTTTACCTCTAATCCCGATGCCTTGACAATCTCTTCCAGAAACTGTTTCAGCGCGACCGCTGCAGCCTCCCGGTCGAGCTTGCCATCTTTGATTACCTGGGTCATAGGGCGCCTGAGGGTGCTGTACTTTCTCTGCGAAAAAAATGCCACTCTTGTTATTTTTTCCCGCGCACTGGCTTCGCCGGGGGGGGCAACGGATGCGTGCGGTTCAAATACCACTGCTGCACGATGCCCACCAGACTGCTGGTGAGAATATACAACGCCAAGCCGCTGGAAAAAGGGAAAATCACGAACATCACCGCCATGGAAATGGGCATCAATTTCATCATCTGCGCCTGCTGCGGGTCGGTTACCGTCATCGGCGTCATTTTGGAGACGAGATACATCGAGACGCCCACGATAACCGGCAAAATGTAGTAGGGATCTTTCGAAGCAAGGTCCTTGATCCATAACCAATTGGCATGTCGCAATTCGATGGCATAACGCAGCGCGGTGTTCAATCCGAACCAGATCGGCATCTGCAGAAACATCTGGAAACACCCGCCCACAGGGTTGATGCCTTCGCGGCTATAGATAGCCATCACTTCTTTGTTCATCTCCGCTTTGCGCGGATCGTTCATCTTGTACTTCTTGTATCTTTCCTGAATGGCCTTGATTTCCGGCCCCACGCGTTGCATTTTCAGCGTCGTCTTGTAGCTGGAAATGCGCAGCGGGAAGAGCAACATGTTGATCACTAGCGTCAGAATGACGATGGCCCATCCCCAGTTAGGAATGTATCTGTTCAACCACTTCAACCCGTGAAATATCGGATCGGCGATGAACTCCAGCCAGCCGAATTGCACCAGCGCGTGCAACGGCGGGTTCATCTTCTTCAGGTCGTCGTAATCCTTGGGCCCCACGTAAACGCGCAGATCCATGGGCTGCGCCTTGGAAGATGTGGCCATTTCAGGAACCGCTTCTGACGCATCTTTTCCCTCCACTTGAATCGTGTGGAAGACCTTCCAGTAGCGCGTTTCCAGCGCGCCCGAGGCCGCCCCATTCGCCGCCAAAAATGCCGCCGTAAAGTAGCGGTCCTCGATACCTGTAAAATCCTTGCCGCCCTGCCACGCACTGCCCCACTTTTCCGGGCCGTCGAGTTTCTTGTAGGGGAAATTTGTCAACTTGCCGTTCTCGCTGTAATACGTCGTAACCGTTTCCAGAGGAATCGGATTTGACACGGTCAGGTCGCCGAAGCCGCCGCGCCAAGCCAGGCCTGCCGTCACCGGCAAGCCGTTGTACTTCACCGTAGTTTCCACGCGAACCACGTAAGTGTGATCGAAATGAAAGTGCTTGGTGACCTCCAGGTGCCCGTCGCTCCACGAAAATTCCGCTTCTGCCGGCGCAATGAGAGCATTTCCTGAGGGAGTAATCTGGTAGAGGCCACCGTTGGCCGCGGCTTCCATCTGCGCGTCATCCAGCGCCAGCGAAAAAGGCCAGCCACCCGTTTCTTCCGCCGCCTTGGGGTGCACCAGGTCCAGCACACGCTGCGGCTTGGAGTCGTCCCTGTACTTTTTGAGCTGCCAGCTTTTCACCACCGCTCCGCGATTCGACATTTCCACACGATAAAGATCATTCTCAACGACGATCGTGCGTTCCTGTGCATCCACCTTCGCGGGCACATTCACTTGCGTCGTCGCGGAAAGCCCAGCGGGCGTGCCCGATGCCGCCGAAGCATTCGCTGGCGGATTCGCAGGCGCTTGCGCAGCAGCACTTGTGTTCGCCGGAGCGGTCTGCGCGGGCCGATTGGCTTGCGGCGGAGTTACCGGCGGCTTGGGGCCAAAAAACTTCGCCCAGAGCAGAATAACGGCCATCGAAAGCAGCGAAGCCGCCAGAATTCTCAGCTCCGGCGTAAATTTGTCTTTCTGCGGGCCGCCGGTTGGCCGGATGATTCCTTGCGGCTCACTCACGAACGCACCTCAGTCGCCCGCTTCGCGGGCGCCAAGAACGATGCCCGTCCCGGCAAGGCCGGGATCTTCGACTTTGCGGTCACCAAACATTCTGCTGTCGAATGCATATTTCCCCATGTTTCCGGAACCGGATCGTATCCAAATTTGCGCGAAAGCGGGTGGCAGCGCAGCAACCGCCGCAACGCCAGCCACCATCCCCGCGCCACGCCGAATCGTTCAATCGCTTCATACGCATAGCGCGAGCAAGTTGGTTCGTAGCGGCAGCTCCCCGCAAAAAGAATCGAAAAGTAGGCCTTATATACGCGCAGTGTAAACAGCGCGATCCTCACGCCAGGGTGTGTCCCCGCATTTGCAGGGGCGGAGCTTGCCTGCCCCGGACCGCTCGGGGCCCCGCCCGTTTCTGCGCTTTCAACGGATGAAACGAGCGTACCAACAAGCTGCGCCACTAGAGGTTCTGCAGCAGCCGCAACAGCTCCGCCGTCAGCGCGGCAAACTCCGCGCGCGCCACCGAGCTCTTCGGGTGTATGACGATGTCCCATCCCTTGGGTATCTCCAGACGATGGCAGCGCACCATCTCGCGCATGCGCCGCCTAATGCGATTGCGCACCACCGCGCCTCCCGCCGTTTTCTTGATGCTGAAGCCGAAACGGCTTTGCGGCAGTTCGTTGGCGCGAAAAAAAACAGTGAAGTGGGAACTCGAGCGGCGCTTCCCGGCGCGGTACACGGCGTCAAACGCGCCGCGCTGCACCAGCCGCGCTTCGCGCGGAAATTCCAGTAACCCGGATTTATTCGGGTGTAAGGCGATGGCGGCCCTTCTTGCGGCGAGCCGCCAGGACCCTGCGGCCGCCCTTGGTCTTCATGCGCACGCGAAATCCGTGCGTCTTCGCGCGGCGGCGTTTGCGCGGTTGATATGTACGCTTTGGCAAAGCAATCCCCCCTTGTTTCCTACAACTGATTTTCTATGACCGCAGACCAGCCCATCGCACGCGTGACTGCGAAGTCCAAGATCCCGGCCTTGCCGGGGCGTTCCACAGGCGGCGTTGGCACCTGGCTGCGAACTTCCTAGTGTATTCGAGCCGCGCGCACAGGGTCAAGAAACACAAACAGGTTGATGTCTTGACTCGCGCTTTGAGCGGAGGTCTAATCTCAATTATCGAGTAGAGGCAGCGCATCCGTGGACGCAAAGACACATTGGGAAAAAGTCTACACGGCCAACGCACCCGAATCGGTCAGCTGGTATCGCGCCCACTTGGAAACATCCCTTGCCCTGATCGAGCGGGCTGCCGTTGCACGCTCAGCCTCCATCATTGACATTGGTGGCGGCGAATCAACGCTCGTTGACGACCTACTCTTTCGCGGATACAAAAACCTCACCGTATTGGATGTCTCGCAGACCGCAATCGAAATCACGAAAAAGCGATTGGGTTCGGCTGCGGAGCAGGTGCGTTGGTTGGTCGGCGATATCGTCGAACTCGAGCTGGAATCACGTGCCTACGACCTCTGGCATGACCGAGCGGTATTCCATTTTCTTACGGCGCCAGAGCGGCGTCTTGCCTACGTGCGGCAGGTTACCCGCGCAGTCAAGCCAGGTGGCCACGTGATTGTCAGCACTTTTGGACCAGAAGGCCCTATGAAATGCAGCGGGCTCGAAGTGATGCGCTATGACGCCGGATCGCTTCACGGCGAGTTTGGCAGGCGCTTCCGATTGGTGGAGAGTTCCAAGGAACTGCATCAAACACCATTTGGAACCACGCAGCAATTCCTCTACTGCTACTGCCGAATCGAATAAAGTCTCGCCGTCGTACTTACGCGCTGTAGCCCTCTAAGTTTAGGCGCTGCGAACGGACAACTTCGAAGCCTCCCATGCCGCCATGCCACCAGCAATCTCGCTTACGCGATTAAACCCCCATTGTTGCAAGAGGCTCGCGGCGATGGAAGATCGATAGCCCCCCGCACAGTAGACGAGCAAGGGCCGATTCCTTGGCAGCTCCTGCACGCGCTCCGCAAGGTGATTCAGCGGGATGCTCAAGCTGCCATCTATAAACTTCTGTTCGCGCTCGCGTGGCGTCCGGACATCGATCAGCTGGGGTGGCTCGCCCGAGGACATAAGCTGCGCAGAGAGTGGCGCGCTCAATCGTTCCGTCGTTACGGTCAGGTCCGGTCGCAACTCCAGGCTCCGCATGCCATCATTGAGGTAGCCCGCCACGTTATCGAAGCCGATGCGCCCCAGCCGGACCGCGGATTCGGATTCCCGGCCGGGGTTGGCGATAATCACGATAGGCTGCTCTCGACTCAGTACCGTACCGGCCCACGTCGCGTACTGCCCGCTCAGGCCGATGTTGATGCTACCCGCGAGATGCGCCGTAGCGAATTCTTCCGCCTCGCGTGTGTCCAGAACCTGCGCGCCACCAGCTTGAATCTCCAACAGGCGATCCAGCTCCAGTGGTTTCAGCCCGCGGTCCAGCGCTTCATCGAGCGTAGGCCGCTCTTTACTGTTCAGGACGGCATCATAGATGAAATATGGAGGAGCCTCGGGTTGGTCGGCGGTTACCAGCTCGATGAACGCTTTCTTGCTCATCGGCTGCAGGGCGTAATTCAACCGCCGCTGCTCTCCTATGGTCGATACCGTCTCCTTGCTGATGGCCTTCCCACAAAGCGACCCGGCGCCGTGAGCCGGATAGACCAGACTCGCGTCCGGCAACGGCAGCAACTTGGATTGCAAGGAATCGAAGAGTAGAGAGCCAAGATCCGTAGCGGACCAGCCCAGTGCCGCACGAAGATCCGGGCGTCCGACATCGCCAACGAATAATGTGTCGCCTGTTAAGACCGCGTGCGGCGCGCTCCCGCTCCGATCGAGATCGTAGACAACGATCGAAATCGATTCCGGAGTGTGACCCGGTGTTTCCAGTGCCTTCAGCCGCACGCGCCCGAACTCCACCACGCTGCCGTCGCCGAGCGGCGTAAACCGGTATTCTGCTTGTGCTTTGGCGCCAAGGTAAATCGTTGCGCCCGCGCGATCCCGGAGCTCCAAATGTCCAGCCACAAAGTCGGCGTGCAGATGGGTCAAGAACACGTGCTTGATTTTCAGCCCATGTTCGGCTGCAAACACGAGATACCGGTCGACGTCACGTTGCGGATCGACAACCGCTGCAGTGCCCGTCTCTTCATCTCCAATAAGGTAGGAAGCGTGCGCCAGGCACGGCAGATAGAATTGCTTAAAGATCATGGTTCACCACCGTCGCTCGCGGACTGCTACTTCGGCTGGGGAGACGCAGCAAACCCGCAGTGCCAGCGACACCTGCAAAGGAAGAGAGAAACCCGCGGCGATCGATCATCAAAACCTCCGGCAGCGCAACTCGGGCGATTCTATCTCTCAGCCCTTACAAGCAACAGACCTTTCGCAAGCCTAAGCTTGCAGCCATGCGCCGGAAAGAATTAAGGTACGGACTCAGGTCAAGCGACACGAAAGGGAACAATCATGATTCAGCGCGAAATGAGAATGGCTGTAATGGCGGGACTTCTGCTTTCTTGCGGGATTCCCGCGGTGGCGCAGGAGGCCGTCAAGTCCAGGCAAGCCGTCGAAGCGCGCCTCAAGGCCGCGGAAAAGCCCCAGGCTGCGAAGCCGCTCGGCGAAGTCATGAACACGCTGTTCGCGGCGCGACGATTCGAACAAACAACCATCTCGCCCGATGGCAAGAAAGTGGCCTGGGTCGAAACGCTGGTCGGCAAAGACGGGGCGCCGAACGGCAAGACCGCGATCTACCTTTCCGATGCCAGCGGAACTGCAACGCCCCGGCTCATCACCGCCGGCAACGGAATGGCGTCGTATGCCGAAGGCAACGTTGCGTGGTCCCCGGACAGCAAGCGCATCGCGTTCTTGTCTGACGTCGCGAAGGCCGGCCAGCTTCAGCTTTACGTCACCAGTGCTTCTGGTGGCAGCGCGAAAAAACTCACCGATGTAAAAGGCTTTCTGGCCACGCCGAATTGGTCGCCCGACGGCAAGAGCATCGCCGTTCTTTTCACCGAGAACGCCATACGCGCGTCGGGCCCGCTGGTTGCAGAAACCCCGGAGACCGGGGAAATTAAGGACGCATTTTTCGAGCAGCGCCTCGCCCTCGTCGACCTCGCCAACGGCAAGCTTCGCCAAATCTCCCCCGCCGATACCTATATTTACGAGTACGACTGGGCGCCGGACGGCCGGCGCTTCGCCGTCACCGCCGCGCTCGGCAATGGCGACAACAACTGGTGGCTCGCGGAACTCTACACTCTCGATGCCGCCACCGGCCTGATGAAATCCATTTATAAACCTAAGTTGCAAATCGCGCGGCCCGCATGGTCGCCCGATGGGCAGAGCATCGCCTTTATCGAAGGCTTGATGAGCGACGAAGATTCCGTCGGTGGTGACATCTTTACCATTCCCGCCGCGGGTGGCGAAGCGAAAAACCTCACACCGAATAATAAAGCTTCGGAGAGTTGGCTGACATGGACCTCCGACGGGAATATTCTTTGCGGCGCGTTCGTCGGAGGCGATGCTGGTTTCGCTACGGTAAATCCCGTGAATGGACGGATCGATGTGCTCTTCCGGGGCGGAGAGCAATTCACCGCGGGCGCCTGGGGCACCGGCCTCTCCGTCGCGCGTGATGGAAGGACTTCCGCTGTACTGCGCAGCTCGTTCGGCGCGCCACCCGAAGTCTGGGCCGGCCCCATCGGCAGTTGGAAGCAGATCACCCGGCGCAACGCATCGCGCAAACCTGCCTGGGGCGAAGCGAAAAGCATTCATTGGAAGAGCGAAGGCTATGATGTGCAGGGTTGGCTGATCTATCCACGCGATTTTGATCCCTCGAAAAAATATCCTATGATTGTCTGCGTCCACGGCGGACCCAGTGCTGCAGTCCAATCGGGGTGGCCGACGATTTGGGATTATGAGATGGCGCTGCCCGGTGCGGGGTATTTCCTCCTGCGCCCGAATCCGCGCGGAAGCTATGGCCAAGGCGAAGCGTTCACGCGCGCCAATGTAAAGGATTTCGGTTACGGCGATTTCCTTGACGTCATGGCCGGTGTTGATGAGGCACTGCGCGTTGCGCCCATCGATCCCAATCGCCTCGGCCTTACCGGATGGAGCTACGGTGGCTTCATGACCATGTGGGGCGTCACGCAGACCAATCGCTTCAAGGCTGCCATGGCCGGCGCGGGCATCGCCAACTATCAGAGCTATTACGGCGAAAACAAGATCGACCAGTGGATGATCCCGTTCTTCGGCAAGTCCGTCTACGAAGACCCCGAGGTCTACGCCCGGAGTTCTCCCATCACTTTCATCAAGGATGTGAAAACGCCTACTCTCGTCATCGTTGGCGACAGCGACGGAGAATGCCCCACGCCGCAGTCCTACGAATTCTGGCACGCGCTGAAAACGCTCGGCGTTGAAACCCAGCTCGTCGTTTACGAACATGAAGGCCACATGTTCGTGAAGCCCGCGCACCAGCGCGACCGCATCCAGCGCACTGTCGCCTGGTTCGACGCCCACCTGCGATAATCAGGAAGCAATGTGGCCTTTCGCGGCGAATACTCGTCGACAAGGCGAAACACCCTCGGCATACTAGTGCCGTTCCAACTATTTGGGCCAAATGACGGTCTAATGATCGGGCGCGAACACGGGAAAAACATTTTCGAAAGGATTTTCTCAAACAAGTTGGAACGGCACTAGCCGTCTGACTTTCTAATTCGCGTGAGAGCCGTCCATATTCTTATGTGCCGACTTCCCAGACTTGGCCGAAATCTCTGCTGCCTGACTTTTGTTTTCTGGTTCATTTCTGTAGGCGCCACCTGCGCGCAGGATTTCCGTGGCTCGCTTCTTGTCATGATTGAAGATTCGGCCGGCGGCCGCGTTCCCAACGCGGATGTCTTGCTCGAGCAGGATAAAACCGGAGTTCTCCGGGACGCGAAATCAAACTCGCTGGGTGAGGTGCGTTTCGACGCACTCCCGCCCGGCACCTATCGCGTCACGATCAAAGCCAGCGGCTTCGCCCTGAAAACAGCAACTGTCGTTGTGGCCATCAGCAGCCAGCCTGCGCTTCGCATCACCCTCGCGCCGCAATCCTTGCAGCAATCCATTCAAGTGCGTGACCGCGGCCCCTCGCTCGCCAGCCAGCCCATCGAAACCACCAGCAACACCATTCAGACCGTCATCACCGGCGAGGACCTCGACGAGATTCCTCTTTCCGCCCGCAGCTTCGCCAATATTTCGTTGATGGCTCCCTTCACCGCGCCCGTCGAGCCCTCCGATCCCACCAAGGCGCGCATCACCGCCGTCTCCTTCGGCGGCAGCTCCGGACTTAACGTGGATTTCTCCGTGGACGGCGGCGACAACAACGACGACTACATCGGCGGCTTCCTGCAGAATTATTCGCCGGAAGCCATGCAGGAGTTCGTCGTGCGCACGTCGCAGTTCGGCGCGGACACCTCGCGCAGCAACGGCGGCAGCATCATCCTCTCCACGCGCCGCGGCACAGATGACTGGCACGCCAGCCTCTCCTACTACTATCGAGGCCGCGCCCTGAACGCCCGCAACGCTCTGGATAATCCTGTACCGAATCCGAAGCAACCTTTCTCACGTCAAAACGGCGTCGCCACGCTCGGCGGCCCCATCAAGCCCGGCAAGCTTTGGTTTTTCTCTTCCTATGAATACGTGGATGAAAACGCCAGCGTCGCTTACAGCGCGAACAGCCTCACGCAATTCAACGCGCTGGCACAGCTCGCCGCGCAAGGCGTCATTCCCAATGTCAGCGCCATCGCCGTTCCCTCATCCGTTTCCGTTCCATTTCGCGACACGCTGTTCTCCACGCGCCTCGATTGGACGCAATCCTCGCGCTCGCAATGGTTCCTGCGCGGTTCGCTCGATCGCAACCACGCGCAGAACGACCTGATTCAACAGGCCGCTCTCCCTTCTACCGGCGCCACCACCACCTCCAACTATTACAGCCTGCTCTTCAACAATCAGTTTCAATTCAGTCCGCAGTGGCTTGCTTCTTTCACCTTCCAGGCCAACGGCTTCCATCACACCAAGCTCCGCAATTCACAGCTTGGTATCTCGCTCGCATTTCCTCTAAGCGCCAACTATCTGACCACTTCAGGACTGGAAACGTTCGGAGACAATCAATTTGCCACCGCTATCACGGCGTTCCCCGTCGCACGCGACCAGCAAAAATATCAGTATCGCTATGATCTTTCGCACTCTGCAGGGCGGCATGCCGTGCGCTTTGGAGTGAACTTTATCCATGAACCCGTCCTTGGCGGCATGCTCGCTAGCACTGCCGAACATTTTGTGCAATTCACGCAGAATCCTTCCTATTACTTGAATAACCTCGCCCAATTCACCGCCGACTACAACTGCGACCCATCCGCCCTGCCGAACACCACATGCACGGATACCACCGCCGGTGACGGCGCATTTTCACAGAGCGTGCGGCGCCTGGGTTTCTACGCCGAAGATTCCTGGCGTGCCACCCCGTCGTTCACGCTCAATGCTGGTCTCCGGTATGACACCACCTTTGGTCTGTTTATCGCTTCCGGCCGCGACCAGAGCCAGAATCCAGCTCTGGCTGCCCTGCAGGCCACGGGGAGTTCTCTTGTCACCGGCATCCCGCATGATTATCGGAAAGCGTTCTCACCGCGGCTGGGCATCGCCTACGCGCCTGGCGGCTCGGTGAGCACCGTATTCCGCGCTGGCGCTGGCCTTTATTACAATGACCTTGCGCAAAATGGCTGGGCCGAGGCCTTCCAAGCAGTCAACAACTTCAACATTCTGAATCAGAGCGGCCCGCCTTCCCTGATCGATCCCAAGTACCACACACCCTACGCACTGGAAGCGAGTGCTGCGTTCGAGCACGCTTTTTCCAGCGATTGGCGATTTAGCGTCACCTACGAACATCAGCAAGGCGTGCATCAATACCGCCGCTATGAATACGTTCCTGGTTTCACGCTGCCGATGAGCGCGCCGAATATTTCACTTTTCCGCAGCGACAATCGCTCCAGCTACAATGGTCTCGCCCTTCAGATTCAGCACCGCTTCTCCCACCGTTTCGAGCTGACCGCCAACTACGTCCTCGCTCATGCCGCCACTTGGGGCGCGGTGGTCGGCGAGCTTTTCGATTATGTCAACGGCGTTTCGGATCCGCGCAATCCTTTTTCCGCGGGTGACCATGGCCCGTCCGGCGAAGATATTCGCCATCGCTTTGTTCTCATCGGAGTCATGCAGTTTCCCTGGCATTTTGAGGTCTCCACGCTCGCGCAGTTGGAAAGCGCGCGGCCGTTCACCATGGCGACTCCCGCGGACATCCGCAACGACGGATTCAGCGGCAACGACCGCGCCGTGATCAACGGCGTGCAGACCAGCCTGGATCAGTTTCGTGGCGCGCCCTTTTACCAGGTGGACTTGCGCGTCAGCCGCAATATCGCGCTCGGCGAGCGCGTCACCCTGCGCCCGTTCGCCGAATTCTTCAACCTTTTCAATCGCGTGAATCCCGGCAATAACTACGTCTCCGATATTTCCGCGCTGCCCACCCCGGTCAACGATCTCGCAAACGCCACCGCCCTCTGCCCCGATCCTTCCTGCTCCACGCCCATCCGCAGCTACAAGAACCTCCGCGTCTCCGCCGGCGCCCTCGGCGATTTCTTCGGCCCCGGCACCACCGTTGGCATCCCCTTCGCCGCACAGCTCGGCCTCAAACTCACGTT
>JBGOTL010000078.1:0-18884 GCA_041476465.1 Candidatus Acidiferrum sp. | reverse complement strand
AGGCGCGACTGTGTATTCAGTGGAAGCATCCAGCTTTATGTTCTCCACCACGCCACTCTTGAAGCCATCTTTGCTCACACTTACCTTGTAAAGGCCGTAGTCAATGCTGCGAAATTGATAGCCGCCGTTGGAGCTGGTAATGGATTTGTACTCGTAATTCGTGCCTTGGTTCGTCAGTGTGACACTGGCGCCTTCTACTGGCAAAGATTGCATGTCCTTCACCGTACCAAGAATGGCGCCCGTGGGAACCTGCGCGGACACCGGCCCTGCGCAAAACAGCAGCAGCGCAAACGCGAGAAGAATGCTGACGCTCATCAGCCCCTTGATACGAGAAAGTGTGTTCCACAACTGCAGACCGTTCAGACCCTCTGGGTTACCGGCGCGATGTGACACGAGACTACGATTCATAGACAGCCTCCCGGAAAGACTCGCTCAAGCGGCGAGCGCAAAATCTCAATAACTTCCAAAAAACTTGTAAAGGAACTGTGTCCCAAAGCAAGAAGGACACCCCCGCAAACTGTTGGCATTTTAACAGCCAAAAGGGTCCATGCGTCAATACTTATTCTCGATAGCTAACTCTTTCTACTTAGGCAAGTTAGCATACCTTCAGAGAATTCAGGAATCGAGGCAAATGAGAAAATCCACAATTCAATTGATTCAGAATTACTCGCCTACGCATTTCTGGATATTTCAAGGATGCTGCACCTCTGTATTAATTAAGTCCTTAAACTTCGCGCTTTTTATCACGGTGAATGTGCCTCAAGTATGCAAAGCGCTCGGGCACTTCCCACAACCAAGCCTCGGCAACTAACGTATACTTCGGAAGATTGAAACTATCGAACAATGAACGCAAATTCAGACATCACGCACGCCCCCGAACACGTCCCGCAGATGGACCTTGCCGCGCAGTACGCCGCGATCGGCGGTGAAGTCCGCGCGGCCATAGACAAGGTTCTGTCCTCGCAACACTTTGTTCTTGGCAAGGAAGGCGCCGCCCTGGAACAAGAGCTCGCACAATTTTGCGGGGTGCCGCATGGCGTTGGCGTGGCTTCCGGCACGGATGCTCTGATTCTGGGGTTGCGTGTCTGCGGCGTACAAGCCGGCGATGAAGTGCTCATCCCTCCCTTCACGTTTGTGGCCACCGGGAGCGCCGTCAGCGCCCTGGGCGCAAAGCCAGTCTTCGCGGACATCCGCCCGGACACCTACAACCTCGATCCGATGCAACTCGAACGCCGCATCACTCCAAAAACCCGGGCTATCGTTGTCGTGCATCTCTACGGCCTGCCCGCGGACATGGACGCCATTAACCAGGTCGCGCAGGCCCACAAGCTGCCGGTCATCGAAGATAACGCTCAAGCCATCGGCGCGCGTTACAAGGGCTGGCGAACCGGCTCGCTTGGCGATTTGGGTTGCATCAGTTTTTACCCCACAAAAAACTTGGGCGCGTACGGCGATGCGGGCATGATCGTCACGAAATCCGCGGAGCTGGACGCGCGCCTGCGCACCCTGCGCAACCACGGCCAGTCGCAAAGATACGTCAGCAGCGAGCCGGGCTGGAACAGCCGGCTCGACGAGATCCATGCGGCAATTCTACGGGTGAAGCTGCGCCACTTGGACACCTGGCAAAAGACGCGGCAAGCGCACGCCGCGGAATACAATCATCTGCTCGCGGATGTCCCCGGCGTGATGACGCCCCTCGTTCCGGAAGGCTACGAACACGTTTATCACCAATATACGATTCGCGTGGAGCGTCGCGAAGCCCTGCACAAATTTTTGACGGAACAAAAAATTGGTAACGCGGTCTATTATCCGGTGCCGCTGCACGTCCAGCCGCTGTACGCATCGCTCGGCTATAAGGCAGGCGACTTCCCGCATTCGGAGAAAGCTGCGCAAGAAGTGCTGTCTCTGCCAATGTATCCAGAACTGAAACGCGAGCAGCTCGCGCGGGTAGCAAACACTGTTGCGGAGTTTCAGAAAAGACTGGGATGAACCTCAGACCTGCAAATAGCCCTCCCTACTTGCCCAGATATAACAGGGCCAGCAGGAAAATCCACAGCGCGTCCATGAAATGCCAATAGTAGGAAGTGATTTCCGCCGCTGTGGGCAGCGGCACCTTGGCCTTTTCAAATTTGCGGAATGAAACGTAGAGTAGCGCTCCCACACCGCCGAGAAGATGCACACCATGCGCGCCCGTGAAAATATAAAAAAAGCTGCTGGCCTGATTGCTGGCAACGTAAACGCCCTGGGCCACAAGCTGCCGCCACACCAGAATCTGCCCCAGCAGAAAAAGCAGTCCCAAACTCGTCGTCACACTCCAGAGCCGCCGGAATCCGGAGAGATCCGCGCGCGCAAGCCTGCGGCGCGCTAGCTCCAAAGTGCCGCTGCTTCCCAGAAGTATCACGGTATTGACCCACAGCAGCGGCGGCAAATGCACCGGGACCCAGTGAGGAGTGGAACCCTTGAGAATGACGAACGCGCTGGCCAGCGCCATAAAAAACATCAGGATGGAAACGAGCCCCAGCGCGACACCGGTCGAATAACGATTGGGCGAAGGCTGTTCTTTACGGCGGCGCTTGCCGTCGTCGTCATCGCCACCCCCGCCGGGGGGAGGTTGTTTTCCGCCGCCCCCGCCGACGTCCTCGATAATGATTTCGATGTCTTGTGCGACTGTGGAGCCCGGCATGATGGTTCCCTTCCGGATTAACGAGCCTTGGTTGCTACCTGCTCGGGCGCAAGGTTTTGTGGCACGAAATCTTCGATCATCTCTGGCAAGCCAAACTCGTAAGCTCCACGATACACCACGGGGTCGCCGGCCACGAAGTTCTCGAGCGGCGGCGGCGATGCGACAGTCCATTCCAGGGTATTCGCGCGCCATGGATTTTCATCCGTGGCCTTTTCTCCCCACCAGAGACTATGGATAAAGTTGAAAACAAACAAAAGTTGCGCCGCGACGGTCCAAAGAGTGGCCACGGTAACAAACGCGCGAATCGATGAACCCGCGGCAGCCACGGCGGCCAATGCGCTTCCCGGCGAAATCCGTGAATGGCTGATCAAACCCAGCCAGTGCATGGGCATGAAGATACAGTAGACCCCCGCGAATGTGAGCCAAAAGTGCATCTTGCCAAGCGATTCATTCAGGCGCCGGCCGAATAGCTTCGGAAACCAGAAGAACAGCGCTCCAAGAATGGCAAAAGTGGCTGCCACACCCATGACCAGGTGGAAGTGGCCGATGACAAAATCATCGCTGACGGCTGCGGCCGCCAGATCCTGCCGCGCGAGAAACAAACCAGAAAGCCCGCCCGAGAGAAACAACGAAATGAAGCCCAGAGCAAAGAGCATGGCCGTGGTGAGCTGAACCTTGCCGTTCCAGAGCGTGCCAAGCCAGCTTGCGAGAAGTATCGTTGAAGGCAGGCCGAGAGACGACGCAAGAACAGAAAATACCAGCGGAGCGTAGGGGTTCATGCCGCTGGCGAACATGTGATAACCCCACACGCAGAACCCGAACAGCCCCACGCCGCAGAGCGCCAGCACCACGGCGCGTTCTATCCACACCGCCTTGCGGGAAAAAACCGACACCAGATGCGTGGTAATCCCGAAGCACGGCAGCATGGCGACGTACACTTCCGCCTGCGCGAAAAACCAGAATAGCCGTTGCCAGAGCAGCGGAGTTCCCTGTTGAACGACCTGGGCCGGAAGCCCCGCATAAAAAGAAGTCACGGAGAAAAAGTGCGTGCCCGCCAAACGGTCGGACAAGAACGCCAGGCACGCGGCCAGCAGGATGCTGAAAATCAGCATGCTGAGAAGGGAATTGATGAACCACGCCCACACGGTGATTGGCAGCCGCGGCAAGGTCATCCCTTTTGCGCGAAGATCGATGGTGGTGACGCTGAAATTGATGGAGCTGAGCAGCGCCGCCAGACAGAAGACCGACGCGCTCCCGACCCAGAGATTGATGCCCGCATCAGCCTGCAGGAAAAAAGCGCAGGTCATGCCAAACAGAGACGCCACCGTGGTCCAAAACGAAAGCAGGTTAAGCGCCGGAAACGCCATTTCTCGCGCGCCGATCTGAATGGGCAAAAAATAATTTCCAAAGCCCGCCTGCGGCGCGGCCATCAGCACAAAGAACACCATCAGCGAACCATGCAACATGCGCAGGGCGGCGTAACGCTCCAGCGTGTTCTGCCACCTGGAAAAAAACGGGAGCTGCGCCCCCGGCCACGCCATGTGCATGCGCATCAGAAGAGACAGCGCCATGCCAATGAGCACGCTGACCAACGCCAGCCAGAGATACTGCAACCCAATCGTCTTATGGCGCGTGCTGAAAATATAGCGGGAGAGGAATCCCGGCGGCGGACTTGCCTCAGAGTTTGCTCCGCTATCGTTGGTAACCATGCCAGATCTGTTCTAGCCTCGGATCGACCAGGTGTGGACACAAAGCTGCCCCGGTGCGCTTGCTCAATACATTACATTTTACCTGAAATTTCAAGCGACTGAATGAGCCTCTTGGCTGGGGACAATATGTCGAGTTCAAACGGTTGCGCCAGCGAAGATTGGCAGAAGTAAAGCCCGTAGTGAGAAGCATCGCTCTGCGACGCCGTCTTGCTCAACACAATTTTCAACAAGGACAAAATTTTGGTGCGGAAGGGGGGATTCGAACCCCCACGCCTTGCGGCGCCACCCCCTCAAGATGGTGCGTCTGCCAGTTCCGCCACTTCCGCACGGGGATGAAACAACTTGCTAAATTGTAGCCGCCAGAATCTGCGCTCGCAAGCTCGCTGCTTCGTTACGGTTTCTTGGGCTGCTGTGCCGGCGTGGACTGCGGCGCTGCGGGAGCTGCTGTCGGCGTTACCGGCGCGCTCTTGGCGGCTGGCTTCGAGAATTTCTCTAGGACCGAGCCACCCTGAGCGGAAGATTGGTTCACGCGCAGGACCAGCGCCAGCGCGCAAACCATAAACATCACGGCGCACCACGTGGTCGCCTGCGAAAGGATCGTCGCCGCGCCGCGCGGGCCAAAGGCCGTCTGGCTCCCGGATCCCCCGAATGCCCCGGCCAGGTCCGCCGCCTTGCCGCTCTGCAGCAGCACGACGATGATCAGCACCAGGCAGTTCAAAACAAAAAATGGCGTCAGAACCCAGGGGCCGCCCCAGGAAAAGTGAAACCCGACAAAGATGATTCCGAAGCCGATCAGCAGCGAAACCACCCATTTCATCCAACCTGGCATTGCTTTCTCCCTAGCGATTCACCGCTGTGCGGTCATTTAAATTTTACGATACTCGCGAACGACTTGGCGTCCAGGCTCGCTCCGCCCACCAGCGCGCCATCAATTTCTTCCTGCGCCATCAACCCCTGAATATTGTCAGGCTTGACGCTTCCGCCGTAGAGAATCCTCAAAGCGTTGGCATGGTCGGCGGAAAACTGTTCCGCCGCACACAGGCGGACAATCTGGTGAACAGCAGCCGCCATTTCCGGGGTTGCCGTGCGGCCCGTCCCAATCGCCCATACCGGCTCGTATGCAACCAGAATACGGGAGAATTCCTCAGCGGTCAACGGGCCCAGGCTGCCGCGAAATTGCGCCTGGCAAACCTGTTCCGTGCGCCCCGCTTCCCTCTCCGCCAGCATTTCGCCGATGCAGACAATGGGAATGAGCCCTCCGGCAAGCGCGGCCTTGGTCCGCTTGGCTACCGTTTCGTCGGTTTCTCCGAAGAATTGCCGCCGCTCGGAATGTCCGATAATCACGTAACGGCATCCTGCTTCGACCAGCATTCCCGCGGAAATTTCACCCGTAAACGCGCCTTCTTTTTCCCAGTAGACATTTTGTCCGGCAATCGCGATGTTGGTCCCTCGCGTGGCTTCCACCGCGGCGGGGATATTCGTAAACGGTGGAGCGATGACCACGTCGCAGTGTCTTGCGTCCGTGACCAGTGGCGCAAAAGCGGAAAAAAACGCCCGCGTCTCCGCTTGCGTCTTGAACATTTTCCAGTTGCCCGCGATAACGGGCCGTCGCTTTGGGTTTGTCATCTATTGGTGAGCGCCTCGACGCCGGGGAGCTTGCGGCCGCCGAGAAATTCCAGAGACGCGCCACCACCCGTGGAGATGTGAGAGATCTTACCCTCCACGCCCGACTGATGCACCGCAGCGACGGAATCACCTCCACCAACAATCGATATCGCGCCGCCTACCGTGGCCGCGGCGACAGCTTTGGCGATTTCCAGTGTGCCCTTGGCAAACGCAGGCATTTCAAAAACGCCCATTGGCCCGTTCCACACAATGGTCTTGGCCTTCGCAATTTCCGCGCCGTAGACCGCGATGGATTTTGCTCCGATGTCCAAGCCCATCTGATCCGCTGGCGTGGCGGTGACGTCAACGGTCGTTGCGGGAGCATCGGCCTTGAATTCCGGCGCGATCACGTGATCCACCGGCAGCAGAAACTTGAAGTTTCTCTGCTTGGCGCCGGCCAGAATTCTCTGGGCCAGCTCGATCTTGTCCGGCTCGACCAGCGATTTTCCGATCGGCAGCCCCTGCGCTTTCAGAAACGTGTAGGCCATGCCCCCGCTAATCAGCATCGCATCGGCGATCTTCATTAGATTTTCGACCACCTCAATCTTGTCGCTGACCTTTGCGCCGCCAAGAATCGCCACGAAAGGTCGCGCGGGATTCGTGACCGCTTGGCCCAGGTATGCCAATTCCTTTTCCATCAGCAGGCCCGCGGCGGATTGCTTCACAAATCGCGTGATGCCCACTACCGAGGCGTGCGCGCGGTGCGCTGAGCCAAATGCATCGCAAACAAACAAGCCGTCGCAGAGCGCGGCGAGCTGCTTTGAAAAAGCTTCGTCGTTCTTTTCTTCTTCCGGATGGAAGCGAACGTTTTCGAGAACCAGCACTTCGCCATCGCGCAACGCCTTGCTTTGCCCTTCCACGCCCGGGCCGACGCAATCGAGTGCGAATGCTACGGGCTTCCCAAGTAGTTCTTCCAGCTTCTTCGCGGCGGGCAGCAGCGAATACTTCGGGTCCGGGCCGCCCTTGGGGCGTCCCAGATGTGACGCAACCACCAGGCGTCCGCCTTTTTCGATGGCCAGCCGGAGTGTTGGGAGCGTTTCGCGAATCCGCGTGTCATCAGTGACCACACCGTCCTTAAGGGGCACGTTAAAATCAACGCGTAGAAAAACACGTTTGCCCTTGAGGTCCAGATCCTTGATGGTAAGTTTGTTCATAGAAAAACTGGCGGCGAGTGACCTAACCTTTCTAAGCATGTTTGCGAAGCAATCGCCGCAACGGATCCTCCCACTGCGTCAGCCACGCCACTCGCCACCAGCCACTTTCTTTAGAATTTTGACGCCATCAATTTGATCAGGTCGCGGCACCGGCAGGAGTATGCCCATTCGTTGTCGTACCACGCGAGCACTTTCACACAGCGGTCGCCAACGACCTTGGTGTACTCCGCGTCAACCGTCGAGGAATTCGCATTGCCCTTGAAGTCTGCCGATACCAGCTCTTCTTCCGTGTAGCCCAGGATGCTTTTCATCGGCCCATTGGCGGCCGCTTTTAGCGCCGCGTTCACGGATTCCTTGGTGGCCGGCTTATCCACGAACACCGTCAAATCCACCACGCTGACGTTTGGCGTGGGTACGCGCATCGCGTAACCATCCAGCTTGCCCTTCAGTTCCGGAATGACCAGGTGCAGCGCCTTGGCCGCTCCCGTCGAGCTGGGAATCATGTTCAGCGCCGCTGCGCGCGCCCGGCGAAGATCCTTGTGCGGCAAATCCAGTAGCTTCTGATCGTTCGTGTAGGAGTGGATGGTGGTCATTGTGCCGCTCTGGATGCCGAACGTGTCATGAATCACTTTCGCTACCGGAGCCAGGCAGTTCGTGGTGCATGAAGCATTGGAAACCACGTTGTGTTTCGCGGGGTCGTAACTCTTGTCGTTCACGCCTAGCACAAATGTCGCGTCCGGACCATCGGCGGGCGCGGAAATAATCACTTTCTTCACGGTGCCGCGCAGGTGTTTCTTCGCGTCCGCTCCTTTCGTG
Source organism: Candidatus Acidiferrum sp. (assembly GCA_041476465.1). Lineage (GTDB taxonomy): Bacteria > Acidobacteriota > Terriglobia > Acidiferrales > UBA7541 > Acidiferrum. The sequence goes on along the minus strand of JBGOTL010000078.1, from coordinate 10,857 downwards.
AACAAGCCCGTGGATTCCACGACGATGTCCGCTCCCACCGAACTCCAGTCGATCTCCGCAGGATCCTTCACCTTGAACACCTTGATGGTATTCCCTCCGATGGTGATGGAATCTTCCGTATGCGTAACCGTGTGCGGCAGATTGCCGAGCACGGAATCATACTTCAGCAAATGCGCAAGCGTCTTGGCGTCGGTGATGTCATTGACGGCCACGAATTGAATGTCCTTATCATCGAGCGCAGTTCGCACAATGTTGCGCCCGATGCGGCCAAATCCGTTGATGCCTACCTTGATGGGCATTACTTCCTCCGATGGGGTTTGTTGCCGGTCTGCCGGCGCCTAAACTTTCGCCCGTCTTGCGGGCGCCTAATTGTTGACCGTTCTACGTTCCTGCTAGATTCGTCCGCTTCGCCATCAACTTTTAAATCTTGCGGCGCCTCAAAGGCGAATCGCGCCGCGAGCGGAACAAGAAATGCTATGGTCTGCTGGCACAAAAGTCAACGCGGCAAGAAACTCGTGAATTTCAGACCGCTGGTGCAAACCCTCGCGCTCGCTCCGCGGCCTGAAATCCCCCGGAATAATTCTTAAGGAGTGGCTAATGTGGGTATTGCTTGATGGCCGTGACGCGGTCGCCGATGAAGCGCACGAAAACGGTCTTGTCGGGCGGCGTTCCGTAGATCCAATCCTCCGTATCGTAACCTTCGGCGTCGCGTTCGCGGACTTTTCGCCCGGGCTGCCCAATCGCCGCCACCACTTCTTCGCGATCCATGCCAATCACGGCGCGCCGTTCTGTGATGGCCTGCTTCATCTCCACCGGCAGCGTGTCAATCCAGTGCACGGCAGCGGAGCGCTCTTTCGAGAAATCAAGAAATGGCGCCAGCAATTTCTTGAGATCGTCCGGGGTAAGGTCCGGCACCGACTTGTTGAATTCGAGAAAAACCGTGCTGCCCGTGCCGGGTTGCAGCCCCGGAGGGCCTTGATCCTGCTGCGTCGTCGACGTCCGGCCGATGACCGGCGCGTTTCCGCCCATGCCGATCTGGATGTGATCGCGCCAGTGCCTCTTGCCGCGGCCGCCGCCATTCACATCCACTACGATGGAATGATCGTGAAATTCGAGTTTCGTAATTTGCACGTTATCCCCGGTGTTGACCGCCGCGCCCCGCGTTGCCACGGCGCGCCCCAGCATCTCTTCATTAATCGGCTTGCCCACCTGAACCAGAAACCCCGTCTTGCCGGCGGGCAAGGCCTTCACCGCTTTTGCGAATTCCCCGGAGACATAGCGTATCAGCGCAAGTTTCGAAGTTTCCTGTAAAGTTCTACTTTTCGCGCCGCCCGCCGATTTATTCTCTGCACTCGAATTCTGCTGCGCCTCTTCCGCAGATGTGAGCAGCGTCGGCAGGATGGGGATCTCTTCTCCGGGCGGAAACGTTTGAAGCGGGGTCATGGACGGACGAAAACTCTGGACGCGAGGCAGATCCGCATCCGCGAAAAAAACAAACGCCAGTGCTAACGCCATCCAGTTCGACATAATCGCGTCTGGCCACCCCTCGGCCGGCAACCTCTATTCTAAACCAATCTTGTTAACTCTGATTCTATGATGCCAGTAGCCTTCTGAATAGCTTCCGCCTTGCACCTTGCTAGCGGGAAACCACCCTTACTCCATCGCGGTCGATCTTCATCGGCAAAAGCTCGCCACCCGCCTCTTCGACCGCTGTTTCCACGCGGTCGCGCGCTTCCGGCTCGATCAAGAGGACCAGGCAGCCGCCGCCGCCCGCTCCGCAAACCTTCCCAGCGAGCGCGCCCCTGCGCCGCGCGCTATCTATGATGCGATCGATGGTCTTTGTGGAAATGGTCGGCAAGCTTTTCTTCCGAAACGTCCACTCCTCGTGCATCAAGCGGCCGGCTTCTCGCCACGCCGATTTTTCGATCGCCACGCGCATCTGCTGCGAGACTTGCGAGATGCGCTCGAGATTGCGGCGTATTTTGGCGCTGCCGTTAATGTGCGCCTGGAAAACCTCCCAATTGTTGATGCCGGACTGCCGTGGTTTGCCGGTGTAACAAACCACGATGCGCCGCTCGAGTTCGTCGAGATTTACATGAAGTTCCACGCGGCGCTCACCGCCGGGCGGCAGCTCGATCGCTGCGGCCCCGCCAAACGCCGGCGGGTAGTGATCCTGCGTGCCCGTGGGAACTTTAATCACAATGCCTTCCGCGTCGCGGCTGATGTGGATCCAATCGATCTTGCTCTTCCCGGCTCCCGTGAGCTTGTCAAACGCCGCGCACAGCGCCACCGCCATCGCGCTCGATCCGCCAATCCCCGCGCCTGCGGGAGCTTCTGAATCCGTGGTAAGCGTGAAGCCGCCTGCCGGCCGGAATACCTTGATGATTTCCGCGAGCAGCGGCAGGCGATACCGCTTGGCCTTCGCAAGTGCCGCAAACGAAGCGAAGGTCTCATCCCTCTGCGTGTCCCGCGAAATAAGTTTGATGCGTGGGTCCCCACTCGCATGCGTTTCAATTACGCACGAAGCATAGCGCGTGATCGCCGCGTTCACCGTCACCGCTCCCGGATGAAACAAATACAGCGGCCAGATATCCAGTGTCCCGCCGGCCAGATCAACTCGCGTAGGTGCTTTGGATTCAATGCGCATGGTTAGTCGCTAAGGAATAGCCGCGCCGCGCTCCTTCGCTTCCATCGGACTCAATCTTCCAGCGCGACACGCGTTCTTGCCCGTCCACCATAATTGAATTAGCTATGTTCATACAAGAGCCGTTAAAACACCCACTCCCCCGTTGGCTTTGTAGCGCCGGGCTTTGCCCCGATTTATGGGGATCCCGACGGTGTATGTCGGGAAGCCCGGCATCCTTGGCTTTGTAATGGCGCGGCTTGCCACGCCCAATCCCCTATTGGTGGCACAGCCATTCCTGGCTGTGCGCTTCACTGGTGAGTTATGTAGACGCCGGACTTCAGTCCGGCTCTTCATTTCTGTACGCGCTCGCCACTGTTTCTACCCCCTCCCCTGCGCTACAATCCCCCCGTTCTTCCATCAAGATGTCCTACATTTGATCACACTGTAAGCCTTTTATCCATTTGACTTACTTTTCGCTTATCGGTATACTTATTCCGAATCCCGGAGCCGCCATGAAAACAGAAATCTCCACCGTCACCACCAAAGGCCAGCTGGTCATCCCTTCCAAGCTTCGCCGCAAGTATTCGATCAAACAGGGAACCCAAGTAGCCTTCGTCGAAGAGGAAAATCGTCTCATTCTCCAACCGCTCACTCCGGAATTTATCCGCAGTCTCCGCGGCTGCCTGGGTAAAGACTCCAAGGCTTTAGAGATTCTCCTCGAGGAGCGCCGCCGGGAGCGCGAACTATGAGGTGCGCGCAATGAAACGCATCGTGCTTGACGCCAGCGCACTCATGACCTTCTTTGAAGACCGTCCCGGCGCCGAAAAGGTCGAGCAACTCATTCAACTTGCCGTCGATGGCAAGCGCGAACTCCTCATGTGCGTCGTCAATTGGGGCGAACTGTACTACTCCACCTGGCGCGCCAGAGGCCCCGGCGTGGCCCGCAAAGTCATCGAGGACATCGCACAACTCCCGCTGGAAATCGTGGACGCCGATCTGGATTTGACCCGCGTCGCAGCCGAATTGCGCGCCGAACATAAATTGCCGTATGCCGATTGTTTTGCCGCCGCCCTCGCCGTCGCTCGCAAAGCCTCTCTCGCCACCAGCGACAAAGACTTCGCCCACCTCGAAAAAAAACTCGACATCCTATGGACGACATAGCCGCAAATTCTCCCATCTCTCAGGAGGAAGCACATGACCCAGCAAACGTCGTTCGGTAGTCAATCTCCCTCTAATTTCATCACCGCCGCGCTCAGGGCAGTGACAGTCTCCGATGTGGAAGGCCTGCTGTCGCAATTGCCTATCACTCCCGAAGACGCGTACGCCTACGACCCGAGTAACCCGAATTCTGGCTGGCGAGCGGGGCATTTCCACTGGATTCCTGTTGGAGCCGAGCGCGGCAACGCGGGACGTATCAAACAGGCGAACCAACCTGTCAATCCAATTGCCGAGCGTACCGTGAATGGAATGGAGGCAATGATTGAAATGGCCCGTCAGCGAGAGCTTCATGCCGACGCTACGGCGGACGCACCTACAAGTCCACGCGATGCGGTGCTTCGGTATTTCGGTATCCCACCGCTTGACCAATTGCCGAAGCTCGACTCATCAGAAACGTCTAAGGTCATTCGTTTGAAGGCAAGAGACCTTGCGCGGAAATTGAGAGTGCGTCTTCTCTTTGACAAGGCGTCGCGTGAATTCAGTGTTTCTATTGAGGATGAAGGTATTGGCCAAGCACCTGAATCGATCCACAGCACTCTCTTGTCCCTCGGATCGACCACAAAGGCCGATAAGTGGTATTTGATTGGTGTCTTCGGCCAGGGTGGCTCGTCCGCCTACGCCGTCAGTAAGTATTCATGGGTGGTTTCACGTCGGGCACCGGACCTGCTAAACGGGGAAACTGACGGGGCAGGTTGGACCATTATTAAGCACGTTTTTCCAAAGGGCCGACGAGACGACTACTTCGCATATCTTGCGTGCAGTTCCGACGGCCGAGTACCTTTTATCTCGTCTGCTGACGCCGATACCGCAAAGATCGCGCACGGTACGCGGTTTGTCCACATCGGATATGACTTTGGCAAGGGCGGCTCAGCCATCACCCGCCAGCTTTACACGACCTTGAATCACGTGCTCTACAACCCGATATTGCCTTTCGAGCTATACAGTGGTCCCACAGCAGCGGTGATTTATGGCAATGGGTATCGCCTCTCGTCTTTGGGTGGCAGCAAACTCACTGAGGCTCCTGCACTCGATAAGGTCTTCCCACCCCAACCTGTAGGTGCATAGAAAGGAGATCAAACCGTGACAACAGTCGCCCAGCTCGATAAGTCGCTCGGTGCAGCAATGAATGAAGGGTACGGGACAATCACAATCCGTGTCGTCGTTCTAGAGAAAACAATGGCTGCCGCACCCGCCCCGAATGCGGCAGATGAAGCTCCTGCTGATTCCACACCGGATGAGATTCTCCCAGATACCGACAAGCGACCAATTTCGACATTTCTTGAGGAACCAAAACGGGGCCGCCAGTGCTGTGTTTTTCTCATTAACGGTCAACGGCAGCACGCATGGGATAATCAATTTGTCGTGCGCGATCTGGAACTAAAGTACCTCCGAAACCGCATGATCGTTGTAGTGGATTGTGATGGGCTTAAGCCTGAAGCCATCGCTCATTTGATGCAAGGCTCACGCTTCCAATTCCTAGAGGGTACCGTTTACTCGGCGCTCGAAACGCGGGTTGTGGCGACGCTAAAGGGAGATCCCGACCTTCGCCGTTTAGAGGAGGAGGCTGAAGAAGAGATTTCCAGTTTGCAGGCAGGCGACGAAGCGGTGAAAGCCGCCCTTGACCAATTGATTGATGCTCACCATGACGCAGCGCCGCACCCTTCTCTAGGCAAGAGCCAGGGAGGTGAGGCAAACCGATCTGAAGAAGCGTCCGGCACTCTTACGCAAACAGAGAACGTGGTGGTCAAAACTGACGCTTCTGTCGGGGTGCCAGCCACCGAACCTACTCTGAGCCTGAGACCAGACGTGACCACAATCCGGCTCAAGCCAAACGATGCGCGACGGTACTTCATCTTCGCAAACCCGGAAGAATCATGGAAGATGTTGGAAAGTATGGCGGTAACCCTTGATCCACCAGTAAAAGAATTTCAAATAACGCGAACCTCACAAATTGCCGGAGAAGAAATCACTTTGCAGTTTGTACAGCCAGAGGACTTCGACGAGGACGAATACCCGATTGAAACTCTGCTGCGCTGCACGGGCACCTTCAAGGGATTTCCAGAGCATCGGTTGGTTGAGCGGCGAATTGTTGTCACGCCATCCAAGAAACGCCCTCCGCGGCCAACGCCACCGCTCAAGGACGACCCGACGTTCCTTAAGGTGACTAGTCGCCAGCCCATAAAAATTGTTGTAGGCGGACCCGATATTCACGTAAAACTCCGTTGGGACGGAAAGGATGAACTGGTTGTCGGAAACAAGCCGGCGTGGAGCTTTAGAGCGTCGTGCGAGTCACCGTCCGCGGAACCACTAATCTTTCTGACTCGCCCTGTTGAGGGTCGGTTCGAGCTCCTGATTCAAGCTGCGGCGGGCCTCAGAGGCGGTGAACAGCTTAAATTCGACGTGGAAGCAGTCGGTCCCGGCAAGACAATTTCGACTTCATTTCTCGCCGATGTAGTTGAGCCGCCATCAGCGCGCAAGATATCCATGAAACTACCGGGCGGTGGGCAGCGACGCCCTCCCTACGACTTACGGTACGTGATGAAGAAGGATTGGAACGAAGAGAACTGCTGGGGACACGCGTGGAACGGCGCGAGTGCAGGGTCGTTTGAAACGCCCACTGCAAAGTCGCCGCTCACAATTTTCATCAATCAGGATATGGACTTGCTGACGACCTACCGAGATTCGCTGATCGCCAACAAGAATGCCGAAACCACGATTCAGCAGCGCATCAACAAATACACGGCTCACGTAGCGTTTCATCTATATCAAATGTACGAGCGGACGAAGGAGGTTGAATCTCAGTCGGATTCGGAATGGGCAACCTTAACCGAGGAGCAGATGAGCGATGAAATCCAGCGTGTTTCTCGCACGCTGCTCAAATTGATGCAAGTGCAGTAGCAGGTCAAACGGCTTTATGGACGAGCACGACTTCATTGGAGGAATGTGTCTTGCCGACAATGGTCGCGTGCCATTTCCGATTAGGGACTTCTCGCCAGATGCGGTCGTTCCCAGTTTTGACTTCTGCAAAGCCAGCGGCTCGCATATTCCCGAGGTAGCGCGGGAGCTGGTCATCTGGCCGATTAAACGCCACCAATTGCACAATGTGACCACCATCTCGCATGACGCCTCGGATGGATTTCAGAGTCAACAACGATTTTCGAAAGTAGGTATCTGCAGCAGCTTCGCGACGGTCACCGAAATTATAGAAGGAAGCACCCTGCCCGTCGTTGCAACCGGCGATCCAATAGGGAGCCGGGGTCTCACGCCTCCCGTCAACTTGCCAGCGATGGTACAAAACATGAACACCTGGGTACGGCGGACTTGTCACTACCAGCGCTACTTTCCGCCGCCCACTTCCAAAGACAGAAGACTCACCTAGTCGAGCCGCGTCCATATTTAAGATTGTGGCGCAACCTCGGCTCAGCCTCGTCCGCTCGCTGAAGGTACGAGTGGATTCGAGCATTTCTTCAGTGGTGGTAGAAAGCTTCTTTCGGAAATCAGTCAGTGGTGTGTGGCGTTCGCGCCCATCGAGTGCCCACTGGCTCACGCGCAGAACAATACACTTTGCAAAGTCTCGAGAGTTCACTGTCGCCAAATCTTCAATTGAGGCCAGCGCGGCAGCTACGGCTTTCTTTATAAATCGCGCCCGAACCAAGCAGAGATTCTTGGTTTTGACTGGATCCATGAAGGAATTCAATTCTTCGGCATCTTGGTAGTAGCTGAAATTGGGCACAGTCTTCGTTGCCCATTTCCTTAGTGCGAGGCATTCCGCGAAGGAAAGGCTCATCACCTTCACCCGCGTTATGAATGTTGCAAGCGAATTGAGGTCGTTGCCCACAACGTTTCGACCAGCGGCTACGCCTTCCACAACCGCGGTGCCTCCACCCATGTACGGATCGAGAATCAACTCACCCCGATTTGAGAAGCACTCAATGGCCGCTGCGGCAAAGCGCGGCGAGAACCTAGCAGGATAGCGATAAAAATTGTGCGTCCAGCCTGCGACTGGCTTCTTGTCCATCGCAGCTTCAGCTAGCTTGGCGAAAGAGTCGCCTCCAATGCCCGCACTTTGTATGGAGGGCAGAACCTGTACTGCTCGGCCGTGCTTGCTCTCAGTGGCCAATTGCTACCTTTTCCTGGAATGTCGGTTAGGGACCACGACTTCACATTGAATATGCTGGCTGCCAGCCAATCCGTCAACGGTCACTGCATTCCATAGCGCTCGTTTGTGTCTTGTCAGTCAGGCCCACCCCATTCGCGGATCGTCGTCGCTCCGAGCCCAAAGTATAGAGCGAAGATTAGGCGAAAGTCAATCCCGTGGCTTTTGACTTTGGTTTTTTCTTGTTCGTCGTGCGCTCTCACCGGCCCGATCAATCCGCCAAGGCGGCGCAGACAGGAACCACTACCACGGTCTTGGGTGCCTCACCCTTCGGTTTCAAGGGTGCGGGTCTTGACTTTCTGACCGCATTCGCCCCGCCCGGCCCATTTCCACACCTCATTCGAATGATACTAATATGCTAAATGTATTGACATGGTATCTTGTCCATGCTATCATGCCGCGTGAACGTCGCGCTTATCTCCCGCTTTACCCTCCGGCTTGCCCTGAGTAACCACGAAGGGAGCCTTGGCGTAGGAGGGCCGTTCTGGCTCAACAGAACGCCCTTTAACTCCTTTCCTTTGAATTCGTTGCGCACACTTGTTGTCACAACGAGGGGGTGGGGGGCTTCTCTTCTCAATTTACTGTTCGCTGGTCGCCTGCCCGCCACACATCACTATCTTCTTTCTTTTCACATTCTTGCGCACTCTTTTGCGCTTCCCAAAAGCTTAACTCGTTTATTTTCAGAAAATTCCGCACTCTTTGCGCAAAACACCCGGGGGTGGGGTACCCTCCTTCAAGTGCGCAGTTTGCATCCCGGGCGGTTCCGCGGGGCCAAAAGCCTCTCCTCTCGGTGTACTTCGGCGCACGGTGCCTGCACCGACCGGCTGCGGCGCTACTTGCCTGCGCCGCCGGCACCTGCGACGCGGCTGCGGATCATCAGTTGCGGCCCAGCTTCTTCTTTGGCGTGTGCGGGATTGGGCTCGAAGCAACGACGGCAGCGAGCTTCATACGCGCCCATGGCGCCAACCACAATGAGTTCCTCGCTTTCAACCAGGCGCTGCGTGTGCACCGCCGGATTCCCGCATCGCACGCAGATGGCCAGCAGCTTGGTAATCTCTTCCGCGATCGCCAGCAATCGCGGCATGGGTTCAAACGGCCGGCCGCGATAATCCGTATCCAGTCCGGCGACGATCACGCGCTTCCCCAGGTTGGCCAGCTTGTTGCAAACTTCGACGATTTCTTCGCCGAGAAATTGCGCTTCGTCAATCCCAATCACCTCGGTGCGCGGCGAAAGCTTTTCCAGGACTTCGCTCGCCTTGCTCACGGTGTCCGAAGGGATGCCCAGTCCCGAGTGCGAGACGATCTCATTGGCCGCGTACCGCTCGTCTATGGCCGGCTTGAAAATCTGCACGCGCTGCCGCGCAATCTCCGCGCGCCGCAGCCGCCGGATCAGCTCCTCGCTCTTCCCCGAAAACATCGGGCCAACCACCACTTCGATCCACCCCATATTGCCTTTGACGATGTCCACGGTTTCTCTCCCTGGCGCAATTCAAACATTCTTGCTGCAACGCCCTGCCGCCACCGCACGGTACATCTTCGCATTATAAAACGGCGCAAAGGCGGCAATTATCGCCACGCGAAACGCCTTTTGCCGGGTGATCAAATTTCCCGAGAGCACGCCCCATGCGCCCTGCGCGTCGCGAATGCCCGCCGCGCCGGCAAACTTGTCGATCGCCACGGAAAGCTCAATCCCTTTTTCGAGGACTTCTTCGGCCAGCGCTTCGGGCAACTCCACTCCGCCGGACCGTCCAAAGTGCCCCCGCGAGCCATCGCTCACGTACGCCCAGCTTTCCAGGAACACGCGCCGCTGTCCGTTTTCTTCCACGACATCCAGCCCGCCTTCCAGGCCGACAAAATAGTGCCACGTTTCGCCTTTTTCATGCGCAAGCTGCACAAGCGCTTCCGCGCGCTGACGCGCACCGCGCATGAGCTCTTCGCATGTCGCAGGCGTATGGCCAACCCCGCTCTCCACTTCGCATCCCACAACCTCAAACCGCGCGGCCGCATCCAGTGCCGGGCCAATGACGGTGAGAGCTTCGCTGACCGCGCCGAGTTTCGGCTTCCGGGTGCTGCCCACGGCGATGATGATCTTGTCCATTCAGCGGAAAATGCCAAAGCCCGAATTCTAACGGCAAAGCCAAGAAGAGTTTACTCGGATTTCAAAGCCCTGAGGAAATCTCTGCGGAGAATATGGAGCGGCCTATCGGAATCGAACCGATACCTGAACCTTGGCAAGGTTCCGTACTGCCACTATACTAAGGCCGCTATGCTGATTATTTTATAACACGCCTGCCCGAGCACCGACAAGTCTTCCTTGGAAGTTGTTTCCCTAAGTTAAAACCAGGAAAAACGCTCAGGAAACCTGGGAGATGCGCGCAGCTTTTACCACCGGCGACTTGCGCTGCCGCTCGGCAAAACGCGAGGCTTTGTCCCTGTCGGTATAAACGCGCCCAAACTTTTCACCGTCGGCATACGATACGGTCACCAGATAATGGTGATGTTTGCGGCGGCGGTCTTTGCCGAATGTCGAGCTTCCCTTTTTCGTTCTCTTTTTCGTGGCAGCTTTTGTCATGGTAGAACCCCTCAACGTATTGGCGAACTTGTGCACTATCCCAAGAAATCGGCCCTTTCGCAAGTACCGCGCGAGGTACTAACACGCCGCGCATTACAATTCATATTGGTAATAACCAGCAATCCTGGCCCAAGACAGGCGGAGATCATGGCCTGGGGCCTGGAGCCGGCTTCCATCTACCTTTAGAGCCTCCTGCCGCATCCAATTAGAGTCTTGGCAAATAGAGCCGCGGCGCAATGCCCCCGGCTGGCGGTTCCCCCCAACTGTTGCCAGTCATGAAACATT